>JAUWPZ010000193.1 GCA_030611315.1 Sedimentisphaerales bacterium
AGATTGTAACTTATTGTTCTAAAGCCACTTACCCGCGAACCCGCCGCGGCGGGGGAAATTTCAATCGTGAGCACTATACTATGGGACCATTGCTGGTATATATTGGCGTTGTATTGTTTGTTACCTACGCGTGCTGGGGGGCGGTGCTCTATATTATGCAGGGCAAGTTTCTGTACCGCCCATCGCGGGAGGTTCTCTATACGCCGGATGAGCTGGAACTGGCTTACGAAGAGGTGGTTTTCAAGAGCGAAGACGGTTTAGACCTGAGCGGGTGGTATATTCCGGCTGCGTCGCCAGTCGATACAAAAGCCGGCTCTATTAAAGCCGACAATGTGCCCACTACGAAAAGTGCGGAGAACTCGACTTTTACGGTTTTGTTCTGTCACGGCAACGGGGGCAATATAATGCACCGCTTAGACAGCATAAATATCTTTTATAAGCTGGGCGTGAACTGCTTTATTTTTGACTATCGCGGCTACGGCGGCAGCGAGGGCAAGCCCGGCGAAGCCGGTACATATCTGGACGCCGCGGCTGCGTATAAATGGCTGACGGAAGAAAAGAAGATTGAGCCGGAGAAAATTATTATCTTCGGCAGGTCTCTGGGGGGAAGCATTGCGGCACAATTAGCAGGCAAGGTCGAGGCGAAATCTTTGATTGTCGAGAGCGCTTTTACCTCGTACGCCGACATCGGCAGGAAATTTTACCCATATATGCCGGTGCGGTGGTTTGCGAAATTCAGCTACAGGACAATCGACTATATCAAGGAGGCTCATTGTCCGGTGATGCTGATTTACAGCAGGAATGACGAGATTGTTCCATTCGAGTTTGGTCAGGAGCTGTACGAGGCGGCGAATGAGCCGAAGGAATTCGTGGAGATTTTCGGCAGCCATAACGACGGATTTCTTGTATGCGGCGATATTTACAGGAAAGCGTGGAAGAAGTGGCTGAAATTTCTGCGAAAATACCAGGGCCAACCCAAAAGGCAAGAGGCCTCTTAAACATTTATTAACCGGAAGTACGCAAGATAGAGAGAAGCAAAGGAGCGATTATGGACAGAGACAGAGCATTCGGACCCAAGGCATTGAAAGATTGGAGAGTACTTGTTTTAGGATTGTTTGCGGCAGTAACGGTTCTGGCGGGAGCATTCCAGACGGCGTTTGCCGGGAGCTATCATGTGTGGGAGAAGGTGGAGATTACTCTGCACGCCGAGAAACAGTATAAAAATCCATACACCGAGACAGAGGTCTGGGTTGACCTGACCGGGCCCGGCTTCGAGAAGCGATGCTGCGGATTCTGGGACGGAGGTAATGTATTTCGAGTGCGTGTTCTTGCAAACGCCGCCGGGACGTGGAAATGGAGCAGCGGCTCCAATCAATCGGACCCGGGGCTGAACGGCAGGAGCGGCAGCTTTAAGGCCGTCGGCTGGTCCGAAGCTCAGAAGGAGGAAAATCCGTGCCGGCGGGGTATGGTCAGGGCAACGGCGAACGGACACGCCTTCGAATGGGCCGACGGAACGCCCTTTTTTCTTATGGGCGATACGTGGTGGCCTGCCCCGACTTTCCGGTATCGATGGTACGATGATGATAAAGAGCGCCAAATCGGTCCGGGAGCCGGTCTTAAAGATTACATCAGGTTCCGCAGGAAACAGGGATTCAACTGCATTGCGATGATTGCGTCGCTCGGGAACTGGGCCAATGACGACAAGCCGTCAAGGCTGAGTATGGCAGACGGGACGGTGCTGCGTGCGGCGTGGAAGCAAGCCGGGACAAACAGCGCCAAAGACATGCACGACGAGGACGGCAACCGCGCATTTTTGTTTCCGGGCAAAGTGCCGGGCTACGAGAAGTATTACCCGGACATCGACCGTATCAATCCGGCGTATTTCAGGAACATGGACAAAAAAATCGACTATTTGAACTCTCAGGGATTTGTTCCGTTTATCGAAGTATCGCGGCGTGACATCGGGCAGGCGTGGAAGAAATATTACCAGTGGCCGGGGTCTTATACGCGGTATATTAAGTACGTCTGGAGCCGGTACCAGGCCAACATCTGCCTGTTCAGCCCGATTCATCTGGACACGACGGGGGCGACCATATCTCCCCAAGAATGGAACGCCGCGGCCAACAAAGTTGTCGATAAGTACGGGCATCCGCCGTTCGGCACTATGGCGGGTACGAACTCGAACCCATCGACGCTGCGCAACTTCGGCCATACGGACAAGGCCAGATGGCTGACGTTCCACCAGGTAGGCAACAGACGCACTCACGACCTGTATCCCTACCTGACGGAGATATTCAACGCCTCGCCGCCTGTGCCGGGGATTAACGGCGAACCTTATTACGCGGGAATGCTGGACGCAGAGGGGGGGACGGAGAAATCCGCGCTTTATTGCCGCTCGGCGATGTACGGCAGCGTGCTGTCGGGTGGGCTGGGCGGACACATTTACGGCGGGGGCGGATGGCAGGGAGGACTGTGGAGCGGCGAGGTTGAAAAAGCGTCGAATTATCCTATCTGGAAGGTGATAAAATGGGAATCGGCCAACCAGATGCAGTATTTGAGGAGCTTTGTCCTATCCGAGGAACGCAAATATCAGCAGCTTGTTCCGAATGCTGACCTCCTTCAGCCGAGCAGGTCGGGCAAGGAAAAATCATGCCTCGGATGGGCGTATTGTGCACGAACAGCCGGGAAGGATTTGTTCCTGCTGTACTTCGAGAAGGATTGTCCGGCGGCGAAGCTGTCGGGTGCGCTTCCGATGAGGAAGTACACGGCAACCTGGTTTAATCCGCGGAGCGGCAAGTGGGCCGACGCAGGTCTGCTCAGTGCCGGCGCGGCGGGTGAGATAACTTTGCCGAATTTTCCGAAAGATAAAAATAAGTCCGAGACCGACTGGGGCCTGAAACTCGTGCTCAAGTCAGCTCAATGAGACAGTGCAGGGCCGGCTTACTTTTTCACCCACTTTAATCCGGCGATATGGATACCTTTCAAGCTCGGCATGAGGGAGGCGATGTAGTACAGGCCATCATGCAGGATAATCTCAGGAGCCGCCACGGGAAGCGTAGTAACCTCGAAACGATTATCATTGATACCGAAATGGAGTGGGTCGGCAGAACGGAAAACGGTCGAATGTTGGCGGCGCCCGTACCTTTGCGTGTTAAACAGGTAATAGTGCTTCGATTCGGGAATATAGACGATGTGTGGGCACTCGGCACAGTATGGCCCCTTGCCATAGGCGCTTCCTTCAGCGACGATATTAGACGAACCCATGCATCATCAAGTACGGCTTAGAACAAATGTAGCGAATATATCGGCTATGCCGTATTTAAAACGCCAAGCCTGAGGAAAGCCTAAAAAACAACCAAAACAAGCGAGGTAATATAAGAAATTATGAACATGTGTTTAGCGATACTAATAGAAAAAAGATTTTACAAAGATAATGCGCAATGGCCGTTTTTTCTGTAAGCTCTTTAGTGTGGAGAGCTTATATCGCTTTTTTCGTCTGTAACAGCGGTTTTTGCGAGAGCTAAGGTATTGACTCAAACGCTTTTGCCTGTTATAAAAAAGGCTCTATGGCAAAATCAGTAAAAACAACCGGAAAGAAGCGAAAAGCTAAAACCTCATCCAGGACCGCCGGGGTCAAAGGGAAAAAGGCCTTCAGGAACTACGGGCAGGCGCTTGACTACCTGTTTGAGCGGACGGATTACGAGAAGCAGAAACATCTTCGTTATAACGTCTCGACGTTCAACCTGAGGAGGATGAACAAGCTGTTGTCTCTTCTGGGCGACCCTCACAAGAAGATAAATACAGCCCATATAGCGGGGACCAAGGGAAAAGGTTCAACGGCGACTATGCTGGCCAAGATGCTCGAGGCGAACGATTATAAGGTCGGATTATACACATCCCCGCACGTAACACATTTGCACGAGCGGATTTCGGTCGATTCAAAAATGATTAGCGACCCCCAGATGCACGGCCTTATGAACCGTGTTTTTGCGCCGGTTGAGAAGATGTCAAAGAATGATAAACCGACTTTCTTCGAGATTATGACGGCGCTGGCTTTTATGCACTTCGCGGATACCAATGTTGATATCGGAGTGATAGAAACCGGTCTTGGCGGCCGGCTGGACAGCACCAACGTTATCAAGCCGAAGGTCGTCGGCATCACGAGTTTGAGCCTTGACCATCAGCAGCAGCTTGGGGACACTCTTGACTGCATTGCCAGGGAGAAGGCAGGGATTTTCAAGCGTGGTGTACCGGCTATTACGGTCCAGCAGGACCCGGAGGCGATGCACGTTCTAAAATCGCACGCCAGCATCGTCAAAGCGCCATTGAGCGTAACAGGCAGCGATATCGATTTTTCGCATCGTTTTGAGACGTCTCGGGAGGATGGGCCACACACGAGAATTTGCCTTACAACGCCGACGAGTAAATTCGAACATCTCCGGGTGCCGCTGCACGGCAAACATCAGGCCATTAACTGCGGTCTGGCCCTGGCGATGCTGGACAAACTCAAAACAAGCGGATTTAATATAGACAACGAAAAGGTCGCGGAGGGACTCAATAACGTGTCGCTGCCGGGCCGAATGGAGATGATTTACGACGACCCGAGGGTTATGATCGACGCCGCTCACAATGCGGCAAGCATCAAGGCCATGATTCA
Organism: Sedimentisphaerales bacterium; assembly: GCA_030611315.1. GTDB lineage: Bacteria > Planctomycetota > Phycisphaerae > Sedimentisphaerales > Anaerobacaceae > JAUWPZ01. Next base: position 4,658 of record JAUWPZ010000193.1, read on the forward strand.
CGCGACAGGGCAAAATATCCCTTACGATTCAATGGTCGTAATCTTCGGCTGCAATAATGACAAGGACATCAAAGGGATGCTGTACGAATTACAATACGGCGCCGACAAGGTGATATTTACACGCAACAGCTCTGTTAAGGCAATGTCGCCGCAGGATTTGGCGGATATGTACACGGAAATATCCGGTAAGATGTGCCAGACGGCGAGCAGCCTGGGGGAGGCGCTGCAAATTGCAAAAAGCGCTATCAGCAAGGAAGACCTGATTTGTATAACGGGCAGTTTTTATCTCATCGGCCAGGCTAAGATGCGTTTGATGCCGTAGCAGTTACTTCCAGGGGGCCAACCACGAGTACAGGTACAACTCCGGTCTAAATGTGCGCGGTTGGTGCGTATTTTGCCGTTTCTCTGAACAGCCGGGGCCAAATCAGAAGCGTGATTTTATACCCTTAAGGGTATAAAATTCCCGCGATTAGGATTGTAAATTATTGTTTTAAGGTTACTACCTGTGGCACAAGTTGCCCGCGAACCCGCCGCGGCGGGGGAAATTTCAATCGTGAGCACTATAAAAGGGGCGATTTTCAATTTGCAAAAGGGGAGAATCTGCGTTATACCCTTAAGGGTAATAAATTCCCGCGATTAGGATTGTAAATTATTGTTTTAAGGTTACTACCTGTGGCACAAGTTGCCCGCGAACCCGCCGCGGCG
>JAUWPZ010000205.1 GCA_030611315.1 Sedimentisphaerales bacterium
CGGTCACATCTTTCCTCTTGAGCAGCAGGCTGAAACGCCGAATCCTTGTCCCTTCGTTCTTCGCTTTTAATGTTTCACGTGAAACATTTTTCAAAAAAAGCCCCTTTTCACGCCGCATTTTTGCAGAATTTCCCTTGATTATTCCGAAATAACATTCAGGCCATCCACAACAGGTCTCCCAAAACTAAGTATAAGAAATACAACATTCCTAATTGCTGCATGTTGTGAAGGAGCACTTATATGTCTATCAGTAGAAAAGGAAAGCCAAAGCATCTCGGTAGGGGGCTGCAGTCTCTTATAGGTCCGATAACTATTAGTCCCGCAGAAGCCAACCAGCTTTTGTCGAATCCCTCTGCCGCCTCTAACTTCCCTCCTGATATAGAGTTACGTGATTCGCTGCATGAGATAAGTATGGATTCCATATCGCCAAATCCTTATCAGGCACGGACGGCATGGAACGAACAGGAACTGGAGGAGCTTTCCGCGTCGATCAAGGCAAACGGGATAATTCAGCCGATTTTAGTTCGCCCAACAGCTTCGGGGTATCAGCTTATTGCCGGGGAACGTCGACTCCGGGCCGCTCAGATGGCTTCTCTGACAAGCATACCGGCTCTGGTTCGTACAGCAACCGATGAACAAATGCTCGAATGGTCACTGGTGGAAAACATACACCGAGCCGACCTGAATCCCCTTGAGCGTGCCAGGGCCTACCAGAACTACCTCAATTCTTTTTCCCTGACTCAGTCCGAGGCCGCCGAACGACTCGGCGAAGACCGCTCAGTTATTGCTAACTACTTACGCTTGCTCGACTTACCGCAGGAACTCAAACAAATGCTGGCTAACGGCCGGTTAAAGATGGGGCACGCACGGGCAATACTTGCGCTGCCAACCGACGAACTTCGACGAAAGCTGGCCAACCGAGCAATGGCAGGGCGGCTGAGCGTTCGTGATGTTGAGAGATTGGTTCGAAAGTACCTCACAGGCAGCAACCAGGCCAAAACGACAGCTCGTTCAAAGCCGGCCCATATCATGGACCTGGAAAGGAAACTATCCAGTCAGCTTAGCACAAAAGTATCCATTGAGGCCCGAAAAAACGGGCAAAGAGGCAAGATTATCATTGAGTTTTACTCGCTGGACGAATTCGACAACATCGCAGAAATGATTGGGCTGGCCTGCGCAGACCGGGTGTGAACAACGCCAACGCTCAAAATTGGCAAATTGGGACAAGTTTTTCATATAAGGCTCCGTATTATTTGGTGTATAATATGAATACGTCAAGTGGTCGGCTAAGGCCGCAGATTGGTTTTGATTAACATTAAGTCGTTTTGGAGGACGTATCATGAAACGTTTGGTTATTTCATTATCTATCACGCTGGCAGTATCTTTGGTCATGGTTGGTATCTTCGCCACAACGGGAACGGGAACATATCGTGTGCCCCGCCCGACGAGGCCGCCGGAGCGAGACATTCCTGGTTCAGAGGGAAGGTATGAGGGTTTTGGTGAAACAGGGAGGCTATCTCCTTATGGAACAGCCATTGAAGGACAAAGGGCTGAGCCTGACCCACTTGCCGACCCCAACAAGGTTAAGGCCAAAGTCAAGAAGTATCCTGACATGGTGAAGGCGCTGTATGACCTTGATAGAAAAAGCCAAAACGTACTGCGCGAGTGGATGGAGAGGGACGCCTACAACAAACCAAAACTGGCAAAATACGTGCACGACCAGGTCATATTAGAGCTTCGCTGCATACGAAAGCTTGCCCTTGCAGAAGGAGCGGTAAAAACAGTTACGGCGATTGACGGCCTATCGCTGGACAGGCTGGAAAGGTTCACGAGACTCATCAAGGAAATGGAAAAGGCAGGCAAGACAACCACGGAAACAAACGAAACTCAAAGGACTGGTGGAAGCATCCGCACTCGCAGCAGATACGACAACCAGGGTTATCAGCAGCAGGACCGCAGGCGAACAAGAAGGTAAAGAGCTGCTGAAAATAAGCAAATAAGAGTCTATACTAAAACCAAAATCTATCCCCAAGGGAAGCACGATGAAAAGCGTTGTCGGCCAAAAACGTCCTCAACGTGGCGTCAACCACGCCTCCGGTCGTTTTTGGCGCGTGCGCCTTGGCCTCGCACTTTTCGCTCGGCCTCATAACGACGAGGTTATTCGGATAGGCTCTTAGACTTTTCTCAATCCCATACGCTCCTCAAAACGATGGTTTTATTCGTCATCGTTTTCGGTTACAATTGCGCGCGAATCTTGGAAAGGCTGCTAATGGCAAAGCAATTAACCGGAAAGGTCGCAATAGTAACAGGGGCCGGCAGGGGCATCGGCAGGGCAATCAGCATCGCATTAGCCCGGGAGGCCGCTACGGTCATACTTGCCGCCCGCTCAATCGATCAACTGCAGCAAACCGCCAGGCAGGTCAAAGAGGCCGGCGGAAAAGAGTTTATTGCTGTTACCGAGCTGACCGAAGAAGAATCCATTAGAAACCTCGTCAAAGTAACGGGCGAAAAGCTCGGCAGACTGGATATACTGGTCAATAACGCAGGCGTTACGCACTCGGCAAAATTGGAAGATACCAAAACCGAAGACTGGCAGCGCTGTATGTGGGTCAATGCGCGCGCTCCGTTTATCCTTTGCAGAGAGGCACTGCCGCTGTTGAGAGAGTCGGAAGCCGGATACATTGTCAACATTGCGTCGGTCGTCGGCGTCAAGGGCTATCCGCTTCAGAGCGCCTATACATCTTCCAAACATGCTCTGCGGGGGATGACAATATCGTTGGCTGAGGAGCTGCGAGGCTCGAACATCCGGGTCCACCTGCTCTGCCCCGGTGGAGTGGATACAGAAATGGTCCAAAACGTCCGTCCTGATATTGATAAGGCCGATCTCATCGGTCCCAATGAAATTGCGGAACTGGTTCTTTACCTTGTTACGCACAAAGGCAATGCTGTTATGGATGAGCTGCACATTCGAAGGGCCAGCTCGACCCCGTGGTTCGGCGGATAGCAAGAAAGGATAACTATGCGAGCGGTCATACAGAGGGTATTACAGGGGCAGGTCGAGACGGAAGGGCAAACAGTGGGCAAAATCGACAAGGGGCTGCTGGTTTATTTGGGCGTCGGCAAGGGGGATGGCGTGAAGGATGCCGAGTTTATGGCTGAGAAGCTGGCGAATCTGCGAATCTTCGCCGACGATGCCGGCAAGATGAATAGAAGCGTGCAGGACGTGGGCGGTTCGATATTGCTGGTTAGCAATTTCACGCTTCACGGCGACTGCTGCAAGGGTCGCCGGCCGGGTTTCGACGCCGCAGCCGAGCCGGAGTTGGCAGAGCAGCTTTACGAAAAGGTCGCCGAAATCATCGCTGAACAGGGTGTAGCTGTTGAAAAGGGCGTTTTCGGCGGATATATGCACGTAAGCAGCGTTAACGATGGGCCTGTAACGTTCCTGCTCGATAGCTCGCGATTGTTTTAGCCAACGCAGAATACCGCCTCGCGGAGCGGAAACAGGGGAAATCCGGCGGTTTATTCGTGAGAAAATAGCGGTTTTGTAAATTGCGTAAATTAACAGCAATGAAAATTTGAAAAATTGGATTTTGGGGAAAATTGGAGATTTTCAGGTTTTTTTAGTTTTCTTTTGTTGCGATGTTCGTTATTGAGCTAAAAATGGGGGTGGGGGCGTTAGGATGGAGTGTGTAGGCAAGAGGGGCAAGAAAAAAAGGGGTAAAAAGTAGTCAAAAACTGACAGAAATTTACAGTTTTTGTCATGAAATGAACAAGAATTGCAATAAATTGACCTAAAATTGACGTGTTTTGAATCTTAACATAATGTTAGGGTAGGGGAAATAGGTAGTTTCTGCTTGGCCACGGAGGTCACCCCATTAGAAACAGAAGATTTGTTTCTAACGGGGTAAACAGATTAACGCGGATTTAGGCGGAGGATTTCAGTCAGCTTAGTGTACTCGGCAAAGACTGCTCGTAAAGCAAGCTTTGTCGCAGTCTTTTGCCTTCGTCCACAAGTTCGGTTCCCGACCTTTTTTAAGGCCGACTGAAATGAAAGTCTTGAAGAAGTAAGAAACGATAAGATGAGGAGGCGGATGACGAACGGGGGATTGAACTCCGCCGTCGGGCGGTTAACGTTTACCTGCTGGCCCCTAAGGGACAGGCAAACATGTGAATATTTTAACATAATTTCAGACAAAAATCAATGAAAAAGTGACTCAAACTTAGGGGTTTTTTCGCACTCCCTCGCTCTCATTCTATCGTCTCGTTGCAACTTTAATCCATTTAAGCAGTTATGGCAACCGCAATCTTGCTATACAATCGGAGAAACTGGAGAAATGAAAGATTTCCAGCAGAT
>JAUWPZ010000045.1 GCA_030611315.1 Sedimentisphaerales bacterium
CCCTCGCTGCCGCCGTAGCCGCGATAATCGAAAATAAAGCAGTTCACGCCCAGCTTATAAAAGATATTTATGCTGTCTATACGGTGCATTATATTGCCTCCGTTGCCGTGACAGAACAAAACCGTAAAAGTCGAATTCTCCGCACTTTTCGTAGTGGGCACATTGTCGGCTTTAATAGAGCCGGCTTTTGTATCGACCGGCGACGCAGCCGGGATATACCACCCGCTCAGGTCTAAACCGTCTTCGCTCTTAAAAACCACCTCTTCGTAAGCCAGCTCCAGCTCATCCGGCGTATAGGGAACCTCCCGCGATGGGCGATACAGAAACTTGCCCTGCATAATATAGAGCGCCGTCCCCCAGCATGCGTAGGTGATAAACAATACAACGCCAATATATACCAGCAATGGTCCCATAGTAAAAAGCTGATAAATTAAACAATCTCAAACTGACCGGTTTTCAATATATCGACATAAGTGCTTAACTGCCAGTAATATGACACATTTTGTCATTCCCGCGCAAGCGGGAATCCAAATATACAAAATCAGTGTTAATCGGTGTTAATCCGTGTCTAATAAGCCGTGTTAATCTGTGTCTAAAATCAGAATCGGTCAGTTTGAGTTAAACAATAATATTTGAACAAGCCCTACGCTTTGGATGTATAGTGCTCTCAGTTGAAATTTCCCCCGCCGCGGCGGGTTCGCGGGTAAGTGGCTTTAGAACAATAAGTTACAATCTTACTCGCGGGAATTTACTACCCTGAAGGGTATATTTTAATTTGCTCGGGACAACAAAACAAGCTACAATTTTGAAATGTCAAAAAGAAGAAAAACCATGACCGTCAGGGTCGGCTCCGTTAAACTTGGGTTTTGCTGCCCAATTGTCATCCAGTCGATGACCAAGGTCCCGACTGTCGATGTCACCCGTTGTGTAAGGCAGGTAAATCAGCTTGTCCGGGCAGGCTGCGGGCTTGTTAGAGTTTCCGTCCCGACGCGCCCCGCCGCCGCCGCTTTTGCGGAAATCGTCCAAAAGGTCGATGTCCCGTTAATCGCCGATATTCACTTCAGCAGCGCCAGGGCCGTCGAGGCAATAGAAGCGGGCGCTGCCAAGATACGGCTTAACCCCGGCAACATAAAAAAACGCCGGGACATCCTGCGGATAATAGACGCCGCAAAAATGCACGGCGCCGCCATTCGCGTCGGCGTCAACGAGGCCAGCATCAGGGACCTCAAAAGTAAGCCTGTCCCCGCCGGCAAACGGGCCGCTTTGATGTTGAAGGAGATGAAAAAATACGTTCGGCTCTTTGAGAGCCGCAGCTTCGACCAGTTGGTCCTCAGTGCAAAAAGCAGCGACGCGACCAGGACCATCGAAATTAACCGCCGACTCGCCGAGACTTTCGACTATCCCATGCACCTTGGCCTCACTCACGCGGGCCTGCCCGAGGATGCCGCGATACCTTCAGCCGTTGCCCTCGGCACGTTGCTCGCCGAAGGCATTGGGGACACCATCAGGGTAAGCGCCGCCGCCAATCCCGTCGTGGAAACGAAAATCGCAAAGCAGATTCTAATCGCGCTCGGCCTTTACGAGCGTTCCAGGCCGGAGCTGATAGTTTGTCCGACCTGCGCGCGTGTCGAAATCGACCTGGTCAAGCTCGCCCGGCAAGTCGAAAAAGCCCTGCGCAAGATTGATAAGCCGGTGCGTATCGCCGTGATGGGCTGCGTCGTCAACGGCCCCGGTGAAGCCGCCGACGCGGACCTCGCCCTTTGCGCCGCCAAGAGCAGGGCCTTTCTCTACCGAAAGGGGCGAAAAATCTCCGCAGTTCCGAATAACAGGATTATCCCCGCACTGCTGAAGGAATTGCAAAAACTTTAACGCTATGCGAACGCACGAAAACCTGCCCAATACATTTAATGACCCGCTCAAGACAACCCTCAAAAGGTTCTGCATCGTCGTCGTCTTCGGCATCGCCTTTGCCTACATCGAAGCCGCTGTGGTTGTTTACCTACGGACAATCTTTCATCCAGACGGCTTTACTTTTCCGCTGACCACTTTTGGAATGGGCCCGCTCTGGAAGCGGCTTTTACTGACGGAAATCGGCAGAGAGGCCGCCACGATATTTCTAATCTTCACGGCATCGGCGCTCATAGGCCGAAACATCCGCCAGATGTGCGCATATTTCATGGCCATCTTTGCCGTCTGGGACATCTTCTACTACGTCTGGCTGAAGGTCCTGCTCGACTGGCCCGCATCGATTTGGGATTGGGACATTCTCTTTCTAATACCCCTCGTTTGGGCCTGTCCGGTCCTTTATCCCGTTCTTGTCTCGATTACGCTGCTTGTCTTTGCCGCCGTTATACTCTACCGCGACTCTTGCGCCAGGCCTCTTAGAGTTACACCGGTCGATTGGTTCGTCTTCTCCCTTGCCGGTCTGATTGTGGTCGTCTCTTTTTGCATCCCGGGCCCTCACGTCACGGAGCCCGATTACGAATCATATTTCTATTGGCCGCTCTTTGCTCTTGGCAATATCATGGCCATAGTCGTATTCGCCGGGTGCCTGCTCAGGTCCGGCTCAAGATAGTAACACCCGGATAGGCTCTTATTGTCTTTCTGACATTTTCGCACCGACGCGGCGTTTTTTGTTATATGGTGGTCGCCGTTCGTTCTTGCCCGTCTCTTGCGCAAAACCCTCGAATTTGCCGAAAATCATCTTGCCCGCCGAGGTCTGCAGCGAGCTTGTTATACTGATGACCAGCTCCCGGCCTATCTTGTTGCGGGCGCCTTCGACCACCACCATCGTTCCATCCGGCAGATACCCTATTCCCTGGTCGGCCTCTTCGCCAGGCTTGATAATCTTGATCTGCATTGCTTCTCCGGGCAGCGCTATGACCTTCAGAGAATTCGCAAGGTCGTTGATATTCAATACATCAACCTCTCGCACACGCGCGACCTTGCTGAGGTTATAGTCCGTCGTCGCCAGCCGACCGTTGCAGCTCTTCGTAAACATCATTAGTTTCTGGTCCACGCCTTTGACCTCCTCCACCTCCGGAATCTGGCTGTCGTCGATCTCTATGTCGATGACGGGGTCCATCTGCATCTTGTTAAGTATATCGAGTCCGCGTCTGCCGCGGTTGCGTTTGAGTCTGTCCGCCGAGTCCGAAATCAACTGCAGCTCATTGAGCACAAAACGCGGAACAATCAGCGGTGCGTCGAACAGATTGCTCTGACACAGGTCCACAATCCGCCCGTCGATAATCGCCGAGGTATCCAATACCAGCGGCCTGGAGCCCTTGGTCTGTTTGGCGAATTCAACGTAAGGAATCACAAAGCGGAAATCGTCCTTTGTCCGCATCACGATAGTGATGGTAAAATAACATATACCTATACCCATCATCCATTTAATGGTTGCCGTCGCCTCGGAAATCAACTGGATTTTGTACGATTCGGCTATCATATCCACCGCCGGCGCCAGCGCTCCGCTGATAAGCATGCCGACCAGCAGGCCGAAAAACACGCCCGCCAGGGCGCTGAGCTTCCTTTTGGGCGTAAGAATGTCCAGAAGAAAGAAAAACAGCATCATTCCAATCCCGCTAAAGACCACCGCCCACCAGCTCGGCGAGTTCTGCTGTAGTGAAAAAACCTCCGAGCTTGCACTGACCAGCAGCACCCCGGCAACGATGACGATGAAAATCCCCCTGAAAATCCATAGCAACATAGCGATAAACCTCCAAATTATGACATTATTATTACAATCGGTTTATTATACCCTCCAATCCCAATATTATCAACAATCAAAAAAAAACTCCCCCGATTTGCGTGTAGTGCATCTTTTTAGTCAGAAGACAGAAATCAGAAGGCAGATAGCTGATGATTTTTATGAAGCAATCTGATATTTGAAATACCCAAAAAGCAACCGGGGCTTATTCCGTTTTTTTCGGAATAAGCCCCGGATTGATGCAAATTCATTGGCTAATAAGTTTAAGGATTAACGTTTCCTGCGAATCAGCGCCAATCCACCGAGTCCCAGCAAAGCAATCGTTGCCGGCTCGGGGATCATCGTGTTCACCAGAGAAGCGAAAAGACCTTCGTACTCCTCGGTCATCAGGTCGCCCCATTCGTTAGTACCGGGGTGATCGTAGCCATAGGCGCCCATAAAGACACGCCATGCACCGGTGATGCCGAACTTATCGGTGGTGCCGTTGAGAGCGTCGAGGTCGGTGCCTTTCGGGATGTTAATCACCCACGGCCGACCGTCGAACTCCACCGTTATAGTGCCGGCAACGGTTTCTCCGCCGGCAACGTTGGGAAGATACGGGCCATTCGGAGATGTGCCGCCTACACTGGTCCAGTCGTACATCGTGTTCGGCAGGAGCAGAGCTTCATCGTCCACGCCTACCCAATCGCAATCGGTCTGCGTATTATCACCAACGTTACCCGAACCACCGCTCGACCAGCCCCATCGACTGCTGCGAGTCAGGTAGCCGCTCTGCAGCAAAAGGGGTGTTGATAGCTCGTTCCAATCCTTCCGGTCGCCATCGCCGTAAGCGCCGCTGTTGGTTCGCCGGCTCACAATAACAATGCCGGCTGACTCCATATTTGCGACTTTAGCAGCGTCGAGGGTTTTATAGTTTCCTGCCATACCGCTTCTGTCCACGGTGTGGCCGAGACCTTCGAGGAAGGCAACCAGCGGGTCGTCACAGTGGTCGCCAGCTCCCGGAGTAGTTTCAGGAGCTAACGAATCGCTCACAAGCACAATCTTCCCGGCGGACGCCGTCATAGTCATTGCCAATCCAAAAACCAAAGCCAAAATTAGTGTTCTTTTCATTTTCAATTCTCCAAAATAAACTTTGATTTCCTTAGAATCAGCGTTTTTTGCGTATCCTGAGAAGGGTCAAACCGCCAAAGCCCAACAGGGCAATAGTGGCCGGCTCGGGAACTAAAACAGGTGCGCCGCCGGCAGCCGTGTCGTTCAGCAGAATTTTCGTGCCGTCAGGCAGCCATTCGTAAAGTTCCCAGTCTGCTCCGCCGCCTATCTCGAAGAAGCGTGCTTCGAGGGGATACCAGCCTTCCACGGCAGCATTAACTAACCACTGACCCGTGTTGTTCCAACCGGTGGTCTGGCCGACCAGTTCGTCGCCAATCTTCAACTGTGCGCCGTCGTCGCCCTTTGCACCAAAGATGTGCAGGCCTTCCGTCAGGAAAATGCACCCGAGGGCCTCGCCCGCAAAATGGTCGTCGCCTCCTGGCGGATCCACGTCACCGTAGGACGTATCCGCCGGTGCTATCCGAACCGGTTCCGGGTCGATACCCGGGTAGGAATGACTTGGAAACCCGTTGCCCTCCTTGAATGCAAAACCGTCGCCGCCGTCGGCGAAGTTGACGTACTGCTCAATGCGACTCGAAGCAAAGTCCACCACGCCCGCAGTTGCACCGATGAAACCGGTGTCGAGGATTTCGTTCATCTTCGGATAGGACTCTGTCCAGCGGTCTCCGCCTAAGTCAGTGCCTTGACCGGCCTTGATTGTACGAGTCTTAAAACCGGAAATCTCTGTCGGACAAACGTCAACTCTCGCAGCCTCCGGAATGTCAACTACACCAAGAAGACTGGGACTGGTGTCATACACCACATCCGTTATCTTCGCCTGTGCCATACCGTCTTTAACGCCGTTCTTGTGTCCGGTAACGGCAACGCCAAACAGTGCCTCTTCATCAATCGCCGGACCAATCTTCATGCCGTTCGATACCCAACCGCTGCCGAAGTCGGCAAGGCCCTGGATAATCGTGTAGGCTCCCGACGTTACACGCTGAATACCGAGCGCAACGGGTGGCTGGTTCTTTATTTCCAGAATTTTTCCGGAGTTGTCACCCACTGCATCACGCTTCTGGAGCGTAACACGTTTGTAATCCCTTCGGGTAAGCATGAAGTAGTTCACTGCGTTGGAAGCGATATTGCCGGGAGTCCCGTTGCGAATCATCGGACCCATCTTGCTCCAGCCGTCCGGAGCCATAATCCACTCGCCTTTCATCGTGACCTTCACGTCTCCGGTCATCTGCTTATAAGCGAAGTGGAATCCGTCATCTTTGCCATAGATATCGGCGCCGGAAGCCGTGATACGGTACTCATCGGTCGCGACATACTGCGTAATTCCGTAGCCTACACACTTGCCGGCATCTCTGCCGACGTCATCGGCGAAGTCGAACACGCCGATAGGTGTGGCGTACGCGGGCGCAGCTATCAATAAAACTACACAAAATAAAATAAACTTTTTTAACATAATACTCCTCCTTTACATCAAAACTAATTTTACGTTCCGGCTACACGCCAAAACGGCTGTTGTCAGCAACAAGCGTACAGCTTCCCTGCAACTGACTATGCTTGTCCCAACACAACAGTCTTAAAACAAGCAACAAAGAATCTTCACCAAACCCTGTGCTTGTCTAATCGATTTTTCGACCCGGCTTGCCCCACGCAGGCAGCCGGGCCTGTTTAAGAGATGTAAGCTGAAACGAAAAAAACCCTGCCTCCGAGGCATCACCCTCACTCCAGCCACATCAATTACTATATGGCTCTCAAACTCGTTTTAAGAGCCATATATGAAATATCTAAATACTCTATACTTCCCACTTATACCAAATTATCTATCTTAACGTCAAGTAAAAAATTGTAAAATTTTGCTAAATTTTTCCCTGAAAGGATTGTTAAGGACTTAAGTACTTTATTAACAGGCATTTACAGTACTTTTATCGGACGTATCGTTCGAAAAATAACTGTTAGCGAAACTTTTTTTGCTATAAAATCGTAACCATTCGGGGGGTATAAATTACATTTCTGTGCCATTGCGAGGCATTTTTCAAAGGCCGTGGCAATCTCTTTCCTGACAGCCAGAAAAAGCCATTGCCGCGTTTATGACTGCATAGGTTCCCATTTTGTGAATTACTGCAAAATGCCGGTCCCCTTCGCTTTGTTTGCAATGACACTCATTTACCTGATGTTTTCTACGAAGTGTAATTTTGAATTTTGCATTGTGATTTTGATTTTTACATTTTGATATTTGGTATTACCAGGTATCACTTCTTATGCTTATGCGTTAGCAAATTAAGTTGCCTGACAAGGTTGTAACTCGCGCTGTAAAGTTAATCGCCCTTGGTTTTGTCCTCCTCATTCTGTTCATTTTCCTTTTCACTACCCTCGCCGTCGTCTTCGCTCTTGGCTTCGGCGCTTTGTTCGGCCTTCTCAGGTTCGTCCTCGGCCTCGACGCTTTCTTCGGCCTTCTCAGCTTCGGCCTTCTCAGCTTCGCCCTCAGCCTCGGCGCTTTCTTTGGCCTTCTCAGGTTCGTCCTCGACCTCGGCGCTTTCTTCGGCCTTCTCAGGTTCGCCCTCGGCCTCGACGCTTTCTTCGGCCTTCTCAGCTTGTTCAGGTTGCTCGGCCTGGGATTGTTCGGTCTCTTCTGTCACCTTCGCCTCGCTCGCCTCAGCTTTCCTGGCTTTGTCGTCCTTCTTTTTAGATTTATCAAGCTCATCCACATCATCATCGGAAAGTACAGTCTGAACACCTACCGGCGTTTGCCTCTTGGCCAGACCGGCTGCTTGTTCTTCTGCGGCCCACTTGACCCGACGCAAACTCAAACCAATCTTACGCGACTCACTGTCAACCTTCAAAATTTTAATTTCAATTTCGTCATCGACGTTAACTATGTCCTGGGGCTTATCAATCTTATGGTCCGCAAGTTCGGAAATGTGGAGCAGCCCTTCGAGGTCCGGTTCAAGTTCCACGAATGCGCCGAAATTAGTAAGCTTCGCCACTTTGCCTTTGATAATATGCCCCGGGATATATTTTTCCGGAATAGCCCGAATCCACGGGTCTTCGGTCATCTGCTTTATTCCGAGCGATACCCGGCGTTTCACCTCATTAACTTCCAGAACGACGCACTTTATTTCCTGGCCCTTTTGCAGCGCCTCGCCCGGATGGCTGTATTTCCTCGTCCAGCTCAAGTCGGAAATATGTATCATGCCGTCGATACCCTGCTCTATCTCCACGAACGCCCCGAAATTCGTAATGCTGCGGACCTTCACCGTAACTACCGTTCCCGTGGGATATTTCTGCGAAGCCACCGCCCATGGGTTTGTTTCCGTCTGCTTGAGACCAAGCGAAACCTCATGTTTTTCCCTGTTGACATTCAGCACGACTACCTCTATCTCATCCCCGAGGTTCACCATCTCGCTCGGATGGGCAAGGCGCTTGGTCCAGCTCATCTCGCTGATATGGACCAGCCCTTCGATTCCGTCTTCGAACCGAATAAACGCACCATAGTTCATCACGTTGACAACTTTACCCTTTACCTTTGCTCCGACGGGATAGCGATGTTCAACGTCTTCCCACGGACTGGTCGTTTTCTGCTTCAGGCCCAGCGAAATCTTCTCACGCTCTTTATCGAACCCGACAACAACGCATTCGAGTTCCTGGTCAAGCTCCACAACTTCCGACGGATGTGATATCCTGCCCCAGCTCAGGTCTGAAATATGCAGCAGTCCGTCCAGTCCCCCCAAATCCACGAATACACCGAAGTCGGCGATGTTTTTCACGATGCCTTTGCGAAGCTGGCCCACTTCGATTTCCGAAAGGATCTTTTCCTTGCTCGACCGGCGTTCTTCTTCAACGAGTTTGCGCCTCGATATAACTATGTTTCGGCTTTCTTCGTCTATCTTTAGGATCTTGCATTCGACTTCTTTGCCGATGAACCTGCTTATATCACCCGGTTTTCTTATGTCAACCTGGGAAGCCGGCAGAAACACCGCAACGCCTATATCAACCAGCAGGCCGCCTTTGATTCGCCTGATAACTTTACCTGTGACAACATCGCCTTCCTTCTTCGTATTGATTATATTTTCCCAGCCCCTGATAGTGTCCGCCTTGCGCTTGCTCAGCAGAATAAGTCCGCTTTCAGAGTCCGTGTCCTCGAGGAGCACCTCGATTTCTCTTCCGGCCTCTATCTCGTCGGAACTCTCAAATTCACTCGCATCCACAACGCCTTCGCTTTTCAGACCAACCTCAAGAATAACGTCGTTGCCGATTCGAGATACGATTGTTCCCTTAAGAATGGTGCCGGGCAATCGTAAATCCACCTTCAAGCGCAGAGTTTCTTCCAGATATTCGTTTTCATTCGTGCCGAATAACTCCCCGACCTGCTCGTCGAGCTTTTCTTGCGACAAACCTAATTTGTTAGCTATATTTCTATCTACCATAACTCAAAATCCCTCTGTGGAGTCTGAATTTCTTCACTTATCGGCGCCCCACATTTACGCCCATAAGCCCTTGTGCCGCACGGCACGAGGATAAAGTTTCTCGTTAATCTTTTATTAAAACGCATTCGCCCACGCAGCGAACGCAAATTTCATCCCATTGCATTTTGCAAAAGTTTTATTTATGGTTTTAGAATAAAGCAAACTACTTATCCTCTTCCACAACTTCAAACCCGATTAAAGTTGCCAAATCTTTGATTTTTTCTCTAAGGTTGCCCAAAGTTCCTGCCCTGTGGATTCCATACTCATCAGGAGAAAAATGTTTCTGTATCTTTTTTGCATCATCAACTTTCACCACTAACTTGGTTCTGCACATTATACCATCAAAATCCTTATAGAGAGAATGACCATCAGCAGTTTTGCCGGTATGAAGCCCTATTTTTTTATGAAATACATAGACTTTCCATATTGTAACAGGTTCATTCACAGGATAATTCACTTGCGCACCGGTACCTGAACCGGGCTTTAGAGTGTTTCTTACAGGACTTTGTGCATGACTCCATATAATATAAGGAATTCTTCTGTCGTCCCCGTAAGGATTAAGTGGAGCTCCACAATGCGTAAGAATAGATACATTGTTAAAGGTATCTATCATGAGGTCGCCAAGCATACTTGGCCGACCAGCAAGATAGTATCCCAGCAGATGGGCGACCATTATATTTTCGTACTCTTGACAAATGGCCTGTATTCCCCTTTTCTGAAACTCCATAAGACCTAACCCCGGCCAGAACATATCTTCTATCTTTCCCCTTCCGGTGAGCGACCTCATTTGAGTTGATACTGCATTGCAATTGTATTTTTTTCTTAATGCTTCAAAAGCCAGATACGACTTGGCTGTTTTTGTTACCTCTGATTCTGTAGTATCTTTCATCTCCTGAGCTTCATCAATCCACATTTTTGCAATCACTTTTGCCTGCTCTTCGTCAACTTCTTTAACAGCCTGGTAAAATTCCTCGGGCTTTATCCTTACAAGTTCTATTCCTAATGACTCTTTCAAAGTACGAGTGTAGGTCTCATTGTAATTCTCAGGGAAGTGCTTATGGGCATCCCCCTGGTAATCTACCTGCCCGAGATACTTATAAGGTACGACAACCAGTATCCTGGATTCCTTCAACTTTTTTGTAACTTGAATTAGTTTAATTTTACCTATCAGGTCATCAAACATAGCTTTGGAAAGAGACGGGGCGCAGACCTGTCTTCTGTCTAACTGGGCAGTTATGATTCTTCCGCCTTTGTATTCAGGTCCCCCTACTTTTATACTATTTTCTCTCCCGGTGGCGTAAAGTTTGTAGGGAATGTTCATCCATTCAAAGAGGCTATATACACATATTGTAGGCAATCCGGTAAATGCCAATTTATATTCTTTATTACCTAAGGCGCCGAGGATAAGCACTCCATCCAGACCTTCTTTTGAGCCTTCTAATTCACTGAGAACTGTTGAGATAGTTACATCGCGCTTTGTTGTGTCTCTGGCGATAAAATCTATTCCACTGCACTGGCTTTGGAGTTTACGCAAAACTTCTTCATTCGTTATAAGACCTTCGGGTGTTCCCCCGGCAGGGCAAGAGCAACCCTGGTTAGCAAATACAGTGTATATCTTTGTATTTTCCCCTACCTTTGCCTGAAGCAAACTGGTGCCTGCCAGCACCAGCACACACACAAGTGCGCACACGCCAGATTTTTTTTTGCCCATTTTCTTTCTCTTTTCCACTTTCTTTTTCCCTTTCTCGGAAGCTTTATCTCAGCCGCTGTTACCATCAAAAGCTTCCAGGTTCTTTACGAACTCGTCTATTATCCACTCGGGCGTTGACGCACCCGCCGTAACGCCTGCTATATTTTTACCATACAACACATTTTTGTCAAGTTCAATCCAGTTTTGCAGATGAAATGTTTGCTCGTTGACTTTTTTGCACAGCTCCGCCAGCCTCTTCGTATTGGCGCTTTGAAGCCCCCCCAGAACGAACATTATATCTACCTGCCTGCACAGTTGAACCGCCGATTCCTGTCTTTTTATCGCCTCTTTGCACAAGGTATTGATTACTTTCAGCTCGATGAAGCTGCATCGGCCTATCGCGCCGAGCATTCTGCCGAAATGCTCCGGACTCTCCGTCGTTTGGCAGATAATGCCTAATTTCGAATTCGCCGGCAGCTTGTACAAATCCGACTCATCCACGATAACGGTAACATCTTTCACACAGCCCACAACCGCCTGAATCTCGGGATGTTTCTCATCCCCTATGATTACTATCTTGTAATCGTTCCTCTCAAGCTCCTGGGCGATATACTGGACCCTTTTAACCAATATGCACGTCGCATCTACAATATTCAGCCCTTTGGCTTTGAGCCTTGCTATTTGTTCCGGGGCAGCCCCGTGTGAGCGGATAAGCACGGTCCCCGACTGAATTTCTTCGACTTTATTGACGGTTTTCAGCCCGGCCTTTGCCAGCCGCTCCACAACATCTTTATTGTGAATAATCGGGCCCAGACTATAAACCTGGGTGTCGGTTTCTTTGGCCGGCTCTTCTCGAGACTTCTTCTCTTTCGTCTTAGACGGGGCCAGTATTTTTTCAGCAACGCTGATAGCGTTCCTGACGCCGTGGCAAAATCCACACTTTTCTGCAACCAAAACCTTCATAACCGGTTAAGCACACCTCGAATCAGGACTCGGACTCATTCTCCGGCCGCCTTGCCGGAACCTCATGACCATACAATCCTTATCGAACAATTGCTCTAAGGACAAATTTACCAAAGACCGGATTTTACACAAAAACTCCTGCGCAATCCACGAAAAATTCTTCATTCTTGATATGGAAGGACCCCCATCAGGTTTGCTTGCTAAAAGCCCGTCTTTCTGGGCAATGCTTCTGTGACAGCTCGAAACCGCCGCTGCTTTTCCTTTTGCCGCCGAAGGCTCGCTCGGGACCGTTTCGATATTCCCCGAAATCATCCCTGCTTGTCGGTTCTCTTATTTTAACAGCCAGTTGTCGGGGCAAAAGCCGAGCCAGTAAGAGCTGAACTTGCTGTAGTCTTCAAAATCAACCTCTTTGTTGCCGCTCAAATCACCGGCCAGCCCAACGCCGCTTTTAAGCCAGTCATCGGCGAAATTCGCCAGGTCGTCCATCAAGACCACGCACGCCTGGACTTTATAAGGGAATTGCCCGTCCGACTGAAAATGTATCCAGCCGATATTCTCTCCCCACGCCCACCCTGAAAAATTGCCGTTCTTCTCGATAGTAACGCCGTGGTCATTCGCATCGTTGGGGACTTTCGGGTTGAAATTTATCCAGCCGACGTTTTCTCCCCACGCAAAGCCGCTCAGCCGGCCGGCGCCGTCGTTCCGCACACCCGTATTTGGGTCGGTGTCGTTGGGGTCGAGATTTATCCAGCCGATATTTGCGCCCCATACCTTGCCGATAAGTTTCGTAGCGCTCACGGTCACCCCGGGCCCTTCATTCGGCTCGAAGTTCAGCCAGCCGACGTTCTCTCCGTAGGCATACTGCGAATCGTCCTCATAAGGGTCGATATTCTCGGCCAAAGCCACCTTCAAACCAATTGTCAATATTATCAGAATACCGATTGTGTATATTACTTCTCTATGACTCATCGGCATTTCCTTTCTTTTATATCTCCACGATTGCCTGCTTGGTATTGCTCCGGTTTGATAATATGCAAATCACGCTGCAGGTTCTTTTACATAGGTTCGGTTTCTAAGTCGTAAGTATATTCAACATTGCCCTTTGGAGTCCCGTTTTCGTTGCACTCGGTGTAAGTAACTTTAATCTCTTTGAAGTCAAATGTTACTTCCTCTGTTGGAATCTCCTCACTCTGACCTGCGCCGCTGATGCTATAGCTCGTAACTGTTGCGTCCTTGAACTCATAAGCATAATATTTCACGGGCCCTGAACCGCCATACGACGCGGTAACATGGATTAGGACTGTAGGATACGCCATTCCCGTGCAAACCGCTTCGGCCAGCTTCGGACTTGCTTTGTCTAAGGTTTTAACTAATGTTACTTCATCAAACTCAACAGGTCCTCTTAGTCTCGTTGGTCCGGTCCCTTCTAACGGCCGGAGTTGTCCCTGCTTGAACGAAACCACCTCACACCATCCGTCGTGGTTTTGTTCTTGCGCCTCCCCTTCAAGATTCCCGAATTTGGCATATATGTCGCTCGGCCCTCTCTTTACTGAGGGCACAAACTCGGGAGGCCCGGCTACCGAGTTGTAAATCTCATCGAGACTGTGCATTGTCGGGCCGGGCGGCGAGCCTGGCTCCAGGCTGCCCGCTATCGCCAGCAGGGAAAACGCCAGCAGACCGGCCAAAGCCAGAACACTTACGCTCACTTTTGTTTGTGTAGTTTTCATTTTTTTACTCCTGTTATAGATTGTTTATATTTTCAGGGCGTACCCTCGGCACGCCGATACTTGCTCGTAGAAATTCGCGGGCCCGGATTGATAATACCACACTTCTCCATATATAGCCTTTCTCTGGCTAAACTACCCAAGACAAAGTAATTATACGATTTTTAATCCTTGCTGTCAAGAATATTGCGAAAAGTCCTTGATTGGGCGCCGCATTTGGCGATTATAGGGAGATTTTTTCAACTCTGCCTCCGCCTTTTACTGCCTCAATTCCTTTCGCCGCCTCCGCCTCACGAGATACGCTTCACGAATAACGAGATACGAATCCCGTGTTTTAACTACGCAATACGCAATACGAGATACGATTCACGATTCACGATTCACGAGATACTCATACGGCTCTTTGCCGTGTTTTACGCGGCATTAGTTTTGCATCCGCCGCAGGATCTCGGTCAGTTCCTCCGCCAGCTCCTTATCGCTCATTTTTTTCACCTGCTCGGCAGGTATCGCCTTGCCGTAGCGGACCACAATAGTTCCTGACGAAAATACTTTTTTATGCCTCGGCCAGCATTCATAAGCTCCGTAAAGCACCGTCGGCACAACCGCCGCACCTCCCCGCCTGCAAAGGAGGCCGAAGCCCGGCTTGAAAGCCGTAATCCTGCCGTCGCTCGTACGCGTCCCTTCCGGAAAAAGGCAAACCGCCTTGCCCTCCTTGAGTTTACTGATAACCTTCCTCATCGCCGGCAGGTCCGCCTTGCCCTGCTTCACCGGTATCGTATTGACCGAAGAAATCATCCATCCTAAAAACCAGTTCTTAAAAAGCGACTCGCGCGCCAGAAAGCACAAATGCCGCTTCAAAGGCGCTCCGCAGAATACCGGGTCGAGATAGCTTTGGTGGTTACATATCAGAACGAAAGCGCCTTTTTTAGGGATATTGTCCTTGCCGTAAAGTTGCAGGTGAAAAAAAACAATGCAAAATGCCCTGCAGACCCAGCGAGCAAACCAGAACCAGCATTCTCTCAGCCTTGTCACAAGCATTTATAGTGCTCACGATTGAAACTTCCCGTTTGTTCGCGGGCAAGTAACCTTAAAACAATAATTTACAATCCTATTCGCGGGAATTTATTACCCTTAAGGGTATATCAGTCGCAATCCAAAACTTAACTTCCACGGTTTCTTTACACTCAACTTAGCGATTTGTCAACTCTCAAATGAGGGTTTGTCATTCCCGGGAAGCTTGTGCCCGCGAAAGCGGGTAGCGCCGAATCCAGATTCTAAAGAAATGGATTCCGCATCAAGTGCGGAATGACAATGCCTCAAATCATACTTGACAGAGCATTAGTGTCATCTACTATAAGCGCATCACCATCCGACCTTAATACCTCTGTGCCCTCGCGCTTGCCGCTTTGGACTCAACCTTTAGATTTTCAGCCTTTGGAAATGTAAATGTTCGCTTTTCTTTAAGCAGGGCGTAACCAAAATCCAGCATCGTGTTATTGCCGAGCTTGCTCACCTTTAGCGGTTTGATAAAAAAGTTGGCTATTGTCCCCTTTATATTCCCCCAAATCCCGTTGGATTTTGTATCGCCGTGAAGCGATGCTATTGTTATACCCATCTTCGGTTTTGTCTTGCTTCTCTTGAAAGTCAGCGTATCGACCCTGGCGATTAGTTTGTTATATCTGTTTTCGTATTTGTATTCTCCATCGACCGGCTTGATACTGTAAAGGCCGATAGTCACCGGGCTTTTTTGCCAGATGCTGTTCCTGAAATGGACGTTGACTTCGGTGACGGTTTCTTTCGAGCCGGCAGTCCTGCCTTTAACTTCGATTCTGCCGTATCCCTCTCCGTCAAATTTAATATAGTCGAGCATATTGGTAAGAGTTTGTCCCTCTTTCGCACATTCTTTATTTTTGTTTATCATCTCCATTGGGTCGAAGGTGTTCTTTTGAGACCCTTTGCCCTGCATTTGAAATTCGCAGCTGACATAAAAAGATTTTGCATATATTTTTCGTTTATACGAAGTAAAAGCGGCTTGTTGCTTGTTGTTAAGGCTGATTTTGCTCTCGACCGGCGTCGAAGATATCAGCGGAACAAAATACATAAAAGCCGCCGCCGGGTTCTTCCTGAATCCTTCTTCGCTGCAATCTATCAAAACAGTCGGCCCGTTGCAATCCCCGGATTCGCCGGTGCTTTTTGTCTTATCGGCTTCAATCCCCTTGGGGATGCTATTGACTTCTAACTCGGCGCCTGTTCCAACGCTTCCCCATAGAATAGCACATAAGAAAAAGATTCTTTTTATCATTTTCATTCCCTTTTCAATTCTCCTCGGACGTTTTCTTAAGCGGGGCCAATGCAGCTCTGGGGCAATCAGGGCCGCCCGGCGCCGTTGCGCGAGCCAAACGCCGCTCTGTCAGCCTTACCCCGGGCATTTCTCTTTTACACAGCCCAAAACTGTTTCCACAACCTCTTCTATACTCAATTCGGTAGTATCGATAACTATGGCATCATCGGCCGGCCTCAAAGGCCCGACCGCTCTGTTCTTGTCGCTCTTGTCTCTTTCTTCAATCGCTTGTTGCACGTCCTCGAGTCTATCACTGCGGCCTTTTGCTCGCAGCTCTGTAAGTCTTCTCTTTGCCCTTTCGCCTGCCTGGGCCGTCAGGTAGAATTTTATATCGGCGTCGCCGAACGCCACCGTTCCCTGGTCTCTTCCCTCGGTAACTATTTTCTCCTCTCCTGCCGCAAAATCTCTTTGCATTTCAACCAATTTCTCTCTCAGTTTCGCCGCCGATGCGACATAATGGGCGTTGGCTGTTACCTCCGGCTCGCGTATCTGCTCGCTGACGTCAGCCCCGTCAATGTGAGCGAGCATTATACCTTCTCTGGAAGAAAAGTTAAGATTTTTCTTTTCCATGACCTCGAGCAGTTTCTCCTGGTCGCTCATATTCACCCCGCTCTGCATCGCGGCTAACGTTACCGTCCGATACATCGCACCGGTATCGAGAAAGCTTGCGTCCAGCTTCTTAGCCAGCAGCCTCGCCACCGTACTCTTGCCGCTGCCCGCCGGCCCGTCGATTGTAATCACCAAATCCGCCATTAATAGCTGACCTGCTTCATAAAGGCCGGCTCGGCCGTCCTGTCCACCTTCACAACCACAATACTTGTATCGTCAAATTGCCTTGCAAATCCCACAAATCTTCTTCTGTATCTCAAAATATTTTTGACCATCCGGCCTGCTGAGCCTTTCGTGAACTTCTTTGCGGTTTTCTGTAATCTCTCTCTGCCCCAGAACTCGCCGTCGAAGTTGGCCGCGTCGATAAGTCCGTCCGTATAAAACAGCAGGCAATCGCCGTCCTTCAGCGCGACGGTTTCAGTCTCGTACTCGCTTTCCTCATTCACTCCCAGCACTAATCCTCCCTTCTCCAGGGGCATAATCTTCTCGTCTCTTATCAGCAGCGTCGGCTCATGCCCGCAATTGCAGTATGTTACTGTCATCTCTTTAACGTCGATGGCCCCGTAGAACAGCGTGATAAACTCCCCAGCCTTGAACTCATTGAACGTCATTTTATTGAGCCTGTTAATGAGATATTTGACAACGTCTTCATCCCGCTCCGAATCAATACAGGCCCCCACTCCGCATCCGCATCTTATTAAATCGGCGTAGGCCCGAACGGCCCCCTGAAACGAGCTCATCGTAATTGCCGCCGGAATACCTTTGCCTATCACGTCGGCGATACCTACGACGATTTTGCTCTCACCTACCTCGAGAAAATCGTAAAGGTCGCCGCCCACGTCAAAGCACGGAATGTAAGTGCCCGCCACGTCCAGCCCCGGTATCAGCGGCGCCTTCTCGGGAATCATCCTTCGCTGAATGGCCCCCGCCAGCCGCACTTGCTCTGCCATCCGTGCCCCTTCGATAGCCTCTGCGTACAGCCTTGCGTTCGTTATCGCCACCGCGCACTGCGAAGCTACCGCCCTGGCAATGGCGATATCGTCTTCGTCGAAGCGCATCGGCTTCGGACTGTAAAGCCGAAGCACACCTATCCCTTTTTCCCGAAACAGCATCGCAACCGTAAGCTGGCTGACAAGCCCCTCTTTGGTTGCCGCCGCCTTATACTTCACCCTCTCGTCGGTCCGCATATCGTCTAACACAACCGCTTCGCCCGCAAAAGCCGCCTTGACTACCGTATCGTTCTTCGAGACCACGCCCTTATTGCGGTACTCTTCGCTCAGGCCGTATGTGCTCCGCATCTTCAAATCGCCGGCTTCGACGTCCAAAAGCCGAATCGAACACGCCTTCGCCCCCACAACCTTCACCGCCGCGGCCGCAAGCTTGTCCAGCACCTCCTGAAGCGAGAACTTCCCCGCTACCAGAGTCGTTAGCTGGTATAGCTGCTCGTCTCGTTCTGTTTGTCCTTTCGTCTTCTTAGCCATAATCACCTGCTATTGCAAATCCGCAGGATTATACTTTACTTTGCCTCTCCGGTGAACCTTAAATATTTCCTTATCACTCGCTTGCATCAAAAGCCATCTCAGATTATTATTAAAAAATATGATGTTCTTAATTTGAATACGCACTACGCACTACGCACTACGCAATACGATATACGATATACGCAATACGAAACAATGGTAGCAAAGCACATAATCTTCGTTGGCCGAGTCCAGGGCGTCGGCTTTCGCTTCACCTCTTATAACATAGCCAGACGCCATCGGCTCACCGGCCAGGTCCGCAACTTATTAGACGGCGCCGTTGAGATGTTCGTCCAGGGCAAGCCCGCCGATGTAGATGATTGCATACGGGACATTAAAGATTCCTTCGGCGCCTACATAACACAAACAAAAATCGAAGATACCCCCCTAACCCCCCAACTCACCGACTTCAAAATAACCTTCTAAGCCAACCCCCTCGCACCCGCAACTCGCAATGCGAAACACGATTCACGAATCACGAAATCCGGTCTTTGGTCTGTGGTCTTGGGTCTTAGGTCTGAACTACGCAATACGCAATACGAACGTCATTCGCCTAAGTGCCGGATAACGCCGTACTTTCTCGGCGCTACAAGGTCCGCCTTCCTGGCCTGCTCTTTGCCCTTGGCCTTGTAATCGACGTCCATTATCTCGATAAACTCGGCCGTGTATTCTTTAAGCACCCCGCAATACTCGAACAGCTCATCGCCCTTAATCAATTCGAGCACAACCTTATTCCCGATATATCTCTCTAACAGCGGCTCGTATGATGTCCCAACCGACCCCATCAGCTCTTCTTTCATCTGCGAGACATATTTATCCTGAGAAGTCAGCACCGCCCCGCCCCCGGCCCTTTTCTTCGCCTGACTCATCAGAACGTTCACTATCTCCAGCACCGAGTCTCTCAGCGTCTTGAAGATATTTTTTATTTTCCTGTTAATCTTTCTCAGCGCCGTCGGATGATACGTCCTTTTCAATTCCTTCTCTCTTTGTTTTTTATTCCGCTCGCTTAGCTCATCGTGGTAGCGAATCAACGCCGCGATATTCGGATATTCATATTTATACAGGATATAGCTTGCCTCTTCGTGCCCGTCTTCGTCCTGGTGCTTCTGGGGATAGTGAAATTCCAGCCCCGTATTCTCCACACGCAGTTTGCCCCATATCAGCTTGCCGGCCGTATTTTCCAGCGTTACCATGTTCCGCTCGAAGTCTTTGAGGCATTTATCCCTGCTCCTTTTTCTGATGAAAACTCCGATAGCCGTAGCTAAAACGATAAAGATTATCGTGATAGCTGTAAAAGGTATCGTTACCGCAAGTATCCCTGTCATAAAAAACCCCTTCTTCTGTCTTCTGTTTTTGGTCTTTCTAAACTTTCGCCAGTATTACCGTATAGTTCTTCCCGTAATACTCGGCGCACTTCGGGCACGTCGTGTAGAAAAAGTACATCTTCTCCATGTTCCGCTTTTTTGCCTGGACGTATACCTTCATTTCTTTTGCCCACTTGCCCGCGTTCTTGTAGTGCCCCTCGAATACCTTCGTCAGAAATGTCCCCGATATTTTCGCCGTCTTCGCCCCGGGTATCTCCCTGGCCACCGCGATATAAACGTCGGCCCCCCACAGCGAATTCTCATCCGAGAGCATAAGGGGCAGCGGCACAAGCGCATCGGCTTTCTGAATCATCTCCATATTTTTGACCATCACTTTCCCGAAGTTCAGCGGAATGTGAAAGAAACTTCTCACACGGTCTTTTACAAACAGTTTGTCCTGAAAGGTTACTTCTTTTTCGTCCCACGGCCCCGGGTCAAACCTCGGGCAGCAACCCGTTTCTGAATCGTGAAGCTTTTCCATAATTCACCTTACCTTTTGGACGATATAAATTCCTATTGTTTTTCTCTTAATGATATTCTGACTTCTATGGAACATTGTACGGGCAAAAAAGTTTTTGCAAAACAAAAATCCGCATTTTAACTTCTATAGTGTGTGGCTGGATTTTCTGGCGGGGCGATTTCTTCGTGTCATGCTGAGCGCAGCAAGGCGAAGCGAAGCATCTGGCCAGAGAACGAGATGTTACTGACCAAGCGAAGGAACCTCTCAGTCCGAAAGCCGGATGCTTCACTTTGTTCAGCATGACAAGCCGGCGCAATACATTACTATCATTAATGTTACAGTGTGCCGGAAAAATTAGCCACACCCCTTCTATACCCACGTTGGTTTCGGGACTTACTTGGAATCGTTCTATTTCAGCTCAATATCGGAAAAACTCCCCTTGTATGCCGTCAACATAATCCGCAAAAACCTCGGCCGATAGATACGAGAATCCTTCGCCATCTGCCAAAAATCGTGGGAGTTGCACACATAAGTAACTATCAATTCATCTTTACCCGAAATCTCGGGATGCCCCTTTGCCGCGTAGCAGAAGTAGCTTTTATGCCACTGAACCTCGGGGCATTCATAAATCTTTATTGCATTGCCCCAGGGCCCGACCGGCTTGGCGGAAGTCCGCATCATTATGTTCTTCGACAGCCCGTTTTCGGTATAGATAGTTACGTACCGCTTAAGTGAGGGCTGATAATTTACCGAATACTCCGTCGCCGTCCCCGCGAACAGCTTCGATGCTTT
Source organism: Sedimentisphaerales bacterium (assembly GCA_030611315.1). Taxonomy (GTDB): domain Bacteria; phylum Planctomycetota; class Phycisphaerae; order Sedimentisphaerales; family Anaerobacaceae; genus JAUWPZ01. The sequence continues at coordinate 20,740 of JAUWPZ010000045.1, forward strand.
TTTAACATCCTTCGTCCACCCATCGTTGCTGTAAAAACGCCACCGCACGAAATCCGCTATTCTTCCGCAGGGTACACGGGCAGCTATCATACTCCGCCCGCCCATCCCCTTGCTCCAGTCCTCATCCGCACCATAAATATACACAAAGTCACCGTCCTTCATCACCGCCGAGCCGAAGAACATATTTCCTCCCTTCGAATACCGCCCCCAGGGCACGTTGTATTGCTTAATCCGCCATTTGCCCGGCTCATCCGTCGGGTTCTCCACCTCCCCTATCCACGTCCCAACCTGCTTGAATCCAAATACTCCCTTCTCGCCGCTCTTGACTATCTGCATCAAAAACAGGTACAGCTTGCCGCCGTCCATCACCCCGTCGAATATCCAGAACCACCCCACCCCGTTGGCCGGCTTGATAAACGCGCTCGGCTTGTCGTCATCTTCCTTGTCCCAGAAAAACTCAACTTTCACTTTCGAAAGCTCTCCCCCTCGCTGCAGCCCGATAGAGTTGTTCACTAATTTTGCGTTTGTATGCCTGCCCTCGACTACGTCCCCAATCCACGTGTCCCCGAACAGCCACAGTGTAACATCACTCGATAGCCCCACCGAATAAACCGCGTCCGCTCCTGTCCAGCCTTTTTCGCGGCAAAACAGCGCATCATATTCGGCCAAAGGCTGTGCTCCATGTATCATCACCAAAGCCGACGCTGAACTACAAAGCAAACCGGCGATTAAGGCCGCTATCATTGCTATATTCCGAGCACCGACCATAGTTGTAACATCCTTTTCCGTCGTCCTTTCTCCTCTCCCGATATTATTTCCCAATGAGTTTGATATAGACTGCCGCCTCGCTGCCGATGCCCGTCGGTTTTTCCCGGCTTTGGTCTCCTCCGCTGACTTTTATTTAGCCGCTGTCATTCCAACCCTGTCCTGAGCACAGTCGAAGGAGCAGTCGAGGAATCTGTTTATTTAGCCTGTGGTTTCACCACGGGTTTTCTCCGTTACTACTCTCAGGTGAAAATCCTATTATTGTGTCAGGGTCAAATGTGTAACTTGTCATTCCTGCGGAAGCAGGGTACGTGTTTAGCCAAGCAACTCACTGAAGCACTATCTTGGCGTGGCACGGGCTTCCAGCCCGTGAAAGCACGGCCAAGCCTGTCCTGAGCGGAACCGAAGGGATAGCCGTGCCACTAAGAAATTTCAACTGGCTAAACACGTACGAAGCGGGAATACACAAACCGCAACGGCATCTTGTAACCGAGCACGACCATCAAATTCGAATCTAACAGCGTTCTATATCTGCGAGTATCCCGTCGGCCGCAGGATAATATCCGTAATATTCGAAACCGTGTCCTTATACTCGGCCTTGCCTCTCAGTTCACGCCATTCTGGTGAACTCCCGAATACTCCCCACCTCTTATCCCGGTCCGAAAGGTCCTCGAACGCTAACATATACATCAGGTTCGGCATCTTCGGCCCTATTATTGTCTCCCCGAAAAACACCGGCTGTAGGCCTGTCTTTTTGAAAATCGCTATCTCGCCGCCCTCGTTGAACATCTCAACCTTTTTCTTCGCCGCCTTGATGCTGTGGCTCTCATACGTCCGAAGCTCGAATATCCTGCCCTTCTTCTCCGGCGCCTCCAGTTTTGGCAAATCCTTAAACGCCGCCATCAGCGAACTCTCATACCGCACATAACCCGGCTCAGACAAGCTCGCATTCACAAAATCCGATTTCCTGAACGCATCATCTTCGAGCAGCCGCCTGTCCGCCGTCACCACCGACTCCAGCGATTTATGCACCATCAGCACATACAGCGACGGCCCATTCTCTCCGTACTTCAAATTGAACGCGCCGACCGGCCCAATCCCAATCCGGTTCATCGCCGCTATTCCAACGTTCCGCAGAAAATCATCAACCTGTCTTTTTTTCGAACCTAATAACGGCTGGTATTTTCTCAGCTCGAAATACTCAACTTTCCCCGCCTCTTTTGCATCGGCGCCGGCCGTAAGCCCCAGACTTCCAAGGCTCGCCGCAGCCAGGAATTGTCGTCTCTTCATTTAAGATTCTCCTTAATTGTTCTGTGAAATTCCTTTTTCTGTAATGACTGCCCTGTATAATAACCGACCCAACCTCCCACGTCAAATGTATAGTGCTCACGATTGAAATTTTCCCCGCCGCGGCGGGTTCGCGGGCAGGTAACCTTAAAACAATAATTTACAATCCTAATCGCGGGAATTTATTACCCTTAAGGGTATAAAATCCAGGTTTTCAACTTGACTGACTTTTTAAACTGTCATGCTGAGCGCAGCGAAGCATCTGGCCTTAGCATAGGATTTGGGCCGATTGCGAGCGTTAGATTATTCGTTCTCGCCGCCGCTCAATGGAATAAAAACCCCTCGGCGGTTTTGCTGAGGATTTATTTCCGGGAGATGTCCGATGAAACTGAAAAAAAATCCAAACCGTAGAGAGCTGCTCGGCACACTGGGAGTCCTGCCCGTCCTTGGCGCATTATCAAATTCGTCTGCGAAAGGAAAATCACAGGACAAAATTGGACCTGCAACCGGCCCTGCTGTCATTACAAGCTCGGACAAACAGGAATATGACAGGCTCAAGAACCTGGACCTGGGCGACCCGAAAGTAGTGGCAAAGCAAAAGAAAATGCCCGTCGCCAAAATCGGCAATCTTACCTTCGGCCGTTTGATGAGCGGAAGCAATCTAATCAGTATGAATATGCACTCGCGGGATTTGAGCTACGTCCGAACCCTTGCAAGCCATTACAACACCGAGGAAAGAATCTTCATGACGCTCAAGCTCTGCGAGGAGCACGGAATCAACGGCATCGTCCTGAAGAACCATAACTTCAAGCGGTTCAGGCTCAAAAGGTATTGGGACGAGTGGGGCGGCAATATGAAATGGCTGGCCGACGTCATCACCACGGACATCAACAAGTACGAAAAACTCCTCATCGAACATCTCGAACTCGGCGCCTCCGCCGCTTACCTTTGGGGAGGCGCCGGCGACATCTGGTATCAACAGAAAAAACAGGACAATATCATCAGGGCCTACGAGATTATGAAGAAATACAAAATCCCCGTCGGCATAGGCGCCCATCGGCTCGAACCCATAAAATTCTGTGAAAAGGAAGGCCTCAAGCCCGACTTTTATATAAAGACTCTGCATCACGACCGGTATTGGTCTGCCCACCCGAAGGAAAACAGGCGCTTCGTTGAGATGTACGAGAAAAACTCACCCGACCATGCAATGTACCACGATAACATGTTCTGCCACAATCACGAAGAGACTATAGACTTTATGAAGGATGTCAAAGTCCCCTGGATAGCCTTCAAGGTCCTTGCCGCCGGGGCCATTCCGCCCGCCGACGGTCTCGATTTTGCCTTTGCCGGCGGCGCCGACTTTATTTGCCTCGGAATGTTTGACTTCCAGGTAAGGCAGGATACCGAGCTTACCCTGAATGCCATTGCAAAATCAGAAAACCGAAAACGCCCCTGGACATAATGAGCGGCCCCCGTTTCGTTTAGCCTCGTCACCTGTGGGCGAGGCCATACCCAATCCAGCGCCCACACCGACCATATTTAGCCCACCAATTTATTGGTGGGTTCTCTTCAGCATCCGATATTCTTTTGCCTTTTTTACTTTTTCCTTTTTACTTTTGCTTTTTTTCTTCCCTTTTCCATTCTTTTGTGCTATTTTACCCCCTTCAATGAGTGATGTGGACAAGCTCTGGCACTGACATTTACAAAACACAAAAGGGAAATCGAAAGCTTCGCTTGATGTGGCATCTTTACATTATTAAGGAAAGGGAAAAGTTTTACACGGGAATAACCACCGATTTCAATAATCGCTTACACCAACATGGTAACCCTCCATTGCTTTATAAAGAGAATTTTCAAAATAAACATCAAGCTGCGCTTAGGTTTTTGTCATTCTGAACGCAACGGAGTGAAGTGAAGAATCTCAATTCTGTTTAGCCCCCAAAT
>JAUWPZ010000005.1 GCA_030611315.1 Sedimentisphaerales bacterium
TCATGCTGTCCGTAAGGACTCCATAGGAGAGCGGAGCGAAGCATCCGGCTTTAGCAATACAACTACTTTCAATGTGCAATTGAGATTCTTCACTTCGTTCAGAATGACAAGCTACATATTCAATCATGACACACTATTAGTTTTGATTATCAAATCCTGCAAGGTCAACGTTTGACCGATGGCGTAAATGTTGAGGTTGTAATAGTCCCGTCTTTACAGACGCACACAGTAATAGCGCCATCTTTAGGCGTATAGAACGATTTTGCCTCGTTGTTTTGCCTGACCGCCCGGAGCCTTTGGTACTGCATTCGGTCACAGCTATAAATCAAAATATCCGCGTTGAGCTTTTCGAGGAAATCGGGTTCTGAGGTTGTGGTTGAGCCGTGATGAGGGACCACGACGACGTCGGCTGTCAGGTCGGGGTACAGACGGAAAAGCTCTTTTTGTGCAAACTTCTCGATGTCGGAGCACAAGAGTATTTTTGTTCCGGCAAATTCGAGCAATGAAACCAGCGATTTGTCGTTATCGTTTAATTGGTCATATTGAGAGAGTTGTTTGCCCGGCCAGAGTATTTTTATCTCAGCACTGGTGTTTAAATTTAATTCTTGTATCAGGGGTTTAATTTCGAGACCATGCTCATTGAGAGAGTCTGAGAGGAATTTTGCCGTGCCCCAATAGTCGGCCTTGTCGAGAAAAGGAGCGTTGGCATAAATACCGCCGACCGTGCAGTATTCTGCGATTTCGGGGATTCCATTGATATGGTCTATGTCGTCGTGGCTTATGATAACGGCGTCTATTTTGCTTATTCCGCTGTAGTTCAAAAAGGGTACGACGATTTTTCTGCCGATGTCGCTTCTGTGCAGAGAGCCGGCATCGAACAGGATGGTTGCCTTGCCGGGGAGCCGGACGAATACGGCCTGGCCGTGGCTGACGTCGAGACAGGTAACGACTAATTGGGAGCGATGCGTCCTTTGCCATTTTGTGGCGCCGAGGAAAATAATTATTGAAAGAAGCGCTGCGGTGCAGAGCAGTTTTTTTATCAAGGGACGCCGAAGGTGGACAAAAGCGACGAAGAGAACAAGGCAGTAATACAGGATTACCGGGGCAAGCGGGACGTGGCCTATTAGTGTGTGGGAGATATCAATATGCGCGAGCAGCTTGACGACCCAGATGAGAGAATCGGACAGGCCGGTGACGACGACGCCCAGGGCCGAACCGGCTGTGGGTAACAGGAAGAACAGGACTATCTTCAAAAATCCAAATGTTAGAATGGCGCCGACGAGTGGGAAAACTAATACCGTCCAGACGCTGGTAAGCGGGTTGATTGTATGGAAGTGGTAGAGCAGAATGCCTGCACCGCCGAGCCAGGCTGTAATGCCTGTGGACAATAATCGCAGTAAATATGGGCCCGGCCTGGCGATTATGCGGTAAAATGGTTTTGTTTTCGGGGCTTTTGCAAACCAGGGATGGGACGTTATTATTTCATATAGAAAGAAGTGGATTCGCTCGCAAAAAAGCACAAGACCAAGCACGGTTGCGAAGGACAATTGCCAGCCTGCTTCGAACAGATTCGTCGGGCGTATGAGCAGCAGGATTATCGCCGCCAACGATAATGTGTTGGTGGAATTAGAATGACGGCGGAAGAGATATGATGCGCAGAAAACCCAGCCAATAATCGCCGCTCTTACGGTGGGAGCTCGCGGCGGAACTACGAGTAAGAAGACGGCTATCGCAATTATGCAGACAATCGCACGAGCACGCTTCAGTAACCCTGCCGTTTTACATAGCCACCAGATAATCCCCACCAAAATACCAAGATGCATTCCGGAAAGGCTGATAAAGTGGAGCAGGCCTGTTTTGCTAAAAGCCTTGTAAGTATCGCTGTCGATATTTCGCCGGTAGCCCAGCAGCAATGCTTCTAACAGGCCTCGGCTTTGCTCGTCGATAGACAGGTCACCGACGAGCGCCTGATTGGCTGTTTGCCTTATCTTACTTTTGATTTTTGTAAAATAATCCGGCCATCGGTCATTCTTGGCGGCTTGAAGAATCTCAATGCCCTGGCGTGATTTGACCGACGCCGCAATAAGGACGTTCTTTAGGGTAAGGTATTCGGCGATGTTGAACTGGCCTGGATTGGTGGGCGGCCTGAATGTGTCGAGCCAGCAGTATGCCTGTATGTAGTCGCCTGCTTTTAAGTCCAGGACCGGCTCATCGACCTGCACTCGTATCGTGCCGGCTGCCTTTGCCCAGCCGGTGACGGCTTCTACCTCGGTAAGCTGAAGATAGAAACTACTGGTGGGGTCGGTGGGCTTGAATCGGGCGAATTTCCAGTTTCGGTTTGTGTTGGTGTACGGCTCGGTGATAATGATGCCGCGGATAGTTGCCATACTCGGCTCATCGGAAGCGAAGTTTCGGATGTCATTTGGTTTTGGCCGGTAATAGCTTGTCAGCCGAATCGCACCGAGGCATACGAAGCAGATAAGAGCTAAGTACGCCAAGGCGTATTGGTGATTGGTGAGTTGTGATTGGTAATTGGTGAGTTGTGAGTGGTGATTAGAACGGTATTGGATGATAAAGAAGAGTACGGCTGCAGTTGTGAGCAGGGCGAGCAGTGTTAACCAAATTGAGATTTGTAAGTCGAACGCGCTTTGCAGAAGAATTCCCGTTATAAGGCCAACTGCGGCGAAGAGGAGGGGAGAAGTGCTGATTATTCGCTTGTGAACGTTTCTGCCGGCGAGCTGCTCGTCGATAAGTGCCAGTTTCCGCGCGATATCTTCCATAGCTGGATAGACTACAGACTTGAGACCTGAGACTCAAGGATAATTTTGCCGCAGAGGTCGCAGAGAATAAGAGCCACCTATGAAGAGCTCGGAGTCAAGTAATACTTTTCCTGTCGCCCTAATTTTTCTTTTTCGAGGGCATCCTACTTTCGCAGTCAGTTCTACCGGTATAGTTGCTCTTATCCTAATATTTGAACAGCCAATTTTTCGGCGTTCGGAGTTGTGCTCAGTAATCTCAGAGGGCATCAATAATCTGATTCGATTTGCGGGCAATCGTATAAACGTTGCCAACCACAGAGGGCACAGAGGCCTCAGAGAAAGATTCTCTCCGTTATAGGCTATACGATGTGCGCTAAATGCTAAATTGCCAAACTCAAAACTAATATTGCCTGGGAGTGGCCGAGGAGTTACAATGCAAAGCAGTTTTTGAGCGTATGAATCAGTTGGCGTGTGAGATGCAAAGGATTGCAAATGAATAAGAAGATGTATTTTTCGGCGTTGTGTATAATCGCTCTTTCGGCTGCGAATAGCCTGTGCGGCATTAGCAGTAAGGTGGAAGATGTTTCGAGTCTTATCTATGGTAATCCTGACCTGCCGGTGGACAAGTACAACGTTGTCTGGACGACGCACAGCGGCGATTCTTCCGGCTCGATGCCCATCGGCAACGGCGATATCGGCCTGAACCTCTGGGTCGAAAAGAGCGGGGACCTGCTCTTTTATATCAGCAAGACCGATTCCTGGAGCGAGAATGCACGGCTGCTCAAATTAGGGATGGTGCGGATTAAGCTCAATCCTGCCCTGGACGTTACAGAAAAATCCTTTCACCATACGCTGGAGCTGCGCAGAGGGCGAATTGTGATTAAAGCCGGCCAGGGAGCGAAGCGCAAGGAGCTGATAGTATGGGTGGATGCGAATCGGCCGGTAATTCACGTCGAGGCCGAAGGCGCTGAGCCCTTTCGTATGGAGGCCAGGCTTGAGATATGGCGATCGAAGCAGCGCGAGCTCTCGCCGGGCGAGGCCAACAGCGCTCGCGGGCTGACCCGCAGCGACCGGAATGTTTATCCGATCATTGTCTATCCCGATACTATCGTGTCCGGGCAAGGCGATCGCCTTGTGTGGTATCATCGCAACGAAAAATCCTGCTATGCCGTAACGCTGAAAAATCAGCACCTCGGCGAGCTGCTGGGCAAATATCCCGACCCGCTTATGCACCGCACATTCGGGGGGGTCATCAAGGGCGATGGGCTAAGCGCGGTTGACGATAAGACGCTCGCATCGAGCAGGCCGAGCAGTCGTTTTGTGGTTTCGATTCATCCGCTGACGGCGCAGACCGAATCGAGCGATGCCTGGCTGGAAATGCTCGACAAGCAAATAAAGACGACCGAGAAAGTACACCTGGAGGCCGCGCGGGCCGAGCACTTTGCGTGGTGGCGTGAGTTCTGGAATCGCAGTTGGATTTGGGTATCCGGCGGCTCGCTGTCGCAGGAGATAACTACTAATACGCTACCTTTGCGAATCGGGGCCGACAGCAGCGGACAGAACCGATTCAAGGGGCATATTGCCCGGGCGATGATTTATAACAGGGCTTTGAAACACAAGGAAATGGCTTTTCTGGCAAAGAATCCTGACTTTGAAATCACAGATAGTCTTGTCGGCGATTGGAAATTTGAGACAGCTCCGCACGATGGAGTATTTGCAAATAAGGCCGATAGCGAATTGCCGGCAAAAATCGTCGGCCAGGTCGGCATAGTCGAGCATGAAGGCCGAAAATGTGCTAAGTTTGACGGCAAAGGCTATATCGAGGTCGCTCATAACACGAAGCTGGACCTTGCAAACGGCTTTACAGTAGCGGCGTGGATCGCGCCGGAGAAATTGGGCGGCGGCGGTGGAAGAATAATCGATAAATCTCTGGCCGGTACATCCAACGGCTACCTGCTCGATACGCATCCGGGCAATTCGCTGCGGCTGATTGTCGAGTCGATGACCTTGACGAGAGATGCGAAGATTGAGCCGGGCGAGTGGGTGCATGTCGCCGCGGTTTATGAGGCTCATGGGGGACAGGGTAAGCTGTACATAAACGACGTTGTTGCGGCTTCGGAGACGACTACTTCCGAGGCAAGCTTCGTATCGAGGGGTTATGTCCTGCAGCGCTGGGTCAATGCCTGCGGCGGCAGGGGTGCGTATCCTATCAAGTTCAACGGCTCGATTTTTACGGTCGATGCGCAGGTCGGCAGCGAGCATTATGACGGTGACTATCGGCGGTGGGGCGGGATGTTCTGGTGGCAGAATACCCGCCTGCCTTACTGGTCGATGCTGGCATCGGGTGATTTCGACCTGATGGGCCCGTTGTTTCGGATGTACAAAAGCTCGCTCGGCCTGTGCCGGGACAAGACGAGGATGTATTACGGGCATGAGGGGGCGTTTTTCCCGGAGACAATGTATTTCTGGGGCACGAACGGGAATTGCGATTTTGGCTGGGGACACAAAGGGCCGGAAACGGTAAACCGGTATATCCGACGTGAATGGCAGGGTGGCATCGAGCTGACCGCGATGATGCTCGATTACTACGATATTACGCAGGACAAGAAGTTTCTCAGCGAGATGCTTTTACCGCACGCCGACGAAACTATCACTTTCTACGACCGGCATTGGAAGCGCAACGAAAACGGCAGGATTCATTTCGAGCCGGCCCAGGCCCTCGAAACGTGGTGGGTCTGCGCGAATCCGTTGCCGGAGGTGGCGGGGCTGCGATATGTGATAGGGCGATTGCTGGAGGTTGCGAAAGGTACGGCGGCTGAGTCGCAGATGGCGGCCTGGCGAAAAACGCTGGACGATTTGCCGGCGGTGCCGTTAAAGCAGGAGGATGGCAAAAGCTTTTTGCTGCCGGCGGAAAAATTCAGCGAGCATCGTAACTCTGAGAATCCGGAATTATACGCGATTTTTCCGTATCGCTTGTACGGACTGGCGGCAGGGGGGATGAAGACGGGGCTTGAGACCTGGCGGCGTCGCAGGGTCAAAGGGTCGGTCGGATGGAGGCAGGATGCCATCCAGGCGGCATACTTGGGATTAGGTCAGCAGGCGGGAAAGTATGTGAGCGGTAATTTTTCGACGTGGCACAGCGGGAGCCGATTCCCGGCGTTTTGGGGGCCGAACTTCGACTGGGTTCCGGACCAGGACCACGGCTCGGTGGCGATGACGGCCCTGCAGAGGATGCTGCTGCAGTGCGAAGGCCGGAAAATACTGGTGCTGCCCGCATGGCCGGCAGAGTGGGACGTGGATTTCAAACTGCACGCGCCGATGAACACGACCGTCGAGGGTGTATATCGGCGTGGTGAAATGAAGAGTTTGAAAGTAACGCCCGAGCGGCGCCGCAGTGACGTGCAATTATTCGAACCACAATAGAACACGGAGGAAAGCAGATGAGCGAAGGCAAATTAAAAACAGCGATACTCGGTCTCAACAGGGAAGGTCAGCTACTTCTGGAAGCGGCATCGAAAATCGATTGTTTTCAGATTGAGGCGCTCGCGGATAAAGACGCCAACCTCGCCGAGCAATTAGCGGACCAATACAAGTGCATGGCGTTCGATGATTATCGGCAACTGATAATTGAGATGGATTCCCGTTTGCGTGGTAGTGACAAACGCTGCCTGCTCGTTGGCGCGGATATGTACACGTGCGATGAATATGTGCGGATGGCGATGAAAAAGAAATTCAACGTCCTCAAGTCGGCGCCGGCTGCGAGGACATTCGAGGAATCGGCTGAATTCGTTCGATTAGCAGATGAGCAGGGGACACATTTTTCCGTTGCCTGCCCGAGGCGATATGCCGGCAGCTATCTTGCACTGCGAAAGTTTTTAGAGGAGGGGCGGCTCGAGCAGGTGTTTCTGATAGCGGCATTTTGCAGTTTCGCCGGGCGGCCCGTACCAAGCTGGCGGACGGACCCGAAGCTGGCCGGCGGGGGGGTGCTTCTGCACGATTGTTACGAGATGATAGACCAGATGATGTGGAACTTTCCTCTTCCGCAGCAGGTTTATTCGCTGAACACGAACCAGGCTGCGGATAAACAGCAGCGTTCGTATATGACGGAAGATACGGCGGTTTTGGCGATGAAGTTTTCCGATACGCTTGTTGGCAACCTCGTGGCGTCCGGGAGGGATACGGTTTGGCCGAGATATGAATTCATAAAGGTATGCGGCAAGGACAGTATGGTGGTTGTTAATGACACGAGGATGACGGTGCGGGATATCGAGGGCAAGGTCATCGAGGAGATGGACTACGACTACGAGGCGGTTGACTGCATGGCCGAGGCGCTGAAGAGTTTTGCCGGCAGTGTATTATCGCCCGAGGAAGAAGAGCTGCTCTGCAGCGGCAGAGAGAACCTCAAAAACATGGCCGTGATTGAGTCGGCGTATCTATCGGCTCGAACTGCGATGCCGGAAGAGCCGGGGAGGATATTGCAGATGGGAGAGGGGAGAATTTAGAAGGCAGATAGCGGATAACGGACGACGGAAGGCAGAAGAAGTTAAAAGTTAAAAGGTAAAAGGCAAAAAGTTCGTGGTTCGTTGATAGTATCTCGTGAAACGTGAAGCGTCCCTTCGCTCTGCTCGAGGGCAGGATTTCGTGTTGCGTTTTTTTCGCTTTAGCTCAATCTTCGATTTTTCAGCATCACTGCACCCAAGCCAAGCAGCAAAAGCGTGGTCGGTTCGGGGATAAACAGCGTTTAGCGTACAGCGTATAGGCCCCTGGACAGCGTGGAAACAGTAGAAATATATCTTTGACAAAGGCAAAGGTAAGATGTATTTTATTACAAGCAGGTGATTTTGAGGTATTAGACACGGATTTTGCCACGAATAACATAGAGAACAGAAGTCAGAAGACAGAGGACAGAAGACAGAGGACAGAAGAAGTCAAAATGCAAAATCGGTGTAAAAATCAAAAAGTTATGCCATGAAGGAACTAAGGTGCAAAGGCACAAAGAAAGGATAGCCGCAGAGGACACAGACGTCGTCCCGAGCCCGTTCGGCTTCGCTCAGGGTAAAGTGCGCCGAGGGAGAACGTAGAGAAATAGTAAATACAAATTTAGTTTGGAGAAATTAGGATGAAAAATAATATCTATATTATTGTCATAGTCGCGTGCTTACTTTTGGCCGGCATCATAGGTTATAAGTACACTTTCAGCTCCGGCGGTGGCGGTGGCGGCATTGAAAGCATCCCGGCCGACTCGATGATTTGGGTCAAGTGCAGGAACCCCGCCTGTAAGGCCGAGTACGAGATGAGCCAGAGGGATTTCCTGGAGTATCAAAGAGAGAACTTCGACCCACTCGCCAGGGTTGCGCCGGCGCTTGTCTGCAAAGAGTGTAGCGAGAAAAGTATTTATGAAGCTGTAAAATGCGGGAATCCGAGCTGCGGTATAGTTTTCGAGAAGGACAGCGTTCCCAATGATTTTTCAGACCGCTGCCCGAAGTGTGGTTTTAGCAAGATGGAAGATGACAGAAAACGCGCTCTGAAAGGCAGATGAGGAAAGAATACAGAATACAGAAGTCAGAAGACGCGGAGAAATATTCGATGGGTGATTAAGAAAGGCTTTGGCGGACGTCCTCGAGCTTTAGGCCGAGATTGGCAAGAACCTGAGCGGTTATGCCATCACTCTGGCGCAGCAGTCCGAGCAGGATGTGCTCAGTTCTGATGTGGTCATTGTTAAGCGCCCGGGCCTCTTCAACTGCGCACTCAATGGCCTTGATGGCTCCCGGCCTCTGCGGCAGTTGGTTCGCGGTGGTCATATCGGGTCCACCCTTGAGCTTTAAGATTTGTTCGATTTCGACAAGCATCTTCTTTATATCCACACCCTGGTTTTTCAGAAGCGCTGCGCCGGCGCCACTGCCTTCTTTGAGCAGGCCCAGAAGGATATGCTCGGTTCCGATTTGTTCGTGGCCGAATCGCTGCGCCTGCTCGTTGGCCTGGCTTAAAACCATCCGTGCACGGCCTGTAAAGCGTTCAAACATCATTTACTCCAAAACAAGTCGAATAGATGATTATAAACAAGACCGTTCTATTTTTTTGCCACTTCTTATGTGGAAATCCGGGTCAATTACTCAATCGGTCAAGGACGGCCTTGCGGTAATTTTCTTTACCGGTTTCGAGGTCGGCGTGGCCGAAGTACCTGTTTTGAATCCTTTGCGTCAAATATCCTATGCGGTTTTCCGGCGATGGGTGGGTTGAGAAGAATTCAATCGGCCTGGTTTCGTTCCGGTTCTGGAGCATCTGCATCGTCTCGACCATAGCGTAAGGGTCATAGCCGGCGGCGGCCAAATAATCCAGGCCTCCCAAATCGGCCTCCTTTTCGTCTTTCCTGCTGAATCGAAGCCCAAGAATTTGCTGCGCGAGGTCGGCTGCCGTCAAGACACCGCTTGGCGTCTTGTCTGAAGTTACAGCGGAAAGCAAAAGCTGTATCCCTATCTGATTGCTCATGGCGTTCGAGACGTCCCTGGCGACAACGTGCACAATCTCATGGCCCAGAATCGCGGCCAACTGGGCCTCGCTGCGGAGGTTTTCAAGCATTCCCCTTGTGATGAAGATGTAGCCTCCCGGAAGGGCAAGGGCATTGACCGATTCATCATCGAGTGCGGCGAAGTGGAATTCCAGGTCCGGCTTGTGACTGACGCGGACAATTCTTTGGCCTATGTAATCGACGTAGTTCTGGATGCCGGCATCGGGGATTCTGCCGCCCATCTCCTTTTCAATTTCGGGAGCGTATTTTTTGCCCAGGGCGATATCCTGCTCCTCGGGAAAGAGCATAAGCTCGTCTTTGCCGGTAATCGGGTTGGTTACACAGCCTGTGCAGAACAGGAAAAACAAAACTGATATTAAAAGGCCGGGTCGCTTCGACATAATTATCCCCACATTTGGAAAAATCTATTTGAAAATTTCAACTGAATCTATTATAAATTGCCTTTGTTCTATAAGGTAGCAAAAACTATGAACCAGCAGGAGTTCTGCCAGAATTGCACACAAAAACAAAACTGCGGGGAGGTTTACCGGCAGTTGGGCAGCGTCAAAGGCCCATCGGTTCTGTTCAACGTCATTATTGCTTTTCTGCTGCCGTTAGTGGCGTTTATCGGCTCTTTGGCGGTTTTTGAGGCAATTCTTGCGAAAACGATAGAAACTAAGCCGGCGCTAACGGTCGTTAGCGTTGTGTCGGCCCTTTTAGCGGTCTCTGTTTGCGTGGTGATTGCAAAAGTGATAAATAGACAACTGAGGCAACAAAAGCACTCGGAATAATTTCGATATGAGATTTGTAACCAAAGGCAGATTCTCTTTTAGAGGGGGCGTCCACCCGCCGGAAAAGAAGGAGCTTACGCGCGACAGCGAAATCCAGCCCGGCCCTGCGGTCAAGCAGGTCGCGATAATGCTCAGCCAGCATATCGGGGCTGTGTGTGAGAGCCTTGTCAACAAGGGAGACTCTGTCAAGGCGGGGCAAAAAATCGGTGACAGCGACGCCTTTGTCTCTGCTCCGGTTCATTCGTCCGTCAACGGCAAGGTCAAACAAATCGCGCTTCAGTCGCACGCTGTTCTCGGGCGAAGTATGGCGGTAATCATAGATGCCGAAGGCGATGACAACCCGGCCTCCCAGCCGAGCCATACCGAATTTACGGACAGCTTCGATATCGACAGCTATTCATCAGCACAGATATGCACCGCCGTGCGAGATGCGGGTATCGTCGGTATGGGCGGGGCGGGATTCCCGACAAGAGTAAAAATAGAGCCCAATCCGAGAATGCCCAAAGAGACGTTGATTATCGACGCATGTGAGTGTGAGCCGTATATTACCTGCGACTATCGGATTATGCTGGAATGGACAAAGCAGATTATTGCCGGCACCAGGCTTGCCCGGAAGGCGTCGGGCTGTTCACAGGTCTTTATCGGTATCGAAGATAACAAGCCGAACGCGATAGAAATGATAAGCCGGACGCTGGAAGATTGCGGGGATGGCGACAGGATTAAATTGGCGCCGGTCAAAACGAAATATCCGCAGGGCGGTGAAAGGCAGCTTATAAAGGCCATCCTGAGGAAGAATGTCCCGGCGGGCGGCATTCCGCCTATGATTGGCGTGGTCGTGCTTAATGTCGCTACGGCGGCGGCAATCGCCGAAGCGGTCGTTAGCGGTACTCCGCTGACGCACAGGGTCGTGACCGTTACCGGAGAGGCAATCTCAAAGCCGGGCAATTACTATGCTGCGATAGGGACAACTGTCGAGGACTTGATAGAATTTTGCGGAGGAGTAACCGAAAGCTGCGCAAAGGTAGTCCTTGGTGGGCCAATGATGGGAATAGCAATTGCCGATTTGAAGACGCCTATCACAAAGACCTGCGGGGCGATAACGGTCCTGACGAAAAGGCAAATCGGCCGGGCAAAGTACGAAGGGCGCCAAACTCCCTGCATTCGCTGCGGAAGGTGCCTCGAGATTTGCCCTGAGAATTTGAACCCGACAAAAATCGCCCACGCGGTCAAGCATAACCTTTTGGATGTGGCCCTGGCCTATTATATCAACGCGTGTATGGAATGCGGCTGCTGCAGTTACGTCTGCCCGGCCAATATCGAGGTTACGGGATATATCAAAACGGGCAAGATTTTCCTTGCCAGACAAAAGAAAAAGATGCCGGAATGATTAACGTGAAGCGTATCTCGTGAAGCGTGAAGCGAGATACGAAATACAAGATACGAGATACGAGAATATGCTCAAAGATATAGCAGTTTCGAATTCGCCGCATATCAGCAAGCCGCTTTCGACCCGCGCGGTAATGGTGGACGTCGTAATCGGTTTGGTCCCTGCTATGGCGGCGGCGGGCTATTATTTCCGCGTCAGGGCGCTGATACTGCCGGCTGCGTGTGTTATCTCGTCGCTCGCCGCCGAATGGCTCTGCAATCTGATTCGCAAAAAGCCCGGTTCACTCGGTGATTTCAGCGCCGTGGTTACGGGCATAATCCTTGCGCTGTCGCTTCCACCGGCTTTGCCTGTTTGGACCGCCGTGATAGGCAGCGCTTTTTCTATCGCAATCGGCAAAATGGTGTTCGGGGGCCTGGGCGCAAATATCTTTAATCCGGCTATGGTCGGCAGAACGTTTCTGACCGCCTCGTTCGGCATGTTAATGACAACGTGGATGGTGCCGGCCACGATTCCTGCCGCCCTGTCTGAGATTTGCCCGGAAAACAATGTCGAGGCAAGAACACAGGCAACGCCGTTGGCCTGGAGCAAGCAGGCAATAAAGGACGAGAACGGAGCACTAATCTATAACGAGCAGCAATTCAGGGCCACGCTCACAGGCGAGGTCGGCGGCTGCCTCGGGGAGACCAGCGTAATTGCACTATTGATAGGGGGTCTATATCTGCTTTTAAGGCGAACGATAAACTTTCATATCCCGTTGGCTGTTTTGCTCTCTGCTTTTGTCTTTGCTGCGGTTTTCTACTTGGTCGATTCTGATGCCTATATGCAGCCGTTCTTCCATTTGAGCAGCGGCGGAATGCTGCTATGTGCCTTTTTTATAGCTACCGACCCGGTTACCGCTCCTTTGACGCGCAGAGGAATGTGGCTCTTCGGCATCGGTGTCGGAGCGATAACGATGCTCATAAGAATAGTAGGGGGGTATCCCGAAGGCGTGATGTATTCTGTCCTTTTGATGAATGCCGTTACGCCTCTAATAGACAGACTTTGCAGGCGGATTCCTGCAGGAGGTAAACCCAGTTAAAAATAAATTATAGCCACGAAGACACTAAGGCACAAAGTAAAGAGAAGTGAGCTAAAGTGAACTAAAGTGGAAAAATAATCTGTAACTTTAGGCACTTTCCATTTTTTACGGTCTTGGTGGCGGAAAAGGTTTTCGAGATGTATAAGATAAAGCATTTTTTCCAACAAAGCTGGCTGCTGATTGTGACGTCGTTTGCGTTCGGACTGCTGATAGCGGTAGCTAACGCCCGCTGGTCGGACGAAATAGAGTGGAACAAAACCGAAAAGCTCAACCGCCTGAGCGGCGCTCTGCTTCCCGAAGCCAGGCTCGAGTTATATGCGGAAGTCGAGATTGAGCTGGATAAGGGCAAGAAAAGAGAAGTTAAGCTTCGCGAGGCCGTCTCAAGGGCCGGCGACCGCGTCGGCTGGACTTTCGAGGCCGCTGGCTCCGGTTTTCAAGACAAAATAGAACTGGTCATTGCACTTGATAAGGATCTCAAGACCATCGTTGGCTACAAAGTGCTTTCCTGTAATGAAACACCGGGCTTCGGAGACCAGATAAAAGACCCTTACCTGCGAGAGCAGTTCGAGGATGCACCGATTGGGAAATTCAAGCCTGTAAAGCGAGGGGAAGGCGACCCGGAAAAAATCGATTCTGAAATCGTTACAATCACCGGAGCCACCGTGAGCAGTGAGGCTGTGGTGAATATATTCAACGCATACGTTGAGAAAGTAAAGGGCAAGATAGAGGAACTGGTGCAAAAGCAGAAGGAGCAAATCAGCGATGACAAAGAAGGGTGAAACTAAGGCCGGGCTTTATAAAGAAACGCTGCTTGCCGGTTTGTGGCGCGAGAATCCGGTATTTCGGCTGCTGTTGGGGATGTGTCCGACCCTGGCGGTGACGGCGGCGGTGAAGCCGGCCTTTACTATGGGCTGCTGCGTTATCTTCGTGCTGTTCTGCAGCAATATCGTGGTCAGCCTGATGCGTAATCTCCTCAAGCCTCACCTGCGGATTTTGATGTTCACGCTGACGATAGCAACATTTGTTACCATAGCGGATTTATATTTGAAGGCGTTTGTCCCGGATATGAGCGAAACTCTCGGCCCGTATGTCCCGCTGATTATCGTCAATTGCATTATCATTTGCCGGGCTGAGGCCTGCGCGAGCAAGAACGGCTTGGCCGTGAGTATCATCGACGCGGTGGGAATGGGAATTGGCTTTACGCTTACATTGTGTCTCTTAGCCGGCGTCAGAGAGCTGCTCGCGACAGGCGCAGTATGCGAAATTGCGATATTGCCATTGCTGAAAGAAGACGGCTGGTTTGTACCGTGGGCTGCGATGAGCATGCCGGTGGGAGCGTTTATTACCTTAGGACTTATGTTAGGACTGGTGAACCTGCTTAGTAAGAGCAAAAGCTAAGAGGATAAAATTATGGACATGGTTACCGCTTTAGTTTTGGCTTTTATATCCATTGTTTTAATCAATAATCTTGTATTCACGAAGTTTTTGGGTATCTGTCCTTATCTTGGCGTGTCGGGCCGAATCGATATGGCCTTCGGTATGGGTATGGCCGTAACGTTTGTTGTAACGCTCAGCGGCACAATGACTTATATGATAGACAACTGGATATTGAAGGAGCTTGGCCTGGAAGTAACGCGGTACGTTTGCTTCATATTGGTTATCGCCGGCGCCGTACAGCTCGTTGAGATGTATCTGCGAAAGTTTTTCCCTTCGTTGTACGAGAGCTTCGGCATATTTTTGCCGTTGATTACCACTAATTGTGCGATTTTGGGATTGTGCCTGTTCATAAACCTCTGGGAGATAGACAGGCTGCTGGAAGCGGTCGTTCTTAGTTTCGGAGCCGGTATCGGGTTTACTATGGCGATTTGCATAATGGCCGGCATTCGAGAGAACCTCAAGCTCGCCGACGTGCCCGAGTGCCTTAAAGGCGCACCGATTACGCTGATAACGGCGGGTCTGCTTACATTGGCGTTTATGGGCTTTGCTGGAATGATAAGGTAGGTGGATGAGTATATGCGTGGATGAGTTGCGCATAAATACATTTGTGCATTTTTGCGTCAAAGGATTTACGAAGAAATGATTTTAGCTTCGGTTCTGGAACTATGGAGTAGTGCGTGGCGGGCAGGCCTTACAATGTTAGGGCTGGGAAGCGGCTTTGCGCTGGTGCTGTTGGTAGCGAGCGAAAAGCTCAAAGTAGAGGTTGACCCGAAGATAGAGCAGATACACGAGGTCCTGCCGAACCTCGACTGCGGCGCCTGTGGTTTTGCCGGTTGCGGGCAGTACGCAAAGGCGGTTTTGCAAAAACCCGAATTAATCGGCAAATGCGTACCAGGCGGGCCGGATACCTCGGAACAAATCGCAAATATTTTGAACCTCCAGGTCAGCGATTCGGGCCCCCAGAAAAGACCAATCGTACACTGCCGTGCGCACACGTCCGACAGGACCTATTACGCGGCGTACGAAGGACTGCCGAGCTGTACGGCCGCGAACGCATTGTCCAATGTCCAGGCCTGCAAATTCGGCTGCCTCGGCTTCGGCGACTGCACGAGGGCGTGCAGGTTCGATGCACTGCACGTTGTTGACGGGCTGGCAACCGTTGACTACGAGAAATGCACCGGCTGTACCGCCTGTGCAACAACCTGCCCACGTCATCTAATCGAAATGGTACCCTTCGCTCATGAAAATATGCTGACCGTAGCCTGCAACAGTCGAGAGAACGGCAAGAGCACGAGGTCGATGTGCAAGGTCGGCTGTATCGGCTGCGGGCTCTGTGCCAAACAAACGGACATATTCGCAGTCGAGGACAATCTGGCGAGATTGGATTTTACAAAGTTCGAGCCGACCGAGCAGACAGAAACTGCTATGAACAAATGCCCGACCGGAGTAATCCTCTTTCGCGGAGCGACAGCACCCGCACCCCGACAGCCCGGCAAAAAGTCCACAGCAGCAGCCGAAAAGTAAACCGACGCCAGCCGTTTGATGAAATCATATCCTTAATTACTCAAATTGACCGATTCGTGTTGTCATCCCTGCGCAAAGCAGGGGTTCAGTAACATGGCGGTTGAGTGGATTCCCGCTTGCGCGGGAATGACAAATGCTGTTTCCGCAACAGTAGTTAGTTGTGCCTTCCTTACGGTCGTGGCTCTGTAGCGATTTGGGCAGTGGGGTACTATTTTTCGGGTTTTATCAGGGTTTTCGGCCTGCCAGGGGGGATTTTTACAAAAAAAGCAAAAAATTACTTGACAAAATCAAACAAGTGTTTTAAACTAACGTATAAAACAGGTGTTTGGAGATTTTGGTTATGGTAAATTCACCGGACAACAGAAGTTCCGGCAGTGGCGACGGGACCGTTCGGGAGCGATTGCTTGCCGCGGCGGAGGAACTTTTCTCCGAACAAGGTTTCAACGGCACGAGCATTCGCGATATTGCCGCTGCCGCCAAGTGCAATATCGCCTCGGTGAATTACTACTTTGGCGGCAAGGAGAACTTATACGTCGAGCTTTGGCGCCGCCATCATGCTCAGATAGTCGGCGTACGTATCGAGAGCATTAACGAGGTAATGAGCCGGAGCGGGGGCAAACCAGGCCTGGAAATGCTGCTCAAGTCTTTTGCAGAGGCCTTCCTCGGCCCGCTAATGGACAGCAATAAAGGGCCTCGACTGATGAAGCTTATGGCACGCGAGATGATTGACCGGAACCTGCCAAAGGATATGTTCGGCAAAGAGGTGATTCGACCAACTATGACGGCTATGCAGGAAGCCTTGAGCAAGGCCTGTCCCGCCCTGGAGCAATCGAAGATTCCTCTTGTCGTGTTCTCTCTTGTTAGTCAGCTTTTGCATACTATCTTAATAAAAGCTATGCACCAGGGGATAGATGACCAGGAATTGGCACAGTTCGATCCGGCCATGGTAATCGACCACGTGGTGGCTTTTACAGCCGCCGGTATCCGGGCCTATGCTAAGGAAGAAGGCAAATGAAAAAACTCTCTTGTTCAATCTTTTTGGTGTTGTTCGTTTTTGGAATTTTACTGCTTGCGGGGTGTATGGTTGGGCCGAAGTATTCCAAACCCGAAACCGCAGCGGACACCAACGATGGATTTTTTAACGCCGGCGCACACGAGCAGAACGTTACCGACTTTAACGAAGTTGACAGTTGGTGGGAGCGGTTCGGCGATGAGACAACTGCCAAGCTTGTACGCCAGGCGTTGGAAAATAACAATGACCTCAAAGCCGCCGCGGCAAGGGTCTTGCAGGCCCAGGCGGTTTTTAAGGAGAACGCCGGCAGGCGTTGGCCGGACGTATCTTATGCTCTCAATCGCGACAGAAGTAAACGCTCGTTCAACTTCAGCGGAGCCAGATTCAGCAGCCTGTCCACGACCTTTTCACATGATATTACCGTAGTGTATGTACTGGACTTTTTTGGCAAGCTCAAAAGGGCCCAAAGGGCGGCTTGGGCCGATATGCTTGCCGCGGAGGCGAATAACCAAACCCTGATTAATTCAATAATCGCCAGTGTAATCAAGGCGAGGGTGGATATCGCAACGAATCAGAGGCTATTGGCCATAGCCCGTGCCAATACAAAAAGCAGACAACAAACTTTGGAGATTGTGGAACGTCGTTATGGCCAGGGCCTTGTCGGGCCGGTCGATGTGAGATTGGCACGTGAGAACCTGGCCTTTTCGAAAGGCAATGAGCCTGGTTTAGAATTATCGTTAGCCAAGGCCCATTATGCTCTTGATGTGCTTTTGGGACGCAGGCCGG
This sequence comes from Sedimentisphaerales bacterium, assembly GCA_030611315.1. GTDB lineage: Bacteria > Planctomycetota > Phycisphaerae > Sedimentisphaerales > Anaerobacaceae > JAUWPZ01. Next base: position 17,283 of record JAUWPZ010000005.1, read on the forward strand.
GGAAGGGAGAGAATTTGCCGGAAACATTGGCGGAATTGCCGAATTTGGCCTCCGTACCTATCGGGCTGCCGGTTGAGCTGCTTGACCGCAGACCGGATATTCAGGCTGCTGAGATGTCTTTGAAGGCGGCGAACGAGCGAATCGGCGTCAGCGTTGCACAGTTTTTTCCCGACTTGACTTTGACGACAAACTTAGGTAATAGCGCCGACAGGTGGCGCGATATTTGGAAACGTGAAACCGAGACGTATTCGGCGCTTATGCGCCTTGCTCAGCCTATATTCAAGGGCGGGCAGCTCACCGCACAACTGAATGCCTCAAAGGCGCGTTATGCGGAGTCGGCGGCGAATTACGCAAATGTAGTCCTCAACGCTTTGAAGGAGGTTGAGGATGCGTTGATAAGTGAGCTGATGTTGCAGGAGCAGCTCGGGCATGTCCGGGTGCGCCTTACCGAGGCGCTCGCGGCGGAGGACCTCTCTCGGGAGCGTTATGAACGCGGTGTAGAGGGGATACTGACGGTTCTGGAGTCTGAGAGGCGGCGGAGAATCGCCGAAAACGAGCTTGCCGTGCTCAAGGGCCAGATATGGACGACACGTGTAAATCTTTTCCTGGCGCTCGGCGGCGACTGGGACAAAGCCGAAGAAATAGGAAAGTGACGGATAAAGTCAAAAAGATAGCCGCGAAGACACAAAGAAAAGAGAAGTGAGCTAAAGTGCCTGAAGTGAGCCGAAATAGAACAATAATCTGTAACTTTAGGCACTCCAAAATTTAGGCATTTTACACTTCAGTGCTTTTGTGGCAAAAAAATAAATATGAACAAGAACGATAAATAAGGGGGTCGATTTATGAAATCAGCCCATCAGACAAGGAAAAGACCGGCAGGTTGGGTGCAGGCGTTGATTGCGCTAATTATTGTAATTTTAGGGGGCTTGGGCGCGTACGCTTTTTTCAAACTGAAAAAGCCGCCTATGCAAAAAGAGGCGAAGTCCGTTGTCCCTTTGGTTGAGGTTGAGAAGGTGCACGTGCGGGACATACAAATGCTCGTTCGCGGGTACGGGACCGTAAGCCCGAAGGTGGAGATTGATATCGTTCCTGAGGTTTCCGGCAAGGTGGTTTCTTTACACCCGGAACTAAAGGCGGGCGGCATGATAAGGGCCGAAGAGCAGATTCTCCAGATAGACCCGCGGGATTATGACTTAGCGGTCCAGCAGGCCCAGGCAGCAGTAGCCGAGGCGCAGGTCGGGCTCGATACAGAGTTGGCTGAGGCCCAAGTCGCACGGAAAGAGTGGCAGCAGCTTCATCCAAACACCGAGCCGAATTCGCCGCTGGTTTTGCGCGAGCCGCAGATTCGCCGGGCTAAAGCCGCTCTGGAATCGGCGACGGCGCAGCTTGCAATGGCACAATTGAAGCTTGAGCGGACGAGCCTGTCGATTCCATTTGATGCGTTGATAATAAGCGAAAGGGTTGACCTCGGACAGTATGTGGTGGTTGGCCAGCCCCTGGGCGTTGCCTACGGAATCGAGTCGGTCCAAATTGAGGTGCCTCTTGAGGATGACGAGCTGGCCTGGTTTGACGTTTTTCCCAGTTCGGCCGTCCTTAACGGCGGAAAGGCGCCGCTCAAGCACACAACCGCACAGGTCAAAGCCGACTTCGCCGGCGCCGAACATACCTGGCAGGGCCGAGTTGTCCGCACTACCGGCCAGGTCGATAAGACATCGAGAATGATATCGGTTGTCGTTGAAGTGGCCAGCCCGTTTGATACAACCGGCGGCAAACCTCCTTTGTTGCCGGGCGTTTTTGCCGAGGTTGTCATTGAGGGCAGGGTACTGAAGAAAATCACCGCGGTGCCTCGCGATGCCGTACGCCAGGGCAATAAGGTCTGGGTGGTTAATGACGGTCGTTTGCATATCCAGCCTTTGAACATTATTCGGGCCGACAAGGATTTTGCGTATGTCGCTTCAGGCCTCGATGATGAGGCAATTATCGTTACAAGCTCGCTTGATGTGGTTACAGATGGGGACAAAGTGCGAACCAGCGCCGACCGGGAGAACGAGGGGGTAAATGCGGATAGTAATAAGCCCGGCAGACCGGAGGCAAAGTAAGTGATAGACTCAGAAGATAAAAAAGGTATTCTTGGGTGGTTTGCATCGAACCACGTTGCGGCAAATCTGCTGATGTTGTTAATCATGGCATCGGGGCTGCTCGCTGCTTTTTCGGCGAAGATGGAGGTCTTCCCGGAGCTTAGCCTGGGGATGATTAATATTATGGTTCCTTATCGCGGGGCTTCACCGGCGGACGTTGAGGAGGGGGTATGCCTGCGTGTGGAGGAGGCCATTGCGGCGGTTGAGGGAATAAAGCGGATGACGTCAACGGCATCCGAGGGGATTGGCTCGACGCTTGTAGAGGTTGACGAATACGCGGACACGCAGGAGGTTCTGGACGATATCAAGGTCGAGATTGACACAATCATTACCTTTCCCAAGGAAACCGAAAAGCCGATAATAACGGAGCTCAAAACGCGTCACAAAGTGATTTCAATAGTCGTCAACGGCGATGTGCCGGAGAAGACCCTCAAGCGGATGGCCGAGAAGATTCGGGACGATTTGACGGCAATGGGCAATATCAGCCAGGTGAGCATCGCAGGGGTTCGGCCTTACGAAATATCAATCGAGGTTTCGGAGGAGAACCTGCGTCGTTACAACCTCAGCTTCGATGATGTATCCAACGCGGTAAGAAATTCATCACTTGATACCCCCGCAGGCTCGGTCAAGACGGCGGGCGGTGAAATTCTCGTTAGAACAAAAGGGCAAAGATATTACGGCCCTGAATTTGAAAAAATCATCGTGCTCACGAGGAACGACGGCACGCAGTTGAGACTCGGTGACATCGCCGAGGTCAAAGACGATTTTGAAGATATCGACCTTTACGCCAGATTCGACGGCAAACGGTCCGCTTTTGTGCAGGTCTTTCGCATCGGCGAGCAGGGCGCTCTCGACATCTCAAGGACCGTCAAGGACTATATCGAGCTTAAGAAGCACAACCTGCCTGAAGGGATATCAATCGCACTGTGGGAGGATGACTCGGAGGTTCTCAAGTCTCGTATGGATCTGTTGAAGAGGAACGCGTACTTGGGGCTTGGTTTGGTTTTTCTGTGTTTGGCGTTGTTTCTCAATATTCGCCTTGCATTTTGGACGACCATCGGTATTCCCATATCGTTTTTGGGTGCGTTTTGGCTGATACCTCATTTCGATGTATCTATCAACATGATAAGCCTGTTTGCATTTATTATGTCACTTGGCATCGTGGTGGACGATGCGATTGTGGTCGGCGAAAACATATTCGTATATCGGCAGAAGGGTATGGAAAGGACGGCGGCGGCAATAAAAGGCGCTAAAGAGATGGCGATGCCGGTTACGCTTGCGGTGTTGACGACGATGTTTGCCTTTATTCCATTAGCGTACACGGGCGGAATTATGGGTAAATTTCTTCGAGTTATGCCGATAGTCGTGATAAGCGTTCTTTCGATTTCGCTTATCGAGGCGTTATTGATTCTGCCGGCGCATCTGTCTGCCAAAGCCTCCGTGAAGAAAAACGTATTGCGGAGGTTAACCGATAAAATCAACGGCGTAACCGAGAAGGGCCTGTTCTGGTTTGTCTATGGCCCGTTCGAGAGATTCGTCGTGCGGGCTGTTCGATGGCGGTACGTTACCCTGGCTGTCGGTATCGCGATATTTTTGGGGACCGTCGGATATATTCTTGGCGGGCATATAAAGTTCATATTCTTCGACACTGTAGAAGCGGACAATATGATAGCGTCGTTGACGATGCCGCAGGGAACGCCTTTTGAGCAGACCAATCGCATCATCGAAAACGTCGAGGCGGCTGCCCTGCAGGCGATAGGGGAATTCGAGGATGGTCGCCGGGAAGATTCGCCGCCCTTACTTAAGCACATCTCGACAACCATAGGTTCACATCCGGCAGCGGCAAGAGGCGGCCCGGGGCACGGCGGCATCGGCGCGCCTGTCGGGGCGCATTTAGGCGAGGTCAACGTTGAGCTTCTCAGCAGTGAGCAGCGCGGCAAAGTCTCCAGCATAGCCGTCAAGAACCGCTGGCGTGACATCGTGGGCGAAATCCCCGGAGTATCTTCGCTGACGTTTTGGTCGGAGATTATGAGCACGGGCAAACCGATAGACGTTGAGCTTTCTCACGAAAACTTCGATACTCTGCTGGAGGCTTCGGAACGGCTGAAGGTTATTCTTGACGGGTATGACGGTGTAGAGGAGATCGAGGACAGCTTCGAGGAGGGCAAAGCCGAGTTGAAGCTGAAGCTTAAAGATTCCGGTCGAACACTTGACCTTACGTTAGCCGACCTGGCCCGGCAGGTTCGCCAGGGCTTCTACGGTGACGAGGTGCAGCGTATTCAGCGGGGACGCGACGACATTCGCGTGATGGTTCGCTATCCGCAAGCTGAGCGTCGGAGCCTGGCCGACGTCGAGAATATGAGAATTCGACTTACCAACGGAACGGAAATCCCGTTCAGGACGGTTGCCGAAGTTGACTACGGGAGAGCTTATGCATCCATCAGGCGTGTGGATAGAAAGCGAGTAATCAGCGTTTCAGCGGATGTTGACGAAGCCCTGGCCAATCCGGGAGAAATCAACGCCGAACTGGAAAGCACAGTACTTCCGGAAATGGTGCGCCGGTACCAGGGATTGCAGTTTCGTTTTGCAGGCCAGCAGCGTGAACGAAACGAATCGCTCGGCAGCCTGAAGGTGAACTTTGCCATCGCTATGTTTGCGATTTATGTTCTGCTGGCCGTTCAGTTTCGCAGTTACTCACAGCCGGCCATCGTAATGTCTGCCATTCCGTTCGGGATAGTAGGGGCCGTGGCAGGTCACGTTGTGATGGGCGCCATATTGGACACAACGTTCAACCTGAGCATATTGTCGATGTTTGGAATTGTGGCGCTTGCAGGCGTGGTTGTGAATGATGCGCTGATTATGATAGACCTTATCAACCGTGAACGCAAGAGCGGCATCGAGCTTGGTCAGGTCCTCCGCGACTGTGCGACTCGAAGGTTCCGGCCCATTATGCTGACAACCCTGACGACATTCTGCGGGCTGATGCCGATGATTTTGGAAAAGAGTCTTCAGGCGAGGTTTCTTGTGCCGATGGCGATAAGCCTGGCGTTCGGGGTGATGTTTGCCACCTGCATAACGCTTTTGCTTGTACCTTCGCTATACATGATTCTTGAGGATGTCAAGAAACGCATTTTTTCAGCAGTGTAGAGATGCTGCTCGTTTTTTCTTATCCCCTCCCGCGGTAGAATCCCGTTTAATTGTGCTATAGCCCGATTTTTTCGCCCAAAAACCGGGAAATGATAAAAATTCTCTCATTTTTGAAAATTTTTCTGGCAAAACCTCGCGTAAAAGCAAATAATATCTTAAGTTGACATATGTGCAATGAAAGGGGTGGGACTATGATTCATAGCGCCAGTGTACATTTCAATTCGGAGGCTGTTTCTTTCTGTATGTATCCTTTTGTTTTGTGCGCAAATCTGTCCGCTGTTTGCGAAGCAAATAGTGGTTACAGGGGAGTTTTATCCTGCCTGGAAAGTAGGTGATATTATGACAACTATTGCCAAGCCCAATGTTAAAGTTATGTCCGACCCTGAGAGCCTTGCCCGAACAAGCGTTGAGCTTTTTGTCGCCGATGCCCTGAAAGCGATTAAAGACAAGGACGTTTTTCGAGTCGCCATATCGGGCGGGAATACACCGAGGCGATTTTTTGAAATGCTCGGAGAAGTGCCGGCGAGGTCTCTGCGGTGGAACAAAATACAGTTGTTCTGGGTTGACGAGCGCTACGTCGAGCCCGATTCACAGTGGAGCAATTATAAGCTGGCTGCGGATACCTTCCTCGCTAAAGTGCCCATCCCCCGGGAGAACGTGCATCGCATTCCCACCGAGTACACCGATTTTAAGTTCGCGGCGCACTGTTATGAGCAGACCATTCGAAGCGTTTTCGGTCTCGAAGAAAAGCAGCTTCCGCAATTTGATTTGATTGTTCTCGGTATGGGTGCTGAGGGACATACCGGCTCGCTGTTTCCCAACAGCTATGCTCGTTTTGATACCGAAGATTTGGCGTGCGTTGTTTATGTCCTCGATGAGAAGCTTAACAGGATAACTCTGACGCATCCGGTTTTGAGTGCGGCGCGGCATTTGGCGGTGTTGGTTTCAGGCAGGGAAAAAGCGCACATCCTCAAAGAGGTCATGACCAGCGAGCCGGATGACGTGCGGTATCCTATTCACTCTCTCTGGCCGATTCTTGATAAGGTTACCTGGCTGGTGGATGCCGAGGCCGCCGGAGCTATGTGATTGCGGGCGGCTCGAATCGCTTGTCTTTTTTACCTGTGTTGCCTCTTTATACCAATCATAAAAATAAAGTGCGCCATAAAGTATACCCTTCAGGGTAGTAAATTCCCGCGAGTAAGATTGTAACTTATTATTCTAAAGCCACTTACCCGCGAACAAACAGGAAATTTCAACTGAGAGTACTATAATGACTTATGAAGTCATATCTTTAATTGCCCATCCTTTACGGTCGGGGTTCTGTTTGATGAAGCGCAAAGATATTTTGTGAACCGTATTAGCATCTTGACGGCGTGGCTATTTGTTCTTTTTCGTTTTCGGTTTTGTTTGTATTTTGCTCTTTGTTCCGAGCAGTAATATCGGGGCGGCTATGGCGATGGACGAATAGGTTCCTATGAGGATGCCGAGGCCGATTGCGAATGTGAAGCCTCGCAGGTTGGGCCCACCGAAAATATACATTATCAGGACAACTATAAATGTCGTGAAGGAGGTTAGAATTGTCCTGGAAATAGTCTGGTTGATGCTGTTGGTGATGGTCTGCGAAGTCAGTCGGGCCTTGTGGCGGTTCTCGCGGATGCGGTCGAAAACAACGATAGTGTCGTTGAGAGAGTACCCGATGAGCGTCAGGAAAGCGGCTATCATTGCAAGGTTGATTTTGAAATCACCGATGAGCAGACTTTCTCCTATCGCCGTCGATGCTATATACGTGCAGGCCGTTACTGCGCCGAGCGTGATACATACATCATGCACCAGCGCAATAATTGCCGCTATGCCGTAGCGTATGTCTCCGAATCGGACCCATATATAACCGACGATTGCGGATAACGACAGAATGATAGCGGCAAGTGCGGCTTTTTTTGCTTCTCTGCCGACGGATGGGTCGAACTGCCTTACCCGCGGCAGCGTCGTTTCCAGGGTGGTCGCGCCGATGACTTTAGTCTTTTCGTTTTCGGCGAACCTCGCCCATTCATCCTCCTTTAGTTCGCGAAAACCCGCTTCCGGCTCGGTACTTACATAAATGAAGGTTTTTTCGGTCTGGTTCGGGTCGTCCATTGGATTCAAATCAGAATCAAGTATCTGGTATTCATACCAGTTAAGGCGACGCATGTCCGGTTTGTAGAGCAAATCCTTGAACCTTCGCTTGATTTGGTCGGCTGTTGCTTGTCCCTGGATTTCACAGGTGATTTTGATACCACCCAGAAAATCGGCCAGTTCGGGGTACGAATCAATAAGGGTTTCGGTTATTCTCTGCTCTGAGGTTATTTTGGGCCGAAGATTCTGCTGGATTTCGAGGAGAGTTGTCCCCGGCTGGTCGCCGGCGAACGCGGTTACTATCGCATTATTGACGATTTCATCAATCGCGGGTTCTGAGATGTTGGCGTTGGGAAAGGCTGCTGTGAGGGTATTTAAGACTATAGTCTTGTTCATCTGGCTTGTTGCAATTGTCAATTGAGCCGGCTCATTGGCGTCCGCTGTTATAATCAGATTGCTAAGTTCTTTGCCGTCCGGTGTGCTTCCGATTGCCTTTGTCAGCTCATCGATTGTCTTGTTGCCGGGATGGGGCAATGTGACGGTCGTGGTGATTTTGTTTGTTTCGGTGGTGTTAATTTCATATCGTCTGCCGGATTCTCCGACGCTGTAAACGTTTGCCGTTGCCAGGGCCGGATTTTGCAAGTCAATGCCGACTTTGTGGATTCTGTCTTCGACTTCCTGCCTGGCTATGGTAACATCTTCCTTGAAAATGACCTGGACATTTGTTCCGCCGGTAAATTCGACATCGTACTTGTTGTTGACCGTGTCGTCTCTTGTAAAGAAAACCAACAAGCCCCCGGCAATAAGCAGAAGCGAGAGAAGGAAGAAAACCGGCCTCAATCGCATCCAGTTCACGTTGGGCTTGCGTATGAGACGGAGCATGAATAAACGGTCTTTGATAATTTTCCTGCTCAGGAGCAAATCGAAAATCACACGCGTTACAAACAGGGCCGTGAACATACTCGAGCCGATGCCGAGCATTAGCACAATGGCAAAGCCTTTGACTTCCTCCGAAGCGACCCAGTAGAGGATAGCAGCAGTGATGAACGTAGTGATGTTGGCATCCAGGATTGTTCTCAGCGCGCGTTGGTAGCCGTTTGTTATTGCGATTCTAAGCGATGAGCCTTTCTGCTGCTCTTCGCGGATTCTCTCGAAGATAAGTACGTTGGCGTCAACGCTCATGCCGATAGTCAGGATAATTCCTGCGATGCCGGGCAGCGTAAAAGTCGCCCTGACGCTTGCCATTATTGAAAGCACCAGGAGCACGTTCATAAGCAGTGCGACGTCGGCGATTGAGCCGGCGAGGCAATAGTAAGCAAGCATACAGGCGAGGACAACAATAAGGCCGATTAAACCGGCCTCGATGCCCTGGTCACGATTGTTTTCGCCCATTGACGGACCGATTGTATTTACAGAGATGGGCTGCTCTATCAGCTTGGATGGTAAAGAGCCGGCGTTGAGTTTGTTGACCATATCATCGACTTGTGTTTTAGTAAAGCTGCCCGTTATGATGCCCTGTCTGCGTATCCTGTCATCAAGTTTTGGCGCCGATATCGCTATTCCGTCGAGCAGGATGCAAAGCGGTCGGCCTAAATTCTCGTTTGTAACGTTCCAGAAAAGGTTTCCACCTCTATCGTCCAGCAGGAAACCGATGGCTCTTCGGCCCATTCTGTCCTGTGTGGAGTAGGCCTTTTCGAGTTTCCAGTCTCTTGTGTTCGGGTCGTGCCCGTGCAGTATTGCTTCACTTGCCTTGTTGCAGGCCAGAACGTAATATTTATCGCCGAATTGACCGACGATAGAGGGACGCTCCTCCTCGTCCAGCGCTCTCCATTCTTCAATCTTTTCGATTTCGCACCAGACATAATTTTTGTCCGAGGAAAACTTGGGGCCTTTTTTGAGTGTTTCTTCATAGTTTTTCATCAGGTCCATGTCAACCTTTTCGTGCCCTCGAGTTGGGAGGAGTCTGAACTCGAGTATGCCGGCGCCTTTGAGCATTCGCTGAAGGTCTTTTGGGTCGTCGAGTCTGCCTTGGTAGGGGCGATACTCGACAAAAGCCGTCAGCAGCTCGTCGATTTCGTCTTTGCGGTCGGGGAACTCGGCCTTGAGTTTGTTGATGTTCTCTCTGCGATCAGGTGACTTCGGCGACATTTCAAGCACGTAGTTCATCTGGTCCAAAGTCAGATTCAATTTGTCAATACTTTTAATCGCTTCTCTGTACCGGGGGTTTTTGCCTGTATTCGGGTCTGTCAGCTCGTCAATGGTTTTGTTCCATTGAGCGTAGGTTTGGACATATTTCGTGAGTGTATTGATATTGTTAGCATCAATGTTGTTTGCATCGATATTGTTAGCATCGATATTGTTAGCATCAATGTTGTTCGCATCGATATTGTTCGCATCGATGTTGTTCGGGTCGCCGAGGAACTCTTTGAGCGTTTCTTTGAGCTGTTCGTCATTGAGTCTTATCCATTTTCCGATGATAATTTCGACCCGCTTGAAATCGATGTCGTTTGGCGATACCGTGTTCTCGGTCGTTGTCAGGTCGGCATAAAGGTTGTCCCTTTTATCCTGCAGTTGTTTTCGTTCGTCGTAAGCCGTTGTCAGCTCTTCGAGAATGCTTTGTCTGTTGGGGTCGTCCTGTGCGAAATCATTGAAATCAACGGCCCGTTCTTCCGGCGCCTTTTGGAGCGAGCGCATGATTTTTGCGCGGTTGATGTTTTTGGCCAGCAGCTTCTCCCGGGCCTTTTCGAACTGGTCGCGTTTGTCGCGAGTCTCGGCGCTTGCAAGCGGCATTTTTATCTCGAAACGAGTGTTGCCCATGGGACGCCAAACAAGGTTCTGGATATTGGCCGGGTCTATTCGCCTTCGGAGGACCGTAATCATTCTCTGGGCCAAATCTTCCTTCTCATGTTCTTCAAGGCCCTGGGCGTCTATCTCATAGATAAGACTTGTTCCGCCTGCCAGGTCTATACCGGGCATCAGGGTCTTGCTGGGGGGGTATAAAGTCCACCCTGCCACGGCAACCAATACTATGATTAAAACAATTTTCCAGGTCAGATTCTTGTTCATAACTTCCTCGTACTGTGTTAATGCGTATATGCGTAAATGGGTTGATACGTCCACTCATCAACTCATCGGCGCATTCACTGATTTACGAATTATCCTTCGACAAATTCCTTCCTATCGCTGAAGAAGCAATCTTTATTTTGGTGTTATTCGACTCGTCGATTTTCAACGTAATCTCATCGCCTTTAACGTCAACTACGGTTCCGATGATTCCGCCAATTGTTCTGACTTTATCGTTCTTCGAGAGGGTTTGAACCATTTGTTTGTGCTTCTGCTGTTTTTTACGAGGTCCTCTGAATATGAAAAGGTACATAATTACGAACATCAAACCGAGAAAAATCCACTGGGTGTTCCCGAAGCCTTTGGGCCGCTCGGTTCCCGTCTTCCCGGTGTTGGGGTCGGAGTCTGGTTGCTTGGTCGTTGCCACACTGTCCTGTGAAGTTACCTGCCCGGAAGTAATATGCTCGGGCGCCTCGTCGGATTCTGCCTGGGCTAATATCCATATATTGTCCATTTTGTTTCCCTTTTATAATTTTTGTATATTGTATTTCGTATTGTAATAACCGACGGTAAAACCCGGCTAAATAACAAATACTAACGACTTTTCACTTTTTATCAATAACCATTTTTAATTGTTCAGCCGCCCAGTCGGTAAATTCGTCGTTCTCCAGGGCCTGTCGTATTTTGGCCATTAGTTTCTGGTAGAAACTTAGATTATGCAGCGACAGCAGGATTGGGCCGAGCATTTCTCCGGAATTAAAGAAATGTCTGATGGCGCCCCGGCAGAAATTCCGGCAGCAGTAGCAGTCACAGCCGGGGTCGATTGGTTCGACGGAGTTTATATGGGCGTTGTTTCTGAGCCTCAAAGGGCCGTTTTCGGTAAAAGCAAAGGCGTTTCGCCCGTTTCGCGTCGGCAGGACGCAGTCGAACATATCCACGCCCGCCTTGACGGCGGCAATGATATCGATGCAGGTGCCGACGCCCATCAGATAGCGCGGCCTGTCCTGAGGCAAGAGTGGCGCCGTATGCCTGACGGTGTTTATCATATTTTCGTGTCCTTCACCTACGCTTAACCCGCCGATAGCATACCCGTCGAAATCCAGCTTGACGAGTTCGCCGGCACAGTATCCTCGAAGCTGTGGATTTATGCCGCCCTGAACGATGGCAAAGAGAAGCTGCTCCGGATTGGTATGTGCTTCTTTGCACTGCTTCGCCCAGCGGATAGTTCTTTGAACCGCCGTTTTAAGCCGGGCATCATCAACGTCGGAAGATGCGCATTCGTCGAGACACATTATTATATCGGCGCCCAGCCGATTCTGAGCTTCTATTGCGATTTTGGCATTTAAGTATAATTTTGCCCCGTCTATATGGCTGGCAAATTCAACGCCCTCATCGTCGATTTTGGTCAGCGGGCTCAGCGAAAAGACCTGGTATCCGCCGCTGTCGGTCAATATCGGGGCATCCCAGGCCATAAATGCGTGCAGTCCGCCGAGCTTTTCGACCGTCTCGACTCCGGGGCGGAGCAGCAAATGGTAAGTGTTGGCCAGAACAATATCGGCGCCGGTTTCCCTGAGCTGTTGTGGTGTGATTCCCTTGACCGCGCCGGCGGTGCCGACGGGCATAAAGGCCGGAGTCTCCACCTCGCCGTGGGCTGTCGTCAGCAAGCCGCACCTGGCTGCCGAGCGGGAATCTGTCTTTAGCACCTTGAAGCTACTCATTTCGATACAATCCGACGATTTTGGAGCCTGGGTAATAGTGGGCCAGTATCTGTTCTGCTGTTTTGTTCTGTCTTGCCATCCCTTCGGCCCCGCACTGGCACATTCCTACGCCGTGGCCATAACCTCTGCCCGATAGAAATACCCATTTGTCGCCCTCTTTGACAATTTGGCAGATTGTGCTCTTGAGCTTCAGGCCGGTTGGGTCCATTGTCAGACGAAAGTCCTCGGCTTTGAGAAAATCGCTCTTACCGGTTGAGCCGAGGAGTTTGACTTTGGTTACACGGGTAAATTCTCCGTAATTACTTTGTCCAGCGGCACTGATATTCGTGATTTGGCCCAGCGGCTTAAGATTCGGGTATCTTTGTAATAATTTGTCCGTGATATTGCTCTGGTCGAATTGAACCGCAGGCCAGAAGAAACAGCTCTGCCTGGCTACGTCCCTGCAATATGAGCAAGGGACCCCGACGAGAGGTTCAAAAGAATCTCCGAATACGTCGCTGCTGTTTTCGGTATGTCCGCCGCAGGTTGAGCTGTAGTAAGTCGGGAAGATATCTTCGGAGCCGTCGGGTTGTATGCAGGTCAGGACACGGCCTTCTGTTTGATTGACCGCACGCCAAATCTGGACAGATTCACCATTGATGCCCTGGTAAACCTGATGCGCCTGGGTCCTGCGGACGTCCCAGTTACGCCTTTGGCCGAATCGTTTCTTGATGTACAGGCAATAAGTCCTTGAGGCTATCGCCTGGGCCTTAAGCGCCTCCGGTTCCCAGTAGTGGGGCATCTCAGCTCCCACTACGCCGGCCAAGTACGGCTCAAGAGGAACATGGTTTATCGCGTCGAAGGAGTTGGCGTCGGAATTGAGGATGAGTTTTAATGAACCGCGATAGTCGGCGCCGTTGAGGTTAAAGATGTGCGGTTCGTTGGGCGAGATGATCACCTGGTCGCTTGTGGCGGATTCGCCGCCGATGGTAATTTCACCGGCGGATACCGACACTTCCAACGGCACATTGACCCGGTCTATACGAGTTTTGGAGTTTTGTTTTTGCGAGTCGGCGACGGTAAAGGCCGCCGTTGTCTTCAGCGTGCAGGCGTTAACATCGTTCAGGAGCAAAACCCTTACCCAATATTCCGTCTCTGCGTCCATCTGCGGCGTCGGGGTGGCGACCTTTCTTGATTTGCAGCCGCACAGAAATGCCGTAAAAAAAATTAACAGAGGCCATATCTTACAGAATGTTCTGAAACGGCAGACCGGCTGATACTTTGCCTGGTATTGATTATTGAATATTGCAAAAGGCATCGAAAATAAGCGATACAGAATAATCAATTGGTTAATCCAGGTTTCGCAGGGCTATTCCAAGATTGGTAAGGGCCTTCTTGATTTCGTTTGAACTTGTTACGCCGAAATTTTTGCAGCCGAGAAGTTCAGCCTCGGTTTTGCTTGTCAGCTCCCCGATTGTGCGAATATCGAGTTTGTGCAGGCACTTTCGAGACCGCACCGACAGTTGAAGGTCGTCAACGGGTTTGCTCCTCAAGCCCTCATCTTCATCCGGTTCCGTACCGACGCCGGGGATTTCTGCCGGGGGAAACTGTTTTTCCTCTAAGGCCATTCCAAGGCGCAGTCCTTTTGGTTCGAGAATGACCTTGATTTCCCGGAGTGAGGTTTCCCCGAAGTTCTTATAAGACAACAGCTCTGCCTCGGTGATATTCAAGAGGTCGCCGAGGGTATCGATGTTCATCTTTTTCAGGCAGTTCCTGCTGCGTACCGACAGCTCAAAATCGGAGATGGGCGTTTCGAGGATTTGGTGCTTGCGGGTCAGTTTCTTTTCTTTGTCCTCATCGTAGAACATCGTTTTTGAGCTTTCGATGTCTTTTTTGAACAGAATTGCTCTTTGATGGTTCGGATGAGAATCGAGGACTATATCGACGCATTGAGACGCCTTGTCGAAATTGCCGTTGTCTTCATAGAGCACAGTCAAATTCAGCAGGGCGCTTACATACACAGTGGAGGCCGAGGCGATCTGCTTGTAGTGGTCGATGGCTGCTTCTTCATCGCCGGATAAATCGCAGCGATAAGCTAAGTGGAAAAGTGTTTTTTGGTGGTCCGGTGATAATTCGAGGGCCGTTTTGTAATTGTCCGTTGCCTGTTCATAAAGTCCCTGTATCTCTTCGAGACGGCCAAGCTGGTAGTGATATTCGGCGCTTACATTTTCAAAATTTGCACAGCTCTTGAGTTCCTTTGCGGCGGCGTCTAAATTTGCCGCGTGACGATATGTGTCGGTTTTTTCGAGGGTTATGCTCAATGTGTCGGCCTCGAAATCAAGGCTCTTTTGCAGGCTTTCGATTGCTTCGTCAAATTTGCCCAGCCGGCGAAGTGCGAACGCCTGGTAGATGAACTTTTCCCGGCAGTTCTTTGCCTTTCGCAGTTTTTGCGCCGCCTCGGCATACCTGCCGAGAATATAAAGCCCTATCCCCACCGGCAAGATGGCCTTGGGCCCGGTACTGCTCAGGTTTGCCTCAACCTGCTCGCTGAAAGCAAGTTGGTTGCTTTCACCGGAATGGACAAAACAGATGAGTTTCTCAATTTCCTCCATTGACGGTAAGTTATCGGCAAACAGGTTGACTTGAGGTTCTGCAACTGGCTCCATAAGGATTATCCCTTTTGTTTATTGTACTTTTATTTTTCTATAAGCGATTATTACCCGAATTTGCCAATTATAAGCCCAAACGCGGGATTTGCAACAGATTTTTTAGCAATTTCCAGCTGGCACCCCTTACAGACAGCATGACAGTTTTAAAAAGTCAATCAAGTTGAGAATTTTACTGTTTCAGCTTTATCAGGGCCACCCAGTCTTTGGTCGTATCCTGCGGTGGATGGCCTATCGCCACCGGACCGGGTCCTTTGACCGCAGGCACATCGGCCGTCCTCAATGGGCCGCCGGTGCGCGGATTGAACCACTTCACCGTGAACGTTGCATTGCTTTGACCTAAGTCGAGCCTGGTTGTGCCTCCGGAGGGCAGATATATCGCGTAGATTTGACCCGGCCTGGCAAAGCAGTAGTCATCCTTGGTCTCGGTTAATTTATCATAGTGGGCCATTTCCGTAAAAGGCAGGTGCTTGCGAAAGAATTCCAGCGCGTACCGCGTCAGGTCCCACATATGGTCCCGGCTGCGCCAGTCTTCACAGTTCAGGTCGTTGTGTGCAAACTTATACCCGAAATACCACTCGACCCCTGCTCCGCCTGCCATCAAATGCCCCCACAGGTGTTTATGCCGTACTTCGTCGTGATTGTAGTCGTCCTTGTCCGGCTTGACGCCGGTATGGGCCGGGCCTATCTCGTCCAGAGAAACGAACCACTGGCGGCCGGCCGAGAACGAACGGTCGAGCCATTTGACCGTCTGGTTGTGCGTATCATTTGTTTGCATCGAAGGTCCGTCGAAGTACCTGTATCCCAGCAGAGGAGGATAAAACTCATCCTGCTTATTGGGGTACGTGTGCATAACGACAGGGTGGTCGTAGGGGTCAAGGTTTTTAATATATTGGCAGAATGCCTTTCGCTGTAAGGTTGTGTTGGTGTTTTCCTCACCGAGGTTCCAGACCAGCGCCAAATGATGGGCGAAGCGGGCGATTAGTTCGCGGTAATAGAGCTTACGCTGCTGGCCGAGTTCGCCGCCGTCGAGCCCCTGGTCGTTTTCCTGCTCCTGCGTAATGATGTGCAGCATCAGGCCCAGCTTATCCATGTGCGAAAATACAATCTCCCACTGGTCCAGCTTGCTGCAGTCGAAGCGGTATTTTTCTTCCGGCGATGTCCAGGGCCAAACATCTTTGCCGTCCCCTCCGTCGATATTATAGGGGATAAAATACACGCTGTTCATCTCCTTGCTCGCTAAGTAATTCAGCGCCCCAATCATTCCTTTCCCCTTGCCGTTTTTCCAGCTCGGATCGTCTTTCTTGAAGTCCTTAACGTGCGGCTCATAGCGATGTATGAACTTGGCGCCGGCCGCTTCGCCTTTGCGTTTGAGCTTTGCCGTGTCGTAGGTCCCGTCGAAATCGGCGTAAGCGAGAAAGTTCTCCGGGCTGTCGGCCCCGCCCTTCAGGAAAAACTCGCCCGTCTCGGCAAATTGCAGGTATCTTTTGCCGACGTATTTTAGCATGCCTTTGGCTCGATGGTCTCGGCCTTTTTTGTCGGTTGGGCCGACGGTAAAAGCCCCTTTGGCTCCGTCGAAAGCTGTGGCGGTGCCTGCCGCAGGGTCGCTGCTCGTTGCGATATCGCGTCCGGTGCGGAACGAGGTCGAGTATGTCCATGTGCCCGTCTGGTCCGGCACAAAATGTACCCTCCATTTGTTGCCCGCAGTTGCGCCGGTCTGCGCGGCGCTGCCGTCGGCGGCATAGTAGCCGGGAACTACATATCGTTTTTGGTTATTGGCAAAGGTTACGATAAGGCGGTAGTTACGGAAGGGATTGGGCTCGGTGTTTTCATTAGTGTTGGGGCCGGTGAAAGTAACGGTGATATTGTGCCACTTATTCAGCTCCCCGGAGAAAGCGACGCTTCTGTCTGTACCGGCTGCGATACTTTCGATGGCAAATAAAAGACTAATCAAACACAGTAATACCAGCCTGTAACGTTTCATTTCTATGCTCCTTATGTCGTAAAAAATATGTCTGTTGACATATCTTAAAGGGTATATGCGGACATTTGCAACAGTTTTTTTAACCGGCACATATTTGGCAGCTCAACGCATAAAAAGCTGGCTGTAGTACTCATTTCTTGGCGCGTTTGAGGGCTTCATCGAGTGCGCCGTAGCCTTTTTGCCATTCGCTGAGGCGAGTAATGTTCTTTTTCTTGGCCACTTTCACAAAATCATCGTAGGTATCCTGAATCGACTCCGGCATAGGCCAGTCGGCATTGGCGGCCTTGGCTTTGTCCCGCATCTCGTCCCAGCGCATCATAAATGTGTACATAACCGGCAACTGCGCAACCTGTACTCGAAAATGCAAATCGCCGTCGTCCCGTACGGCTGCTTCGGCGGCCTTGAGGTGGGCAAGGCCTTTGCTGAGCGTCTCGAATGAGAGGAATTTAGCCGTATGCTCCGAGAAGCACCCGAGCCAGTCGCCGCTTGCCTCCACCGCGTCATGTGTTACCTTCAGATAGTCCCTGATATGCGGACCGGCGGCCCCGTAATAGCCCGCGATGAATTCATCAATCAGCTCTTGACCATTCAGCTTCGGGTTCCACAGCAGCTTGGCCAGCACCCACGCCCGCAGTTCGGCCATCTCCGCCCCGTATGTACCGTAAGCGCCCTGCTCGAATATCCCCTTGACGTTGTGGTCGGCGAAGAACTTTACATTCGGCCCCAGCACACGCAGGTTCGGATGCGGCATAACGTGGTGCCTGAAGTTCGTTGTGTAGTCCCAGATGTACAGCCTGTCGCAAATCTTCGACCACCCCACGATGTCGTCGCGGAATTTCTTATTTCGCTCATTGGCTAACGGCTTGCTGAATGAACACTCGATACTGCATAACCGCACAATAACATTATCCCGCGGCCTGGTGATTTTGGGCGGCTTGCGAGTATATTGATAGGCTAACGTACTGACGGCCACATTCGGAAATTCATCCTCGATATCTGCGGCGACGGAATTGACAAAACGCAGCAGCGGGCCGGCGGGGCTTTCTTCGGCCTTTTCAATAGCGGCGCACTTACTGCACTGGCAGTTCCCATGCCAATCGTTCTGCGAGACCGAAGCAATCGTCGCGGCCGGGTTTTGACGCAGTTGGGCCTTTAGATTTTTGACCAATTCCCTGCGCATATCTTCGTTGGTCAGGCAGAGCTGGCTCCGCTCGGTTGTTCGCTTGCCTTTTATCTCGCTGAACCATTCGGGGTGGTCATTGTAGTATTTGTCGGGCGGGATAAGCCGATTAAATGTGTGCACAAAGCCCTGGTAAATATGTTTGCCCCCGCGTTTGGAATCCAGCCGGGGTGTGTGTCCGTTGCTTTTATTGCGCACCGCCCAATCTCCATCGAAAGCGTCGGTCCAGTAGGGCTCGCGATATTCCAGCGGCGGGGCATACCGAATATTCAGCTTATCCACCTTAACAGTCGGCTTCTTAGGTATAGTACTCACCTTCGACGACCACCACCGGCACCCCAGCTCATCTTCAAGAAACGTATAGACCGCGTACAGCGTTCCCCGCGGATGCCCCCCGGCTAATATCAAATCTTTTCCCACCTTGCGAATTGCTATCCCGTCACTGCCCAGCTCATCAGTCGTGAAGTCGGCAACAGCCACCTTTGCGGCCTCGGGCCCGACAAGCAAACGGCCCTTGCCTGCGAAAGGCGGATGAACAATTTCGAATTTTGCACCGGTTATCTGCCCGAGAAATTCAGCCAGTTCCTCGGCAGCGTATTGAACGGGCGCCAGTGCATTTTCGCCAACGGCTATTGTCATTTTAGCTGCGCCGTTTTTCGCAATTGTTATCCCCCGTGCTCTGCCGCAGGGAAGGACAAACAAGAGCGCTGCGAAAAATAACGCTATTCTGCTCATATAGCTGTTCATAATGACCTCCCGAAAGTCGGACTCCATTTTCCCGATTACATCAACCGCTCCTGTCCCATTTTTCAGCCAGCCCTTCGAGACGTTTGATTATCCGACTGTATTGTGCTTTACCATACAGGTTCTTAATTTCGCCGGGGTCTTCTTTCAGATTGTACAGGGCCCCGTCTTTATCCTCAACTCGCTCATCCATAAAGTAAATCAGTTTCCATTCCTTCGTCCGCACCATTACCCGCCGTCCGCTTCTTCGGCGCAGCTCATCGTACATCGAACCGCTGTGGTCGATTTCGCAGAAACACGCTTCATTCCACTCCTTGATGTCACCGCGTATCAGCGGCATCAGGCTTCGCCCGCGAATCGACTCCGGCACGTCCAGCCGAGACAAATCCATCAATGTCGGCACAAAGTCCACCATCTCCACCGGCTCGTCAATAACCTTCCCCTCCGGCAGCAGGGCGGGACAGCTCAAAATATACGGAACGCAAACATTCTGCTCATACAAAACGCGCTTTTTCCAGAGTCCGTGTTCGCCTAATTGAAAGCCCTGGTCCGAGTTAATCGCGATGATTGTATTGTTCAGCAGCCCGGCTTTTTTGAGTACCGCTGCCAATCTGCCGACCTGGGCGTCAATTAGCGATACCATTCCGTAATAAGTCCCCCTGCAAATCCCAATCTGCTCGGCGGTTAAATCGAGCCCGCCGGCATAGACGCGCAACTGCTCCCTTTCAAATCGCGGCTTGTTCTTTAGCTCCTCTTCTGTAGGCACGGGCAGCTTGATTGTAGCCGGGTCAATAAAATACTCCCGCGGCACCCGGCAGGGCACGTGCGGCGCATGGAAAGAAACACGCAGAAAGAAAGGCTCATCCCCGGCTATCATCTGTTTTAGAGTATCCACCGCAAGGTCGCCTAATCGCCACGTCTGCGTATCTTTCGGGGCATACGGCACAATCCCTCCTATCATCCACCGGTGCGTCTTGATGTTAATCGGTTGATATGGCTTTTTGTTTTTGTCGAATATTTTTTTTGCCTCGGGGCCTCTCGGGTTGCCGAGAAAATCAATCAAGGCGGGTCTGTCGCCCTTATTTATCCAGTCTTGTTGATATGCGTGACGTTTGCCGACGTTTACCGGTTCGATACCGATTTCTTTCCAGGTGTTCAGCAGGTTGGGGACATCCGGTTCGGCATTTTTCATATAGTCAGGTGTAACACCGGGCGGTTTGCCCATAGCCGTAATCCCGAAGGTATGGCAATAGAGGCCTGATTTCATGGATTTTCGCGAGGGCACGCAGACGGGATTTTGAACGATGGCAGTTGCGAAGCGGATGCCCCGGCTTGCGATGCGGTCCATATTCGGCGTTTTTGCCCATTCTTTGCCATAGCATCCGACGGCGTCGGCCCGACCGTCGTCCATCATAATCCACAATATGTTCGGCCGCTCCGTTTTTCTCCTGCCGCCGCGTTGTTTCGTCCGGCCAAATGCCGCGCTGCCTGCCAGAGTCGTCCCTATACTTGTCTTGATAAAATCCCTGCGATTCATATTGCTCATAATATAACCCTCAACTATATTGTCCGGTCAGTTGTTTTTGAATGTAATTTCCCAGCGAACCTCGCGGTTTTCGGGGCTGTTTATTGTAACGCGGATTTCGCGACCGGCTTGCTTCGATTCTGCTTTGGTCCCGGGCCTGGAGGCAGATTCGGTTACAATCACCGAGTCTATCTTCCAGTTTTCGCTCGGCGCAAAGATGCGAAGCTCGTAAGGGTCTTGGCCGACGACTTTCGATTTGCCGCTGAGCGTATTTTTATCAGGGTCCCACTTTTGTTCGATGACGTCCACAATGCCCTGCGAAACGTGCCGGGATGTACTGACAAGCACAGGCCTTTTTCGCAGACGACGGATGGCAATAATCCGACAGGAGCTGGGACGCAGGTCCGCTTTTAGTACATCCTTGAAAGGCCCGACGAACTTGTCTTCCCAGTAATCGAAGCCGATGAATGAGCCTTTTCCGCCGCGAGGCAGGCCGAGCTTGTCCAGTTCGACGCTAATTGAGCCTGGCTCTTTGTCGTTCCAGTTGAACAGGGCGATGACGTCTTTTCTCTGCTCGCCCGAACCGGCTGTCAGGGTCCATACCTGCGCCGGGTCGTTTTTGAACAGGTCCACAGGTCTGCCGCACAGCCCGTGGTTCGGCATAGAGCGTTTAACCACGTCGAGCTTATCCGCGGGCAATCCCGGCAGCCATTCACTGGCCAGATTCAACTGGCCGCTTATCCCAATCCATGAGCCCCACGCCCGGGCCTGGTCGAGCGTCAGAGGCCCGCGCAGCATCAGGCAGTCGGGGTCATTGTGCCAGATGCGATTGTGCAGGAAATAAAGCCGCGTCCCCATCCTTGCGCCTTTCAGGATTCCGCTCCATTTTGCTCCGATATCGCTTCCGACGCGCATCCCATCCAGCAGTCCGAAAGAACTGCCCAATGTACGCATATTTTGAGCGACGTTGCAGCCGAGAATATAAACGTCATCGCCGGATGCCTCGCGAACGAGCTTCAGACCGTCGCGATAGGCCTCGATGTTGGTTGTCGAAGGATTGTGAAAAACCGCGTCTCCGAGATTGTCATCGCGGTAAGCCGGATTCGGATACAATATCTTCACAGCCATTCCGCTCCAGAGCCCGTCAATCTTGATGTACTTATAGCCCCACTGACGGGTTATCCGCCGGATGACCTCGTCCAGGAACGTCCGGGCATCGGGATGGGTCATATCCAGGCAGTCTCCCGCCCACTTCACCGAGTAAACCGAGCCGTCTTCTTTTTGAACGAACCAGTCCTGGTGCTCTTTGAAGACAGGCCGTTTGTAGTCCCAGCCGAACGGCGTGAACCAGATACCCGCCGTCAGGCCGGAGCCTGTTATCTTTTCTGCGGTCGGTTTCATACCGCCTGGATAAGGACCGGACGGGTTGTGGCTCGTGTAGTCCCGCCGGCTGACCTGCCATCTGTCGTCGATTTGAAGCACCTCGAAGCCGAACTTACGCAGGTTTTTTTCGCAGAAGTCCGCCAGTTCAGCCATACTCTTTTCGTCGCTTGCTCCGCCGTGGGGGCTGGAATACCACGTGCAGTAGCCGGAGGGGCTTTTGGGCAGCTTGATGTCGTATATTTTAGCTATTGCGTCGGCGTATTCTTCGAGGCCGAGCAGGGTATCTTCAAACCAGCCGATGGCCAGCGTCTCACCCTCGACTGTTTCTCCCGGCTCGACAAGAAGTTTGCCGTACTCCGAGCGCGGCTCAATAATAATCCGGCCGTTGTCCTCTTTAGAGCTGACGGTACCCGATGCGCGGTTATGGGTCAGCCATCCACAGACAATCCCGGCATTGCTTTGGGGTTCGGCCATAGCCAGGAATGTATAGCTCGTTCTGTCCGCCTCGGCCGTGCTCAGCCCGTCACATCCCAGTACGGTAAGAGCCTTTGCCGCCTTGCCGGGCTCGACCGTCATGCTCACGGGTACGATGTTGTTGACCGTTGCAGTTTTGATGGTATTGTAGAGAATCTGCGTCTTGATGCACAAAAACGGCAGTTTCCTGTAAAGTGCGAGCGTATAAATCTTGCCGGAGGGAAAGTTGATACGGATGGCCTGCCCTTTGCCGAGTGAGTCCTTGATTTTTATCTTCCGGACCTTGGCTGTGGCGGGGTTCGTGGTTCTGGGGAATCGGCCTTGTTTTATAAATGCTCTTTCACCGCGACGGGCAGAAAAAGCCCCTTCGCTTGAATTATAAGAAACCGATAAAATGCCATTGTCGATTGATATATTTTCGCTGCTGTCTGCCCCTATGGCCTGCTGATTGGCTGATGAACAGTTCAAAAAGCCGCCCAGCAGCATACCTGTCAGGACGAAAAAAGAAATTCTCATAGATTTGCTCCTTTTTTTCATTTATCTGTTCGTTATGCAAACTTTGTAGTATACTTGTTTTTCCGGTTAAGGTTTAGAGATTGTTGGAGTTTTTTCCATGAGGTGATGTAGTTGTCGAATATGAGCGATTTGGGTCAAGTTATTCTGGTTGTTGTTTTTGTGCTTTGCGGCTTGGCGGCTGCTTTGGGGCCGGTAGCATTGAAAGTAGGCGTTGGTAAGGCCGGGGCGCTCATAGCCTGTGCTAAAACCGCGTTTCTCATTGCTGCGGGACTTTGCGTAGCTGCTTTGGTCCTGCTTGCAGTTGCTTTTCTGACGGATGATTTCTCATTGGCCATTGTCTCCCGGTACAGTTCGGCCGAACTGCCTTCGCTCTACAAGCTAAGCGCCCTTTGGGCCGGCGCTCCGGGCTCGATGTTGTTATGGTCGGTGTGTGTATTTGTCATCTTTGCCCTGTGGCTGGCTAAAAACAAGATGGATGGTTCGACCTTTAATGCCGCTGCCGTGTCTATTGGAGCGGCGGTTTGCCTTGCGTTTTCGGCGCTTTTAATATTTGCAGCAGAGCCGTTCGCCACCACTTTCAAGGCGGCTGTTCGGACCGGCGAGCTTAGCCGATTTTCGATGAACTTCTGGATGATTGTCCATAAGCCTTTGTTGTTTGTCGGCTATTCGTCTTTTTTGATTCCCTTTGTCGTTGTTTTGGCTTACGCTTTTACCGCAAGCTCTCGGGATTTCGATGTTTATCAACAGGGCCCGCTTCACATAAAGACTCCAAAACACAAACTTGGACAACTGAGGCGTTGGCTGCTGTTTGGTCTTTGTTTTGTGAGTTTGGGTATCGCTGCCGGCGCAAGACGAACCTATATTGAGCTGGGCGATTATCGTGCCTGGGGTAATCTGGAAAATGTGTCGCTTCTGCCCTGGCTTGTGGCTGTTGCCGCTTTGCACAGCCGGGGAGGTATGCCCCTCGCGGACAAATTCAGACGCTGGACTATTGTACTTGGTCCTCTGCCGTTCATTCTGTGTATGTTTGTCGTTATTATTACCGCAAGCGGCGGTCGAAAATATCCGCTCTCTTTGGACCCGACCGGTTTACCTTTGGCTTTGTTGGTGTTTATTGTGTGCTGTGTTTTGCTCTGGCTGGTGTGCATTATTCGTACGCTCAAAAGCATTTCTATCACTCCATATCAGAAAGGCCCGTTTCGCCTGGATAAAGCTGAGACACTCTCCTGGACAAATATTGTCCTTATCTTAGCGGTTGTGATTATTGCGGCAGCTACGCTTTGTTCGTACTTTTCACGAACTCTTCCGGACTTAGCTGTGAGATTAAAACCCACCGGAACGTTTTACACCGTGATGTTTTCATTGGTGGGGATTCTTTTGGCTTTTCTGCTTGGAATGTGTACCCTGGCCGATTTGCACAAAAAAGACCATAGCTCCGGGTTGCCGGTGTTGTTCTGCATTGCTGTAGGAATGGTCTGTTTTTGGCTTGTTTGGAAATCTGTAGGAAAATCATTTTTGCTGAGCCTGGCTTGTGGAGTTTCTGTCCTTAGCTTTGTGGCTGTCTTGATAAAGATGTTAGTTGATTTATGGGCCGCCGGTAAAATCGGTCGTGCCGTTGCTCATTTGGGCTTGTTGATTTTGGTGGTTGTCGCAGGATTTACTTCGGCTGAGGAAAGTATCACGACGCGAATGGCTAAAGAAAAGACAATTAATCTCGGCGGTTATACGATTACTTATAATTCGTTTGAGCAAAGGGACTTTGGCGATATAACCAAAGCCGGGCCTGTAATTTTCATAGCAAAAAAGGGCCTGAGAAAGAAACTGTGGCCGCATAATATTGTATATCGGGATGGTCACATCGTACCTGAACTGGCTGTCCACACGGGCCTGCTCGAGGACCTTCACATCTCCTTTGACGAGCGGATGCCGGACGATAGAGTTATGATAACGGCAAAGATAAGACCATTTATGTTTTGGTTATGGTTCGCTGCGATTTTGGTCGTGGCCGGGTCGGCTTTGGGTTTGTTGTCGGTTAGAAAAACCACAAGACGCAGACGCCACCCCATGCCCACCTCCGACGACTTCTTCTAAACGGGCAGCTTGTACAGATAACGGAAAAAGAGAAAAGTCTTGAAATTTCAATCACAACTTTTTTCCGGGCCCTTTGCTTGACATCGAGAAGAATTGCAAAAAAGTTGAAAGGACTTCGTAATGGGTTTCCCCAAAAACAGAATGCGAAGGTTACGCAGCACCGGTTCTATGCGGAGATTAGTGCGCCAAACTTCTCTGAACGTGGATGATTTGATTTATCCGCTGTTTGTCAGGGAAGGGACGTCTCTAAAGGAGCCGATTAAGTCGATGGCCGGTTGTTTCCACTTTTCACCGGACACGATTGCCGCCGAGGCCCTCGAAGCGGCCTCTCTGGGAATACCTGCCGTGCTGCTTTTTGGGCTGCCTGAAGTAAAAGACCAAACGGGCTCGCAGGCCTGGGCCGAAGATGGCGTTGTGCAGCGCTCCATACGCCAAATAAAACAAGCCGCTCCCGAGCTTCTGGTTATTACCGACGTTTGCCTTTGTGCATATACGAGCGCCGGCCATTGTGGTATCGTGAAAAACGGCAAAGTCGAAAACGATTCGACCTGTGAGCTGTTGGCCAAGGTTGCGTTGTCGCATGCTCAAGCCGGCGCCGATATAGTGGCTCCTTCGGATATGATGGACGGACGCGTCCATTACATTCGTGAGTGCCTGGAAGAGAACGGCTTTTATGAAACCGCCATTATGTCATACTCCGCAAAATACGCTTCTGCTTTTTACGGGCCCTTCAGAGAGGCTGCCGAGTCGGCGCCGGAGTTCGGCGACCGTAAAACTTACCAGATGGACCCTGCCAACGCCGACCAGGCCATGCAGGAAATCGCCCTCGACATTGAGCAGGGCGCCGATATCGTGATGGTAAAGCCGGCGCTTTGTTTCCTCGATATCATCCTTCGGGCAAAGCAGCGTTTCGATTGTCCGATAGCCGCCTATAACGTAAGTGGCGAATATATGATGTTGAAAACCGCCGCCCAGGCCGGCCTTTTGGATGAGCAGACGGCGATGATGGAAGTGCTCTGCGCAATCAAGCGGGCCGGTGCGGATATTCTTATAACGTATTTTGCTAAGGATGTGGCAAAACTGCTGAAGAAATAATCCCAGCTTCGCCGGTTTCAGCCTGCGAGATACGAGATACGAGATACGAGCGACGAGATACGAGAATAATCGCCTATTTCGCCAAGATGGCGGCAAAATTGCTCCGCCGGCAAACCCAGTAAAGTACGTCCCGGGCCCTTCAGGCAGTAGGGCGATTGGGCGAAGCAGCCTGTCGCACGCACTATGATTATTTCTCATGTACAGCATGTCATCCTGAACGAAACGCAGTGCAGTGAAGGATATGGGCTACGCGTTTGAGTGGTCCCTTATTCGAGGCCCAGATCCTTCGCCTGCGGCTCAGGATGACAAACTTATGTCGGCTTAGAGAATTTTTCCTAATCCGTGTCGCACATCGGTTCTGTTAGCCCCGGCCCCGAGCATCCTAAAATCAGCAAAAAGAAAAAGGGCTGTGAGCAAAAATTACTCACAGCCCTTTATTAATCTGCACTTACATAGATTACGGTGTCGTCGTTACCACCGTGCCCCATAGGTTCACCATGATGGCAAGGTCCTTGAAGTTAATTACGCCATCCGGGTAAAGGTCTGCGTTAGGCTTCGCGTTCGGGTCCGGCTCGTTGGTAGTCAGCTCAAACGCCATATCAAACGTGATGCTGTCGGGGTTCGGGTAAGGCGGGTACTGGATTGGAATCCCTTGTACCCACTTGGTAAGACCAACTACCGGCGGCCACTGTGTTGTCAACTGCATACTGACGGCGTCATCCTGGAAATAGTGCCTCCGGGTCTTCCAGCCCCATTGATATTGAAGCGTCTCGTCCCCCCAGATCGGTGCGATGCTCAGCCAGTAGATTCGCGGATTGTCCGGGTCGTCACTGGGCTTCTGATAGAACCATTCGTCCTGGGAGAGAAGCTGGGTGTACTGGAAACAGGCGTCACTGGGCTCAATTCCCGGGTCATCATGGCCTGCTGGGTCGCCTCCTGGGAACTTGTCGCCGTATTTTCGTGGGTCTCTGTCGTAACCGGCGAAGTTCCAGACGTAGTTATCGCAATAGTTTTCCCATACCAAAAGGTCGGGATGACTGAAGTCATCCGTACCGCCCGCTGCGCTGGCCGGCATGTCGGTCCAGATACCGATGTGGAAGGCCCTGGGCAGTGCCGGCGGATGCGGCTGGGTCCATCCAAGATGCGAACCCCACCAGTGGATGTCGGTTATCGGCCGGTCGTCCTTACACTTCCAGTCGTCAGCCACAACCGGCATATGGTAGTCTGAAGGCTCGTCCCAGCCTAAAAATAAGGGCGGGTCGTTCGCATCCAATACTATCGGCGGCTGACTCCACTTTTTGAAGATTCCTTTGTCCACCGTGGTGTTTGGAGAGATCATCAGCCAGTGCCAGTAATTCCACAAGCCGGTGATACCGCCGGGCGAAGGGATCTGCCCCGTCCCACCAACCCAGGTGCCGTTCTCGTCCAAAACAAGCC
This sequence comes from Sedimentisphaerales bacterium, assembly GCA_030611315.1. Classification (GTDB taxonomy): domain Bacteria; phylum Planctomycetota; class Phycisphaerae; order Sedimentisphaerales; family Anaerobacaceae; genus JAUWPZ01. The sequence continues at coordinate 44,535 of JAUWPZ010000005.1, forward strand.
ACTGGACGTTTAGCAGGCTGAAGCCCGGATTATTCATATAGCTGGTGGCGGTTGGTTTAGCTGCGGTCACTCCCGTCTTCGACGTATCGATGGTTATCTTCGTGGGAACGTTCCAGGGAATGGGCTGGCCGAGACCGCAGTTCCAGTACCACGACCGGATAGGCCCGCCTACCTGAGGCGGGTTCTTAAGCCCTAAGGAAACCTGGTTTATCTGGTTACCGTTCAAGTCAAACTGCGGAGCGGTTACCACAACGGTAATCGTGCAGTTTGATAAATCCGGGTCCTCGGGGAACACATACTCATAGGCGCTGGCGCGTGGACCTGTATGTCCTTGCGTGTTCCATTCCATCACCAGTCCGGCATCGCAGGGCTCTGCTCCCCCGCCACCGCCTCCGCCATACACATACAGAGTCGCCGGTGAGAAAGTGTTTTCAGGATAGGGTTCTTCATCCTCGTGGAAATCACGCCACTGCGCCATGTAGTCACTCCACTCTTCGGGGCTCACCGCCTCGATAGCTCCTTCTGCAAGCGCCATTGCCCATTCCTCATACGTGTCAAGCCGGAAGTATGGGATACAGACATGCACATCCTCCTTGGGACACTCGATTACGAAACGCTCGAGTTCCATACTGTCAACATACTGTGTGCCTGTTCCCGGGTAGCCGATTAAAGGTGAAGTGTGCATCGGGTCGGATTGGTTGTCCGTCTGGTTGTCATCGAATAAATCCAGCTCAATTGTGCCGTCGCACATGACACGAATGCCCGCCAGAACCTCAACGTGCCCCTTCAGGTCCATCTCAATGTCCTGGCCTCTGTTAAGCTCATTAATCAAATCCTGGATTTTTGCTGCGTCCAGCGGCGCCTCGATATACCTGGTCGTAACAAGGTTTGTAAAATACGGCAGCTCCTTCTTCTTCTCGTACCAGCTTGAGGCTGTTCCGTTGCCAGTGGTGCCTATTTGGCCGCCAACAGTACCGATGCTCGTGTCCGCCGTTGGATCGACCCCGCCTGTGGCCTGCAGATATTTCAGACTGTTTGAAATAGCACCCGGTGCACATTGATTGGTTCCCTGCGGCTGATTGACAAACGAGCCCAGGTTCGGCAACTGCCCTGAATTCTTCACGAGGCATAGGCTGAACGGACCTTCAGCTATGTAAGGAAGGTCGCCAAGGGTAACGTCGCTTTCGCCACCGATCTGGTAATCAACATCCTCGACCGTTGCTTGAGCTGCTGCTCCCGGAAGCATCGTTTGCTGCGGCTCCTCGTCAATCGAATAGGAGTACTCCAAACTTGGTACGTTAGTGCCGTGGTAGACTCCCAAATCGAACATAGTCATCAGTGTCTGCGGCTCACCCGAGCTTTCAAGGCTTCTGTTGCGGACAACCCATCTGCCATCCACATTCAAATTGAAGTAGTGGAAGCCCGGCGGCTCGCTGAGTTCTACCGTTACTCGGCCCCAACTACTGTTGATAGTTGGTTCCCACGGCCCGAGCACGTCCAATTGCTCAAAGGTTATCGGCTCTTCGGCGGTGAGAATGATCTGGCCGTCCACTGGAAGTGTTCCTACTAATGGCGTAGTCGAGAACGGGTACCCACCCTCGGATGGTGGCGGTGCGTGTGGATCAAACGTGATGGGAGTCGTGCCAATGAGGTAACCCGGCAGGTCACCAACGCTTCCTCCGTCAACACTCAACTCGGCAAAGACATCAAAGAAGCTATCTATTAAAAAAGGGTCGTGTTGCTCGAGATATGTTTGCAGGTCCACCACGATGTATACATTCTGGATTTGTCCCGTGGGGTCACCTAAGCTGGGAAGTACCAGATCCTCTTGTACATTGGCGTTTATCCACGGCGGCAGTTCTTTCAACTCCCATAGGCCTGTCTTATCGTTCCAGCCGGGAAGGGCAATCTTAATGTAGTCAACGTTGCCGCACCAGTAATCCCACTCGAAGACGAAAATAACGTCGTTGTAGGGCGGGCCGGGGACAAAGCCGCTGTAAGTCTTACATTGTTTAGCGTAGCCGGAGAAAAGATTCAACCTCGGCACGCAATTAATGGTTGCCCAGACTGCTAAATCGCCGCCGGGACACTGGCCGTACGTGAAGTGAAAATTCCATCTGGCTGCTTCGGCTGTCTGAACGGAAACTGCGGTTACGGCAAACAAACCTGCAACAATACAAACAGCTAATAATTTTAACTTCAAACGTCCCATAATCGGATCCTCCATAAAATTAAACCATAAATACTTTACGTTAAATGCTTACGTTAAATGCTTACTATACTTATGTTAAATGCTTACCAGGTATGAAACTTCTCCTCCTCCAAATGGTCGCATGTAATTGCCTCGTTGGTAGATTTCTGTGCGCTACTATAGCGCAAAGTATCCCACCCTCGGAAAAACAGATAAATAAAGAAAACATCGTTACCACTCCTCATTGCATCCATGCTGTATTCAGAATTAGCCGTCCCATAATTATAGCAATTTGACCTGAACGAAACAAGAAAAAAAACTCAAAATAAAGAAAAAAATAGCAGAATCAGAAAAAATGTAGCAGGACATGTGAAATACCGGTAGGATTTGTAAAAAATAAAGCTCGATACATCTTTTTCCTGACCTGCTGAAACGTAAATTTGATAACTCTCTATATATCAGTCAGTTACGATGTTACAACCGCAGTTTGTCGCTCTATTGTTTGTAGATTTCTTTTGGGTCGTAGGCCTTTTTAGCTAAAAAAACCAAATTCTTGCTCGAGTCCTTGCTCAATGCGCGGTAAAAGCAGGATTGGTAACCTGCATGGCATTGAGCCGAATCGACCGATACTTTAAGAATAAGGCAGTCCTGGTCGCAATCGACCAGTATTTGTTCCACTTTTTGGACATGACCGCTTTCTTCGCCCTTTTTCCACAGCTTTTGCCGACTTCTGCTGAAATATGTGCCGTAACCGCTCTGAATCGTCGATTCAAGCGCCTCTCGATTCATATAAGCGAACATAAGGATTTGCCCGGTCTTTGCATCCTGAGCTATAGCTGGTATCAGGCCGTTATCGGCGAATTTTGGGGTAAATTCCAAAATTTCTTCGACAATTTTTTCTGTTGACATCTGTCAGGTCTCCTGAATTATTGGTTTTCACAGCTTGCCAGCTTAGCTTGTACCTGTTATTATCGTCAAAAACAAGGCTTTGTTAAAGGAAACTTGCTTTAATGCCCACCGCCAAAGTCAGCAAAAGAAAATACATCTCGTACCTCTTGCGTTTTGCCGTGGCCGGCACGGCTCTGTACCTGGCTTTTAGAGGTGAGAACTTAAAACAACTAACAGATGTCCTGTTAGGTTTGAACTTGCTGGTTGTTGCTGCTGCCCTGGGTATTTACATTCTCAGCCAGTTGATTTTTGTCCTGCGGTGGTATCTCTTGTTGAGGGTTCAGGATATCAGGATAGGCTTTTGGCCGGCCGTCAGACTGCACTTCCTGGGGCTGTTTTATAATAACTGCATGCCCGGTGCCGTGGGAGGGGACCTGATTCGGGCCTGGTACGTTACAAAGCACACAGATAAAAAGCTCGAAGCTGCTTTGAGTGTGTTCGTTGATAGAATCATTGGATTGGCCGGTATGCTCATTATGGCTTTTGGCTGCTACTGGTTCATACCCGTCCAGGGCCGAACGGAGAGGTTCGAGTTCTCTTATGATATCGATCTCTTGCAGCGTCTTATACAATACAGATGGGTTCTTATCGGGATTGGTGCGGTTTTGGCGATTTTCATTGCTGTTTTGCTCTGGACCGTTAAGGGCCAAGCTCACCTCAGCCGGCTTTCACAGCTTGTTCGTAAGCATAGTGCGGACGTTCTGAGCAAAGGCCGTAACGCTGTTCGCATATATTATGGTAAAAAACTGGCTATTGCCTGTGCATTGCTGCTTACTTTTTGCTGCCAGGGCGTCTTTGTAATAGGTTTGTGGCTGATGGGCAGAGAAATCGGTGTAAAAGCGCACATGAAGTATTATTTTATTTTCTTCCCTATCTCCTGGCTCCTGGGAGCTTTACCGATAAGCGTTGGGGGGCTGGGAATCATGGAATTATGGCTGAAAGATATTTTTATCCGCGTATGCGCGGTTTCAAGTAAGCACGCAGCGGCCCTGGCCCTGTGCCAGCGCATTATTTGGCTGCTCGGCTCTCTACCGGGGGTGGTGATACATTTTATTGGGGCACATTTGCCTAAAGACTTTTCTATTGACTATGATAAATCGATAAATTAAGCTACAAAAGTTCTGGGGAATGTGTGCCTTGATGGGCACTTTTAATGGGGCAAAGATTGGTAATTGCATAAAGGCGTAAGGATTTGGTCATAAGCTTATGAGTGCTAATAGACGCGTCAAAAGCTATTTTGTGCGTGGGTTGGCGGTACTATTGCCGACAATCCTGACCATTTGGATATTCGTCGGGGGATACACCTTCATCCAGAGTAATATCAGTATCTACATAAATAAGGGGTTTCTCTGGCTGACGATGACTGTTAAACGTCTTGACTGGGAAGACGAAGGGCTCAGAAAGATTTGGACCGATTTTTGGATTGACGGATGGGGTTCCATTACGGGCTTTGTTGTGGCCCTCGTTGTTGTTTTAGTAGTCGGCGCATTGTTGGCCAATGTGGTCGGGAGGACCCTCTGGCGAATGGTCGAGAAGTTCATAATGAATACGCCTGTTTTGAGGAAGGTATTTCCTTATGTGAAACAGGTGACGGATTTTGTGCTTGCCCAGGAGAGGCAGGATACGCAGTCATTCAAGAAAGTTGTGGCGGTCGAGTATCCGAGAAAAGGAATATGGTCAGTCGGCCTGGTCACCGGCTCGGGCCTCAAAGATGTAACTGAAAATGTAAGAGGGGAGTTTCTGACTGTATTTATCCCTACTTCGCCGACGCCGTTCACCGGTTTTGTGATAATGGTTCCGAGAAAGCAGACAATAGATTTGGATATGACAATAGAGCAGGCGTTTAGATTTACTGTCAGCGGAGGAGTTATAACGCCCGAACACGAACTGGCCATAAATGCTTTTCCGAAGCCCGAATCGCAGGATAATGAATAAAAACTGATTTTGCTGTTGTTAGTATAGTGCTCACGATTGAAATTTCCCCCGCCGCGGCGGGTTCGTGGGCAAGTAACCTTAAAACAATAATTTACAATCCCAGTCGTGGGAATTTATTACCCTTAAGGGTATAACTCTGAAGGAGAACGATTTTGCTTTTTACAATTTCCGGTAAACATATCGACATAACGGAAGCTATCAGAAGCCACGCCGAAGAAAAAACTGCAAAGCTTCCCAAGTACTACAGTAGTATCAATCAGGTTGAGGTGATTATTGACGGCAGCCGCAGCGGTAATACCAGCGTGGAGATAATCGCAAGGGGCGAGCATAGCAAAGTTTTCGTCGTTACTGAAACGGGCGAGGATGCTTACCGCTGCATTGATTTGGCTGTCCATAAGCTCGAAAGGCAGATTAGAAGAAGAAAGGGCAGGGAAAGAGACAACAAGCACGCAGGCGGCACGGACGGCACGGATGGTACGGACGGTACGGAGCTGACATAATACTACGGTGCAACTTGTGCTTTCTTTGCCGACTTAAATGGTGAAAATCAAAAGTTAAAAACATGTCTTGAGCAGAGCCGAAGGATCAAAATGCAAAACCACAAATAAAAATTCAAAACAGCGACTTTTGAGCGAATGGCCGTCACATATATCCTCGGCTATTGTTTTTGGTCGTGGGCGTCGGAGTCAAGGATAGCCGCCGCGACTTGAGTCGGAAAACACAGAGGCAGGCGATAACCATTTTTTTGACTTTTATATTTTGATATTTGATGTAACCGAATAGACCGTAAGTGATAATTTTGGGTGGAAAAGATGAAGTTTGCGGATTTTATCTGTTTTGAAACGGTAGTTCCTGAACTACAGGCAACAGACCGTAATGGTGTAATAGCCGAGCTTGTTTCCTCGCTTGACAAGGCGGGTGCACTCAGAAAGGGCAGTTGCAAAGAGATTACTGAGGCGATTATTCAAAGGGAAAACGAAGCCAGTACGGGAATGGGCAAGGGCGTGGCTGTTCCTCACGTCAACCATAGCGCCGTTAAAGATGTGGTCGCGGTCATCGGACAGAGCAGTGCCGGCATTGATTTTTCTTCTCTCGACAAACAACCGGTTTACTCGGTAGTGCTTTTGATTAGCCCTGTGGACAATCCCGACAGGCATTTACAGGCCATGGAGAACGTATTCAGGCATTTACAGCGCGAAAAGTTCAGAAAGTTTCTCAGGCAGTGCCGCACCGTCGAGCAGGTCGAAGACCTTCTCAGAGAGACCGATGAAAATCCGTCTTTGGTAATATAATTTGTTGATACAGGATGCAGGCAGTGGAAGAGGCCTTGGATAAGCTGGTTTTCGAAACGGAAGTTGAAATAAAAAACGCCGATGGTCTTCATATGCGCCCGGCAATGCGGTTCGTTGATGCCGCAAGTACCTTTGATTGTGATGTTACCGTCAGCAGCGGCGAGAACAGCGTGGACGGAAAAAGCATTATGCAGATGAGCATGCTCGCGGCAACTTGCGGTACGAAACTAAAAATTAAAGCCGAAGGTGACGATGCCGAAAAAGCGCTCGTCGCTTTGCGCCGGCTTGTAGAAGAGCAAATGTTTGATGAGCCGCCCCCGAAAAAACAGAAAAAAAGTTAGATTTGAGAGGGCCGCGAAGACACGAAGAAAAGAGAAGTGAGCCAAAGTGCCTGAGGTGAGCTAAAATTGAAAAACAATCTTTAACTTCAGGCATTTCACGCTTCAGTATTTTTGTGGCTTTTTGGCAAAGAAAGATTGTAGAAGTATCCGATGGAGATAAAAAAAGGAATAGCCGTCTCACCGGGCATTTCCATTGCTCGTGCGCTTGTCATTGATGCCGAGGATTATCGAATTCCCCGGCGCTCAATAAATCCTTCGCAACGGATGAGCGAGATTCAGCGGGTTAAGAATGCCTTTGCCGGTGCAATCGAAGAATTAACTCAACTCGAGGCGGCTCAGGACCAGGCCGAGAGCGGCAAGGTAAAGGATATTTTTGCCGTGCATTTGCGTTTCCTGCGCGACAGAAGTCTGAAAAAGAAGATAAATGATTTGATTCAGGCCGAATTGGTTACGGCCGAATATGGTGTCTCGTCCATCCTTCGCCGGATTGCTTCACATTTTACCAAGGTCAAAGATGCTTATATAAGTGAGCGGGCCGCGGACATCTACGATATTGAGAGACGTTTACTCAAACAGCTTCTCGGCAAAAGACGCGAGGACATAGGCCATCTGACCGAAGAGGTCGTTATTGTCGCTCGAGAGCTCAGCCCCACTCAAACCGCTGGTTTTAATAAGGAATTCGTAAAAGGCTTTGCTACCGATACCGGTGGGCGAACCAGTCATACGGCGATTGTCGCTCGTTCTCTGGGCATCCCCGCCGTCGTGGCTGTTGAAGAACTCTCCGAGTCCGTCAGTGGCGGCGATAACGTAATTATCGATGGTAATCGCGGCATTGTAATCGTAAATCCAGACCGGCAGACTATCGAGGAGTATGAGCAATATTCCCGCGAATTTATAGAGCTTGAGCATAAGCTTGATGAGATAATAGAAAAGCCCTCCGTGACCCGCGACGGCGTGAAAATTACAATCCTGGGAAATATCGAGTTTCCCGATGAGGCCGAACTCGTTCTGCAGAAGGGCGGCGAGGGTATAGGCTTATACCGCACGGAGTTCTTGTATCTCAGCAGAAAGACCGAGCCTACCGAAGAGGAGCATTATCAGGCTTACGCTGAAACCATCGGCGTCTTCCGCGACAGGCCTGTGATAATAAGGACGGTTGACCTCGGAGCGGACAAGTACACACAGAGCAAGCGTTTTGCGCGCGAGCCCAATCCCTTCCTCGGCCTGCGGTCCATAAGGTTTTGCCTCCAGAACCTTATGATGTTCAAGACTCAGCTCCGGGCGATTATGCGGGCCTCCGTCCTCGGCGATGTTAAGATAATGTTCCCCTTAATCACCAATCTCCAGGAACTCATGCAGGCCAAGATGATTCTGCGCGATGTTATGGAGGACCTCGGCGACGAATCAATACCCTATAATAAAGATATTCAGGTCGGCATTATGATTGAGACCCCTTCTGCCGCCTTGACTGCGTATTCGCTTGCCAGAGACGCTGATTTCTTCAGTATTGGAACAAATGACCTTACTCAATATACTTTGGCTGTGGACAGGGGCAACGAACTGGTTTCGACCCTGTATTCCTCCGCCGACCCCGCTGTCTTGCGCCTTATAAGGACGGTCATGCAGGATGCCCACAAGGCCCAGATTGACATCAGCGTTTGCGGCGAGATGGCTTCGGAGCCCGAGTATATTATGTTACTGCTCGGCATAGGTGTCAGGACCATTTCAATCGCTCCCCCGATGATGCCGGAGATAAAGCAGATCATTCGCTCGGTCACGTTACAGGATTGCAATAACCTCGCCAGGAAAATCCTCGGCATGAACTCCGAAAGACAAATCTCCAGCTACCTTCGAAACGCCGTAAGTAAAATCCTTCCTGAGGTATTCTGATAATAGCGAATTTGAGCCGCAGATAACGAGAATAGAGCTGGGTGCTCGACTCTGGGTGCTTTGGCTAAGATAGAGAGTTGATTTGGCGGCGATTTGCCCTATGCGGGGCTTAAATTGTGTTGCCAGGAGGCCGATAATCGCTCAAAGAAAAATTTCGGCATATTTTTCCGCCACCCAAAATATCCTGTAAACCAAGTAATATAAAAGCGTTAAGTGTTTTTTTTGAGATATCTGCTAAAAAATCCCACGTCCTATAAGTATTTTCCTTGACAAAGTACACTATATAGTGTAGATTAACGCCCGAAAATGTTGAGCTTTTTGATGCTTAAGTGTTCAGAAGCTTATAGCTAAATATGGACGTTGTCAGGATGACGTAGGTGCTTCGGAAGACTTAAGGGGAAATAATAGCTCATGCAGGGCTTCCTCATGGAGGAGGATAAAAGCCGTCTCAGGGATGTTAGAAACAAGCACGGGTATTATTGAATTGGTGAAGATTAACGAAGTGCTTGTAAAAAGTTGTTTAAGACAGGCATAACACTTGTTTAAGTTGTGTATGCTTGGCGAGAGCAACAGGCATTTTGGCTTGTTGCCGGAATATCTACACAAAGGAATGCTGTTTTTTGGGAGGAGCACTAAGATGAATAAATTGATTTGTTTTATAGTATTTGTTTTGGCAGTTGGTTCCGTTGCTTCTGCGGGGACTTCTGATATATGGACTTTCGACCAGGGACTTACTCATATCCAAACCTCCAACCCCTATGGTTCAACGGATTTGTATGTCAGTGCGTTATCCACATATATACCGTCACAGGATGGAAGGGATGGTATATGGGCTTTGGGCGAGTTTGATGTGGTTCTTGACAACAATCCCGATATAGATTATTGGAAGGAAATCACAATTGACTTGGTTTGGAAGCCGAATGATTCGTGCCCTTTGCCCGATTTTCCGGGTGTTGGTGCTGAACCGTTCCCGGTTGTCGGCGCCGCCCTTATTGACTTTGAAGTAATAAAGAGCAAAGATCCGGACATGCCCTTGGATAATGGTTGGTATGAAACGTCGTACTATATCGAAATCTGGCCGAATCCAGAACGAGAATGGATCTTCATTAAGGGTGATATATTAGTTGACCAACTGGATATTACAACGAAATGTATCCCTGAGCCTGCAACAATAGCCCTGCTTGGTTTTGGTGGCTTGAGTCTGCTGTGTGCTCGCAGGAAGCGCTGATACTTTTCAAAAGTATTGGTTAACCAATAAGTTTGTACAAATTCGGGGCCTATACCGATTAAAGGTATAGGCCCTGTTCTTTTGCGGAGGATTTAAGCATATATCTATACTGCTCACGATTGAAATTTCCCCCGCCGCGGCGGGTTCGCCTGCCCCATAGGGGCGGGCAGGTATAGTGCTCTCAGTTGAAATTTCCTGTTTGTTCGCGGGTAACTTGTGCCACAGGTAGTGGCGTTAGAACTAAGTTACAATCTTACTCGCGGGAATTTACTACCCTTCAAGGGTATAATTTTTTTTGTACTCGGTTGTATCGGTGTGGGTCTTTGGGCGGCTGCACAGGCGCAAAACGATTGAAATCTGTTTTGCTTGGAGGTTGTGGTGGGTGAAAAAAAGAGTAATTTATGTGATTTTTTTTCTTGA
>JAUWPZ010000082.1 GCA_030611315.1 Sedimentisphaerales bacterium
TCATGCTGTCCGTAAGGACTCCATAGGAGAGCGGAGCGAAGCATCCGGCTTTAGCAATACAACTACTTTCAATGTGCAATTGAGATTCTTCACTTCGTTCAGAATGACAAGCTACATATTCAATCATGACACACTATTAGTCGTTATTTGGAAAGTTCAGACATGCAAACTCTCCGTGGTACTTTACAGCGGCCCGGTCGTATGCTTTGGCGGCCTCGATTTCGTTAGGGAAGGTGCCAAGATGTATCTTCTTTTTCTCGAACGTTATCAAAACCTCCCATTTGCGAGTTTTTTTTCTGAAATAAATTCCTTTATATTTAGAACCGCTCGATTTGGCGAATTTTTTCCTGTTGCGTGTGTTCTGTGCCCGAGTTGCAGCTCTGAGGTTGGCGCTTCTATTGTCCATACCATCGTGATTTATATGGTCAACCACCATCCCCTCAGGGACTTCGATAATCATCTGGTGAATGTAAACAAGCTTTTCTTTTCCTGTTTTGCTGTTTGCCACACATCCCCGCGTGTAGAAGCAGTTTGTTCCTTTTGTTGCAAACCATTGGTATTTTCGCAGTCGCTTGTAATCGGCCGGGTCCACCTTTGCGTACCGAGGCTGCGCCATGCGAATCCGCCGAAAGGCATACCCGTAGCGCGCCCGCCGATACAAAAGCACCGGCCATATAGCAACGCGTGCCAAGTAAGCTGCGATGGTTATTACGATGATTCTGATGGTTACCTGCCCCCGGAGTCGTAAGTATCTCGTATCCAGCATCCAGAATCGAGTACCTGGTATCGAGTTTAGAATTTCGTATTTGGCGTTTTTCGCCGGCAGGCCGAAAACAACGGCCTTCTACTATTGGACGAACTTGCACGTTTGATGCGAAAATGGCTTGAATTTTGACAGGATTGGCAGGATTAAGTTGTTGTCAAAAAAGGAGTTAAAAAAAATTTAAAAAAGTGGATTTTTGTTCTCGGCTACCGTCACTTTTGATTGACACGCTTACCTATCTCAACATCTCTTTGACTTCATAATTCGTCATTCTCTATTCGATATTGGATATTCACTCCCTATAGCCTATTCTTAACGCGAAAAATGCCACAAAGGGATGGTGAGTAGTGAATAGTGAGTTGTTGGTGGAATTACTTGCTCTCGGTCGAAAAGATGGGTATAATTACAAATGCAACGGCGGGCGAGCAAAAAATTTCCTTGCTTTCCCCTTAGCCCTGTGCTACCTTACCGCCGGAAAGGCTACTACGAAAGTGCAGTTTTCGCGTCGTTCGTGGTTCGTATTTCGTCGTTCGTTTTGCTCAAGCCGACTTTGTTGGCGATTGAATGAATCTATTAGATCAAAAAGGTTTTGGGTCTCTTCTTCCACTAGCTTGCGAGGATTTGGAGGCATCGCCTCTTCAAGTCCCGAAAGCGGTAGGCAGCATGTAAAATGTATATTGTAGAGAGGATCAAGGAAATATGGCAAGAGATGTCCAGGGACAAGAAGCGGCTCGCCGACACAGTGTTGCACGCAGGGGCAAAGAGGGTACTCGGGGAGGTCGTTGCTGGCGAGTACTTCGGGAGAACAGGCACACGCACGATACCAGACCTGGACATGTTGCTCTCGTTAATCCTTATCATGCTTGAGGCAATAACAAGTATGGGAAGCAGCGCTGTTGAGAGGCAGTTGAGTGCTCGGCGCCCGAACGTAGACACGTATTTAGACGATGGATTCGCAGCTGCGCTCGAGAGAGGAACTCTGAAGGATACGCTTTCCGCATATTCCAGCTTGAAAGGCCGTTGCAGGGAACGGGGTGTCTTGCAGATGGCAAGCTTCGCCGAACTCTATTCGGAGTGGACCGAAAAGACAGCAATCTATGTTGCCGATGTTCAGAGTGTGTACCGCGTTGTGACTTTCAACGAACTACATAGTCTATGGGATACAGAGCATGCTGCGAAGTACCTAGCGATTCAATACAAGCTGAATCTGAAGCGACATTGTGACCAACGACGAGTGTTTGTGTACGACAGCAGATATTGGGAAAACCGGGAGCTTCTGCGAAGGCTCTTAATAGAAGTCTCGGTCCATTATGGTTTGGGAATCAGGGCGAGGGTTTGCTCCGTCGAGCAGCTAAACGAGAAGGGCAGGGGCTTCCCGTATCCGCTGGAAGCCTTTGCCGTCTATGATAGAAGTTGCTACGCAGTGGCAATCTTTGGAAAATACAGTGGGAAGATTTACGTTAACTTCATTCATAGGGAAGCGCTCATCAGAGACGCTATTGAGGTATTCGACGTAATCTATGATGCAGCGACTCCGGCAATGGTGTGGATTCGCAAACATAAGAAGATATTGACCGCTGATGATCACATAGTGAAAGAGAAGAGGCTGAAATACATTAAGGAATTGTGAAAACTGGGCACATCCGCCTATTAATGGCTAGGGCAAGTGCACAGAAAACGGTGTCTGTCCCTAACAAACCGCGTTTCTGAGAAAGGAGAAACTCTCATGCCAAAATGTAGCCAGTGCGGCAAGGCCGCCATGTTCGAGGTTGGGGGGCATGCCCTTTGTTTGGGTTGCAAAGCCAAGGTTGACCAGATGTGGCAGGCCGAGCTCGCTGCCAATGTCGGTGCACTCAACTTCGCCTTGGGGATGGCTGAAGCTCAAGTCGGATTGCCAGGTATGTTCCCTTGATTCTCTGTCCCGCATCCGACAATTCAACAGGGGCCGGTCAGTGTCAACAATATTACAGTAAGTGATAGCGTCGTTGGGGCTATCAACACGGGGCAAGTACGGCAGATCGAGGTAGCGATGGACAGAATAGCACAAGGAGGAGATCAGGAACTGGCCCTTTCTATCAAGGAGTTTACGGAGGCTGTTCTGGAAGAAAAGCAATTGGAGACGCAGAAAAAAGACGAGATTTTACAATACCTATCTTTTATCACTGCCCAATGTGCTTCGACGAAGGTAGCACGTCAGCCTTCGATTGCGCACGCTGTATTAGACCGAGTAGGGCAGGTAGTAGAAACAGCAAAGGCGTTGGCGACACTTTGGATGCCTCTTCTTCTTAAGTTGAAGACTTTCTTTCAATGAAATAACTATGGTCATTCACCTATTTTTCTGCGAAACCAGGAATCTGCGTCCCTTTTAAATGATTATTATGGAGAACCCTGGCCAGTGGCCAGGGCTAAAAGTTAAACATAACCCTAACATTTTTATTTTAAAAACCCCCTGCGGTGCAGGGGGCCAACAATTTTATTATTTGTGTCGCTGAACATATTTGATTTTCCTTCCTGGCGCCTCATCTACCCATCAACGCATTTACTCATTCTTTCAAAACGGCCTCCTCTGGCGAGATACGCTTCACAGTTCACGAGATACGATATCAATCCGCGATTAACTTTCTTCGAAAAAAACGCTTTTTGAAAAATGGCATTTGACAAGCCAGCCCCAAAGTAGATACCATTTGCTTTTATGAGTAAAGAATTTAAGCATAATGTTATCGCAATCGTTTATGATTTTGACGGCACGCTGACCCCCCAGCCAATGCAGGAATACACAATTTTGCCGAAAATCGGCATTAAGGACGGCAAGAAGTTCTGGAAACAAGTCAACGAAGAGTCTGCGCAAACAAACGGCGAAGGAATTGTTGCCTATATGCGTTTGATGCTCGAAAAATCCAAATCCAGACATTTTCCAGTTACTGCTCCGATGCTAAAGGAATTAGCTAAAAATATCAATTATTTCCCGGGTGTTCAAACTTACTTTAAGCGAATAAATGATTATGTTAAAAAGCGGTTTTATAGCGATATAGAAGTCAGGCATTATGTAATTTCAGCGGGCTTAAAGGAGATAATATCGGGAACGAGCATAGCCAGGTATTTTTATAAAGTATTTGCTTCAGAATATTATTACGATGAGTATGGAGCGGCGGTTTTCCCAAATGTAATAGTGAACGACACTTTAAAAACTCAGTTCATTTTCAGAATTAATAAAGGCAAAGAAAACTTGAATGAAAACATCAATCTGCACATGCCTGTACATCTGCGGCCTATACCTTTTCAAAATATCCTGTATATCGGCGATGGGCTGACAGACGTTCCTTGTATGACGGTAATTAGAAAAAATGGAGGATATGCCGTTGCTGTTTATAAATCCCATAGTTCTCACGGCAAGAAAATCTGCAAAGAGTTATTGAAAGCCGAAAGAGTGGATTTTATTGCCCAGGCAGATTACAAAAGTGGAACCGAACTTGACCGTTTGATAAAATTATTGTTAGGCAATATTGTTGAAGGGATTCGATACGGCAGAGAATCCTTTAGGCAGTCAAAAAAATATCTCTCATGAGGAGAACAACAGCGATGAGGTACCGAACCCCTACACAGCTTCATGCAAGTTTATATGTGAGGGAATGTCTTGTGACTAAAAAAAGAAATGGCAGCTCTAAAGATGGTAGAGATGCGAAAACCTCAAAGCGTATAACTACCAAGGAAGCTGACAGAAGGAAAAAGTAGAGTTCCTATATTACAAGCCGGGAAGGTCGTGGTCTTTGGATGCCTGTTTTAGCAGTTCAAGAAGGTCGGTCAGAGACTGACTGATAACATCGGTATCACTGCATACGTTGATAAAATTCGTATCGCCGTCCCAGCGGGGGACAACGTGGATGTGCAAATGGCCGGGTAATCCGGCCCCCGCGCATCGCCCAAAGTTCATACCGACATTAAAACCGTGGGGTTTTATCGCCAGGGACAGGGCTTTTTGCGATTCTCTGACGAGCTTGAGCAAATCCAACAGTTCCTCTTCGTCTGCCTGGTCGAGGTCGCTGAAATGTCGGGCCGGGGCGATGAGCAGGTGGCCGTTGTTGTATGGGAAGCGATTGAGAATTACGATGCTTTTTTCCGTTCGCCAGAGCACGAGGTTTTTGTCGTCATCCCCGGGATTGTCCATATTATGGCAGATGAAGCAGTCGCTGCTTTCGCTTAGAGACTGGATGTATTTGATTCGCCACGGCGCCCAAAGATTTTTGCGTTCCAATCTGCGCTTACCTCCGTTCCTGTAAATGCGTTAATGCGTAAATGCGTTTATGCGTTGTCTCATTCACTCATTCGCTCATTCGCTCATCCACCCAGTTACCAGTTACCAATCATTTGAGAAGCGTCATCGACAGCTTTTGCTTGATATTTATCTTTGGTTGTGCGCCGATAGGCAATGGGAGAAAGGCTTTCATTTTCATCAGGTACTCCTGGTTGTACTGCTGAGTTTGTCCGGTGTCGACGTTGAACAGCTCTTCGCCTTGTCCCTGCAGTTCCAGAATGCCGTATCCCCTGAAGAAACCGAAAGTCCCGCTCATCTTGAACTTTCCGGAATAGGGTACAGGCCAGCTTTTTGGAACCGAATCAGCCAGGGTGTATGAGCTGCTTATTACAGCGATTTGCCCCTTTGGGGACGGGCGGACTTCTTCGAGCCTGTAAATAACGTCTCTTGCCTGCCTCATCACCATTGGCCCGGTTACGATGAGTTGCGACTTCCAGCTTTGACCCTCAGCAACGCCCTGGGAGGGATTGTCAATGCTGGAAACCGCATCCCAGAGAAACCACTGCGAAGCAACGAAATCTCCAATCATATCCGGTTCTTTGGTTCTGCCTTTATCACTTTTTGGGCGGAAGGCTTTTTTGCCGATTTCCTTGATTAGCTCATCTAATTGCGAATAATCCTTGATTTTGCCTGTGGGGTCGATGGTAAATGTGAAGCTTTTGCCTGGAAGACTTTCCACGGCATCTTTTCCACCCGTTTGTCCGCCTGAACTTCTGGTCCGCCTGACTTTTACGGATTTGCAGGTCGCCTTGATGGTGGTAAGGCCGTAGGGGTCTATTTTGACTGGTGTATAGGCGACGACCAATTCCATTGACTCGGTCAATCTGCTGGTGGTTCCCTTTGCTGCTTTCGATGTGGACTTTGTAGGCTCTAAAATAACCTCAATGTCTTTGCTGGAGACAAATTTGTATTGCAGGGTCTGGTTCTCCTGGAAATCCACGGTAAGTAGAGTTTTTCCTTTGCTTAGCGGCTTTTCAATCCTGGATGTTTTGTTGCATCCTGCAAAAACACTCAGAGCCAAAGCCGCGAAGATTGATATTGCAGTTTTCAATTTTACTCCTTTCACTTGATTTAGTCTTAATACTCCGGCTGCCAAAGCGATTGTTCCGGCCGCAGGTTTTAATCCATTTTCTCGATGTGATAGAGGCGAGAGGCGGTCATTCTCAATGCGGCGGGGGCTTTGTCGCCTTGCTTTCCACCGGCCAGGTCGATGGCTACCCATTCCGACTTTATTTCTTCACGATATTGTTCAATTTTGCCGGTCTTCAAGTCCAGCTTCAGCTCGCCTGTGTAGCTATCCGTATTATCGAACATCCTTGAGAGCAGGCCGGAGGTTTGTTCTTTGTGAAGCTGCTCTGCCATTTCCGATGATGGAATGGCTTTCATACTCGTGACGGCGACCCGGCCGCTGTCTGTGCTTTTGATTTCTTTGAGTGTATAGATTCTTTCATAAGATTTTGAGCCGAGCATTCCGAAATCAAAGGTCTTTGTGCTGCTCCAATTGTCCTCCGTTTGTAGTTTGTTTTTTTCGGCGGCGGGTAGGGCCGGGATTGAGTGTCGCTCTTTTATTAAATTCGGGGAAAGCAGTGTCGCAGCGGTTTTGTGTGTTGTGGAAGTGCCCTTGACGGCAGACAGCGCCTGGTTTATTTCGATGGTTTTTAAGACCTGGCCGGCAGGGGTGATTTCTATCGTGTAACTTTGGCCGATTAATTTATAAAAGGGGCTGTTGCGGTCTTTTTCTCTCGAGCTGTCGAAGTCCGTAACGGCGTTGTCTTTGACTACGGCCGAATACTTCAGGTCTTTGATAGTAATCCGGGCGAGAGCATTGCCTTTATCGTCGACGCTTTGTATCTGCTGGGTGAAGGTCATTTCGATTCTGTTGCCGGTGGAACCGCCCTTGAAAGCGGCGGGCTTGCTTTCCGTCGGGCCCTCCCATGCGACGGTCTTTTGGCCCACTGTTGTTACCTTGTAAGTTGTTGAATCCTGCGCAGTGAACTTCAACGCGAGTTGTACGGTTGGTTTGTCTTCTTTGGGTTCAACTATGGTCTCAACCTCTTTGGGCTCTACTTTCGGCTTGACGGCTTTTTCGACACAGCCGGCTGTCAGCAGCAGTGCACAAATCACGACACCGGCGAAACCGAGGATTTTATTTGATGTCATCATTTTAACTCCCAGCAAGTTTTATAGTGCTCACGATTGAAATTTCCCCCGCCGCGGCGGGTTCGCGGGCAAGTAACCTTAAAACAACAATTTACAATCCCAGTCGCGGGAATTTATTACCCTTAAGGGTATAATTTTACGGCAAACCCGGTCCCGGTTTGCCGCACATCATGTCAGACTGAACTCCGGACTCCGTTGGTGCGTATCGCGAAACCGAGGCCCGTTTAACTCGTAATTATACGTTTTGTGTTTCCAAAAACAACCGAAAAAGTCTACAAACCGACAAAAAATCACCCTGACTTAATCAGAATAACTGCTTTTCGCATAAATAGTGCCTTCCTTTTTTTATTCCCTGGCCCAGTTGCCCCATACTCTGAGGTACTCAGGCACAGTTAACATTCCATCTGCATTCATATCGAATTCATCGAAAACTTCTTCCACCTCAAATTCATCCTTTGTTAGTTTCCCGTCATCATTTTTGTCCATCTGTTCATAGATAGATTTGGCCTCATCGGTGATTATCCTGTTCTGAACATACTCGGCCTCGGTTGCTATACTATCTTTGTTACGGTCCATCGCAGTGAAAATTTTTCTCCTGGCCATTTCATTCATGTGCCGTGAGTTTTTTACATATTGCTCCTCGGTCAATTGACCATCCCCATCGGCGTCCATCCTGCCGAAGATATTTTTGTATTGCTGAATATCCTGCTCGGATGCTGCTTCTGTCCCTTTTGCTCCCATCATGGCAAGTATCCGGCGATGGCTTTTTGGCGCAACTGAATTCTCTTCACCACATCCGGCACTCAGGACTACAAAACAACACATCAATATTAGCTGACATTTCCCAGATAACCTCTTAAACAACATAATTTTCTCCGTACGACATCAATAATCCTGCCAAAATCACCTTGAACGGTCAAGAAAAATCTTTTATGAGGCAACTTTACTGAAAATTTGCACGAAAACAGGGTTTTTATGGCTTGCTTCTTTTTTCCTTTGTCGGCAAGGGCGGGGTTTATGTCGTCGCTCGTGATTCGTGAATCGTGGTTAGTATTGCGAGAAAATGAAAAAAAGTGCGGGATTTATTTCGTAGCTCGTGGCCTGGGGCATGTGCCCCGAAAAAAGAAATATGGCCGGACGCCTTTAATTGATCTCTAAGAAGTTCTCCAATAAAAAACTATTCCTAATTTCTGAAGCATATCAAAAGTATTTGTGTATTTAACATTAAAATGATTACAGACATCTGGTATTTTTACGTCTTTACGTGATTTTGGTGCAGAAACTTCCTGGGTAACAACAATAGCATTATTGGCTTTGGCGTATGCAATTACCCATGCATCTACACCACTGGCAAACTCGCTTTTTGCTGCATCATTGAAACGCTCTTGGCTCTGTGCCCATTGAATGATGGCACCATAATCCGCCAAAACAAGTTTACTATCTGTCGAAGCAAACAAGTCAGGTGCTTTTTTGCTCCAGGCAGCTAAATTGTCCTTGCTTTCTAAAAGTTCCTTTTTAACGTGGTCGATACTTTCAAGATTACCTATATTATTGTGATGTAATAAGGACTCCCAGAATCCGGGGCACAAATTAAAAGCATAGTATCTGCGTTTGGCTTCTATGAAAATATTTGCGTCCAATATGTATTTTACTGTGTCGGGCATACCTAAAACCTAAAAACCAAGTAATGTGGCATAACTATCAAATGTTTCCCCTTTTAGTCCTGTGAGCCGATATGCATCACGATAAAGCAACCGTCCCTCTAAAGTTGCTTGGACTACCGCACTGCCAAAAAGCTCTCCTATACGAACTCCCTGAGTTTTCCAGAAATCACCCTCTTTCTCTTTTTTAGCTTTACGAATTTCTCTATCTCTTTCGCTATCTTTGACATGATTATTATAGAAATCAAAAAAACGGTTTTTGCTAATATGTTTTATATCCAAAGCTCGGCGTGCGATTACAAGAGGGCTAACTTTGAATCTTCTTGCCAAAATATGAAAGAGGTCATGATCACTTTCGCTTTGATTTTCTCCTAAGGCCTTTTTGAATTCACTCGATGGTACAAGGAACTCTGCTGCAACATGGTTACAAAATTTTTCTACTTTTGTCTCAACAGGTTGCAATTTATTAAAATTGGAGACTCCTTCATATCCTATCCATAAATGACTCAACTCATGGACAACAGTAAACATCTGAGCAGATTTGGAATCACGACCATTAACAAAAAGCAATGGCGCATATTCGTCAACTAAGGCAAAGCCTCGAAATTCTGCTACATCTAAAGGCCGATGAGTATTATTCCCAACAACTCCATTAATAACAATCATAACACCGGAATCTTCTATTGCCTTTCGTAGGAGCCTTAAAGCTTCTTTCCAAGTAGATACTTTGTTAGCCCAGCCATCAGGAAGGGACAGAATGTTGCGCATCGCCATTGCTACCTTGACAGGGTTTGTCCTTAACGTAACGCTCTTAATAAAAGATAGGGGGAGCTGGCCTTCTTCAAGCAAAAACTCCCGCATCCAATCCCGCCTGGATTGCATGGTTTGAATTGTATCTAATAAATTTGGGCTGGGACGCTCAGGTTGCCCTTTGACCGTTCTGAAATCAGGTATTGGCAACTTGTCTTCAGGAGGTTCCTTGAGAAAAAAATACCCAAGAGGTGTGTATGTTGCAGCAGCAAATTTTTCTAACTGCTTGAGTGTTGGATATACTTTGCCACTCAACCAATCTGCGATCTTTGGAAACTTGCTTTCCATTGCATCTTCGGTTTTACCGCAACGCTCGAGAGCCCAAAGAAACAATTTTGGTTGTATATTTATTCGTTCCATTTTCAGATTTCAGTTGTTAGTTTCAAATCTGCATATCGACATCTTGTTGTCTCAAGTATGAATTTATACTGTTTTTGTTGTATTATAAACCACGAAAGGAAAAATATCAAAATAAAGTTATAAGTACCTAACCCGAAAGTAATTGAGCTTCTTTTTCCGTAAACTCATCCCAACATTTTTCGATTATATCGCAACGCGGGACATAAAGTTCCATCAAGAACGCCCTGCGGTTTTGTCTTTGGCTCGTTCCCCTACAACGGCACACATAGCAGGATCAACAGATATTCTAACAAATTTTATTTGTTTTGCACGACTTCATCCGGGAAAACTTGTGCCTACGAAGGGGGGTATCAGGAAATTGTACGTTTTGTGTTTCCAAAAAAACCCGAATTTGCCGCAACGACGGCGGGAAATAGACATCGGGTAAAAACAACCGAATTTTCTTTGTTCGGCCATTATCAGCGATTACAATAGCATTTTATGGTTACCGATTCCGGTTTTAGACGCTGATTTACACTGCTTTTTAGACACGGATTAACACTGTAATTGTGTATTTGGATTCCCGCTACCCGCTACCGCGGGCACAAGCTTCGCGGGAATGACAAATTATGCTATATTACTGGTAGATAAGCACTTATGGCGATATCCTATACAAAAACGGTCAGTATGACTTTGTTAATGTTTTTTGGAGAATCTTTATCATGAGAAGCGACACAGTCAAAAAGGGTTTTGAGCGGGCCCCGCACCGCAGCTTACTTCACGCTTGCGGTCTTGGCGATGGGGATATTGACAAGCCTTTTATCGGTATTGCCAACAGCTTTTGCGAGATAGTGCCCGGTCACGTTCACCTCAACGAAGTCGGGCGTCTCGTCAAGGAGGCTGTCCGCCGGGCCGGTGGGGCTGCTTTTGAATTTAATACGATAGCGGTCTGCGACGGTATTGCGATGGGCCATACGGGGATGAAATATTCGTTGGCCTCGCGTGAAATTATCGCCGATTCGGTCGAGACTATGGTCCGGGCGCACTGCTTTGACGGGCTTATCTGTATCCCCAACTGCGATAAAATCATACCGGGGATGTTGATGGCTGCGATGCGGCTGAATGTTCCGACGATATTTGTCTCCGGCGGGCCGATGGCGGCGGGAAAAACAAAAGACGGCGAGGTGATTGACCTTATCAGCGTATTCGAAGGGGTCGCCCAATTGAATGCCGGCAGGATTGACGAGGCCCGGCTCAAAGAGCTTGAGAATACGGCTTGTCCGGCGGAGGGCAGCTGCTCCGGGATGTTCACGGCCAATTCGATGAACTGTCTATGCGAGGCGGTCGGGATGGCACTGCCGGGCAACGGGACAATTCTTGCGGCCGACCCGAAGCGGCAGGAGCTTTACAAGGCGGCGGGCGCGCAGATTATGACCCTTATCGAGAAGGACATCAAGCCGCTGGATATTGTCAGCGAGAAATCGTTAGACAACGCGCTTGTCCTGGATATGGCAATGGGCGGCTCGACAAATACGGTACTGCACACGCTGGCGGTGGCCGGTGAAGCCGGTATCAAGTACGACCTCGAACGCATAAACGCAATCTCTGCCAAGTGCCCCAATATCTGCAGGGTATCGCCGTCGAGCAAATATCATCTGGAGGATGTCGATGCCGCCGGGGGTATAAGCGCGATACTGAATGAAATCAACAAGGTCCCGAATTTGCTGAACGGCGATTGTTTGACTGTGACCGGCAAAACGCTCGGAGAAGTAATCGCCGGCGCCGAGATTAAAGAGCCGGAGGTAATCCATTCGCTGGATAAGGCCTACTCGAAGAGGGGAGGATTGGTGATTCTAACGGGAAACCTTGCTCCCAGGGGCAGCGTAGTCAAGACGGCGGGCGTTACAGCTCAAATGCTGACGCACACAGGCCCTGCGGTTATCTTCGAGAGCCAGGAAGAGGCCTGCGAAGGTATTTTAGGCGGAAAGGTCAAAGAAGGCGATGTGGTCGTTATCCGCTATGAAGGTCCCAAGGGCGGCCCGGGTATGCAGGAGATGCTCAGTCCGACCAGCTATCTTATGGGCGCGGGGCTCGGCGAATCCGTCGCGCTGATTACAGATGGGCGATTCAGCGGCGGGACAAGAGGCGCCTGCATCGGGCATGTAAGTCCTGAGGCGGCTGTGGGCGGCCCAATCAGCCTGCTCAAAGACGGCGACATAATTGAGGTCGATATCCCGAACAACAGGCTGAGCGTAAAGCTCTCTGATGAAGAATTAGCCGAGCGGGAGAAGGCCTGGTCGGCTCCGGAGCCGAAAATCACAACCGGCTGCTTAGGCAAGTACGCCTCGATGGCGACCAGCGCCGACACCGGAGCGGTACTAAGGTGGTAATATATACCCTTAAGGGTAATAAATTCCCGCGATTAGGATTGTAAATTATAGTTTTAAGGTTACTTGCCCGCGAACAAACGGGAAATTTCAATCGTGAGCACTATAAATGCCGTCGAAGAAGAAAACTCCGTGGTATGCTGGTGGTCTGCATTTTGAGTGTATGCAGTGCGGCGGGTGCTGCTCCGGGCCGGGTGAGGGATTTATCTGGGTAAGCCGGCCGGAGGTCGAAATCATTGCAGATTTTTTAGAGATATCGCCCGGGGAATTTCGGCGAAGGTACCTGAGGCGCATCGGACTGAGGAGCTCGATTATCGAACACGACCTTACGAAAGACTGCATATTTCTGGAAAATAGCGGCGGGCGAAGAACGTGTTGTATTTATCCCGTTCGGCCGAGCCAGTGCAGGAGCTGGCCGTTCTGGCCGGTCAATCTGGCCGGCGAAAAGGCCTGGAATACGGCGGCTAAAAAATGCAGCGGTATCAATCGCGGAAGGCTTTACACAGCCGACGAGATAGAAAAGCTAAAGAAACTCAAGAGGTGGTGGGAAGATGAAAACCAACCGCCGAATCGTAAATAAGGTGCGTGAAATCTACGGCCGGCTGGACTCGCAAACCCGCGACCAAGCTAACCTGGCCGGGGTGTGCCGGGCTTGCGGGAAGTGCTGTGATTTCGGCGAATTCGACCATCGCTTGTTCGTTACCCCGCCGGAGCTGATGTATTTGTCTGCGAAGATGGGCGCAGAAAATATAATGCCTATGCCGACGAGCCGATGCCCGTACAATATCGACGGCAAGTGCACGGTTTACGAGCATCGTTTTGCCGGCTGTAGAATCTTCTGCTGCAAAGGCGATGCAGATTTTCAAAGCAAATTGAGCGAATCGGCCCTGGAGGAATTAAAAGCACTCTGTACGGAATTTGAAATTCCCTATCACTATACAGACCTGGCGGGGGCGCTGAACAGTTTTGCAAGGGCCTAATACTTGTCAATCGGCAGGGGGACTTTGTACAGCGGGTCGCGGAGATTGATATATTTATCTCCGCTTTGGAGTGAGCCGTATTCTTTGTAATAGCCGTAAAGCTTGGCCAGCTTGTCCTCATCCTTCGCTTCGAGATGTTGTGCCCAGTCGCCAAGCTCGGCCCCCCAGATAATCTCGGTATTGTCCTTAGCGTAAAGAACGATATGAGGAAAGCGGGCATTTTCGCGGCCCTTGAAATTGCTTATGTCGATGCTGTCGATTTCATCGAGCAGCGGTTTTGCGGATGGGTCGAGCCGGTCTCTGCGGTCGAGCAGGCTCAGCACGGCTACCGCGGCGGCGAGGTCCTCACAGTCCCAGACTTTGCCTGTTGGCGGTGTTCTCGGCACCACCGCCAGTCCTTTTACCTTTACAATCGGCAGGTGCGGCATCGGCACATAATCGAGCACGACCATCTCGGCGTCCATGTAAAATTTTTCAAGGCCCAGCTTGACCATTGCCAGAGGCTTTCGCCACTTTGCTTCGATGAGCAGGCTGTCGCGGGTGGTCCATACTCTGACGTCATAGACCCAGGAAATCAGCGACTCGATATTATGCTGCACCGATTCTGCGGCATCTTTGTTGGGCTTGAGGTCTTCGCCGAAGGCGGTCAATGCAGAGAGAATTTCCTGTTTGAGCGGCTCGTTGAGCCAGTCGGGCGGATTTACCAGTTTGGGGACAGCGGTTATTTGCGAGGCGGGGTCGGACTTTTTGGCATATTTCTCCAGGAATTTAAAGCCGGCTCTTGCGGCAAATATTACACCTATACCCACGGCAGTAACGGCGCAGGATATGGCCAGTATTCTTAGAATGCGTGACAGGGCCGCACTGGCCCGAGGTGATTTGGGCTTTTTCTTTCGTCTTAAGGAGCCGGGCTTGAAAGAATACCTTTTCGTTTTGCCTTTTGTTTTTTTTCTTTTGGCTGCCATTATCTCGTATCTCGTATTGCGTTCTCGCGATACGCATCCTTGTCCTGAGCGTAGTCGAAGGGACGCACAACGCAATACGCAGATGCTACACGCTGAGCGTTGTTCGCTGTACGCTGTTCTTTTTGTTTTCCAATGCCGTCTCGACAATTTTTCTGCATAGGTCGCTCATTGACAGACCATCCTTTTCTGCGGCTTTGGGCAGAAGAGAATGGGTTGTAAAGCCCGGGATAGTATTGGTCTCCAGTACGTAAGCAATTCCATCATCAGTCAGGATAAAATCAACTCTTGCAAAGTGCCGACAATCCAGGGCATTGAAGCAATCGAGCGCTGCGGCCTTGATGTTTTCCGCCAGGGCCGGGTCGCTGATTGTCTCGAAGAGAAATTCCGTTTGCTCGTCAATATATTTTGCGTGGTAATCGTAAAAGCCGGTCCTCGGTCTAATCTCAATAATCGGCAGCGCCCGGCCGCAAAGGATGCCGACGGTTACTTCCCGGCCTGCAATGAACTGCTCAATCATGCAATCGCCAAACTCGCTGTAAACCTTTTGTGCTGCGGCAATGGCTTCGCGCGTCCCGGAGACGATACTGATGCCAACGCTGCTTCCCTCCTTTATGGGTTTTACCACGTATTTGTCTGCAAGCCGGGTTAATTGTTTTTCAAGGAGCCGGGTATCGGCGTCGGGCTTGAAGTCAATCGCCGCCGGTGCGGCTGCGCCGGCTTCGGCGAAGGCTTTTTTGCTCGCCATTTTATCAAAGGCCAATCTGCTTGCCGACGGCCCGCTGCCGGTATAGAGAAGCGACTTGTCTTCGAGTATTTGCTGGAGCTGGCCATCTTCGCCGAATTTGCCGTGCAGTGCCGGAAAGAAGACGTCGATAGTGTCGTTTTGGAGTATGTCCAGCCTGTCCGGTCGAATGTCGGCGGTTACTACGTTAAAGTCGGCTTGTTTTAACGCATCGGCGACACAGACGCCGCTTTGAATACTGATGTCGCGTTCGGAGCCGATGCCCCCCGTAAGGACAGCTACATTTAACCGGCATTTCCCATTTAACCCCGTTAGAGGCTTACAACAAAACATTTTTTGTTTCCTCAAATCAACATATATTTATAAACCATTTCAACTTCACGCAAATACAATGAGCCTCTAATGGGGTAAACGGTTAAAACAATAATTTTCTCCGTACGACATCACCAGCAAAAAGTTTGAAATTGGGTTTGATTGGCTTTGAATTGGCTTTGGGTTTTTTAGGCCAAAAAACGATGTCATCTTCATAACCCTTTGCTAAGACGGAATTTGCGTTCACCTGATTTTCCTGTAAATTGGGTTTGTATTGCATAATTTGTTGCTTGTCGCTCGGGGCTCGCGACAGGCATAAACTCTAAATCCTAATACGCCAAAGGCGTACGCTAAGGCGCATCGAAATCCTAAACAAATACAAATGACCAAAATATAAAGGTTCAAAATTGACCACAGATACCTCGCTTTGCTGGCACAAGTTTGAGCTTCGGCAGGTTTGATGAGTTCTTTGAATTTACTGTTCATTTTATCCGCCTTTTTTCCGCATTTGCGTGTATCAATATAACTATATTCAGTTTGATACATATTATACAACGGTTAATGTAAAATGTAAAGTGAAATTTTTTTATATTAGCCGCGAAGCCACGAAGTATTTTTGCCACTAATTGACACGAATTAAAACGAATTTTTTAGACACGGATACCCTTTTGTAGGCACAAGTTAACACAGATTGACACTGATTAAATAGAAGTGAAAAGATAAAAAAGAACCTGCCACAGAGGGCACCCCGCACCAAATTACGGCAGCAGCCTATTTGGGACGGAGCAGGCAGGGGGCACAGAGACCAAAATACAAAACAGCCGTGAAAAGGCACAGAAGGATATCAGGTAAACCCCGTTAGAAAACCTCTTTCTAACGGGGTAAA
>JAUWPZ010000194.1 GCA_030611315.1 Sedimentisphaerales bacterium
GCCCCGAGCGACAAGCAACAAATTATGCAATACAAACCCAATTTACAGGAAAATCAGGTGAACGCAAATTCCGTCTTAGCAAAGGGTTATGAAGATGACATCGTTTTTTGGCCTAAAAATCCCAAAGCCAATTTCCGAAAAGCCAAAATGAACATAAGTTACGCCATAACAAAGCATTATGAAAATGCTCGTCTCCGTGGACGCGAAAAAACCAAACCCAATTCAAACCCAAAACAAACCCAATTTCCGAAATGCCCAAATGAACGTAACCTCAAGTATAACAAAGGATTATGAAAATGTACGCCTTCACAGACGCGGGGAAACCAAACCCAATTCAAAGCCAATTTCCCTTCCCCTATCTTGCCTATTGTCCCTTTTTTACCAGCCACAGCGAGCATCAAAACAATCTGAAACTTGTCCCGCACGTATTAGGCGTGAGCTTATCTTTAATAGGTGCGGGTTCTTAAACCTGTGCCCGCGCAGGCGGGTATCAGAAACCTGTGCCCGCGCAGGCGGGTATCCACTCCCACCCCGCCGGAAACAAACTTCACACCCCTCGACGGCAAAGCTGGGGGTACTTCGATCTTTCCGGCCGGCCGGCACCGAAAACCGCCGGCTTGGGCTTCAGTTTAGTTGCTTTAAGGTATTACGGCCAAACAACCGATAAAATACAAGACCCCGAAGGGGTATATTTTTGAGCTTAAAGGATTATTTGCTTGACTTTTTCGGCAAAACATTGGTAAAATGGGCACAGAAAGTTGGCTGTTGTGAAATTTGTTTTATACTTTATATAGAAAGATGGAGGTCCAAAATGGCTGAAAAATTAGCAACAATTCTGATAACGGTTGCCGTAAGCGCGGGTTTGTTATTCGCGGTCGGTTGTGAGAGCGATGCGCAAACCGGTGCGGGTCTTGGCGCCCTTGCCGGGGCCGGTATCGGTCAGTTAGCGGGCGGCGACACGGAATCAACACTGATTGGGGCAGCGCTCGGCGGCGGCGCCGGCTATATGCTGGGCAACGAAGGCGACAAGAAGAAGACCAAAGCGGAAATGAACGATATTCGGCAGGAACTGAACACCGTTACGGTCAACATAACAAACAGCAACGGCTCTATCAGCACGGTAAAGCTGCGGAAGCAGGGTGTCGGCTATGTCGGGCCAAGAGGCGAATACTACGACCATTTGCCGACCGGAGAAGAGCTGCAGCCGATATACGGCTTTTAGTGAACGGTAAGCAGCCTAAGCAGTTGTCGAATCCGAAATAATTCGAGGTCTTAAAAAGGCTAAGGACGCCCGCTCGCTCTTAGCCTTTTTTTGTGGAATTTTGTTCCGGCGATGTAAAATCGGCGAGTGTTACTATTACGACATTTCAAAAAACTCGACTCCGAGAGAAGTGTCACGGCGAGCCGGGATTGATTAGTTTGACAGATTTCTCCGCTCGCTTCACTCGGTCGAAATGACGGGATAGTCGTAAAGTTGTAAGTCTTATGAAATACGGTACTATCGGCCGGGGAGCCTGTAGGGCAGGCTTTTGCACATTTTCTTTATTATCTTTTGCGCTTTTTCAGCCTTTTGAGGAGACAGGGCCCTTCCGGCCGCTCCGCCCAATACACCTCCGGCTATTCCGCCCAATAGTTTATCATCGTCGCCACTTACGGCGGCACCGGCTCCGGCGCCGGCAGCGGCGCCAAAGATGGTGGAGAGAGTTCGCCCGGTAGTGCCCGAGCCGCTGCCCATCCACAAAACGCCGGCATCCTCGACGTCTATCATCTTCGCCGTCATACTGATTTCTTCGCCGAAGTTGGGGATGTTAATTACAACGACCGTCGGCACATTCAGGATTCGTCCGGCCCGAGCGGCGCCTTCCTGAGAGGTCACATCCGTTGCCTGGAACTTGTGCTCTTTTAGCAAAGCTTCGACCTGGGCCCTCTCTATGACGGTATAACCCTTCTTCAACAACTCCATGCCGAGGAAATCGGCAATCTGACTTTTTGCGGCATCGCTTATGACGTTACACTGGACGTCGATGACGGCAACCTTGTCCACCTCGTCAAAATTGAAACCGGCCTTTACGTAGCTTTCCGCTGAAGTGCAGCCGCCAACAACTAAAAAAGCCAAAACAGGCGCCCATATTGCAATAGTTTTCACGACTTATACCTCCCATAAAAACAAAGAGTAATTAAGCAACACATACCGGTATTTAGCCGAAATGTGCTGAATTGTCAACGTTTTTTTACGCCTTTTTTAGCGTATGGCACAGGCTTTTCCGGAGGGAAACATAAAAGGCCAGGGGTGTTTTACCCCTGGCCTTTCACTATATTTATCCGCCTCACAAAGAGGAGGCAGCTATTTTTCTATAAGGGATTATATGTCAGGTCTGAGTAGCCGAGCTGTTTCTGTGGCCGATTGGGCCATTTCAACTCGTCGAAGAGAAACTCGGTAGCCTGTCGTATCATCACCGCGGGCATACACGGACACATCTCCAAGGAACCAACTACCTCATTGTCATATTTGTCTAAAACGCTTAAGAGGTAGTCCCAATTTTCGCGTGAAATACCACCCTGCAGGCCGGGCGGCTCGTGGTCGTCCATTTGTCCGTAATTGTCGGTCAGATGCAAGTGGGTCACTCTCGGCGCCAAATCATCCACATACCGCTTGAAGGAGAACTCCCTGTCGAGATTGGCGTAGCCGATGTCAAGGCAATACCAGAGGGACTCAAATTTTTCACCGGCCTTTTTGAGCAGCGGCAAGGGGCCTGTTTCGAGGCACAATTTGACATTATTGACTTTAGCCAGAGCGACCACTTCGGCGGCGTAGCCGGTGCCGTTAAGCTCCTGGCCATCAGGAATACCCAGACTTCGCAAATCGGTGATAATATGTGCATTGAGCAGCTTGGCACATTCGATTTGCTCATTCCACTGCTCGATGGTGGGCCTATCGCTGCGGGAGCGCATCGTGACGAGCATATCATCCGTAGCGGCGGCGAGTCTGGGCCAATTATGCCGCTCGTACCGGCACTCGTGCCGGCCTCTTATATTTGGCCATAATTCGATACCGAAGCCGAGCGACTTCAAGAACTGACACTCCTGCTCGAAAGAAAGAGGATGCTCCCGCCCCCAAAAAACCATTGTAGAAACAACATACCTAATCCGCATTATCCAATCTCCATACGCCTTAGAAGCCTGTCCTTAAGATATTAGTCGGATAACTGTGCCTTTTTTTTTCATCAAACAGTAGTATTATCGAATAAAACGAGACAAACATTCAAAGTTTCTGGTAAATTGGCGTATTTTTTGGGCCGACAACGGCGTTTTCGAGGGAAGAAAAATTTAACCAATTTGTATTCGTCCAATAATAATATAAAATTTCGGGTCGAAAAATGGCCGGAGGCGGTTAATTGCGAAAAATTTCTCTTGAAATGTGCGCAGGTATCGTTAGAACTACAAGTTTGAGGTATTTTTGAGAACTGTAGATATGAAAAAAGAAATACATCCGGAATACAATAAGGTAGTGATTCATTGCGGCTGTGGCAACACTTTCGAGACCCGCAGTACGGCCAAAGAGATACACGCGGAGATATGCTCGATGTGTCACCCGTTCTATACCGGCAAGCAGAAATACGTCGATACGGCCGGTCGAATAGAACGATTCCAAAAGAAATACGGCACAAGCTACATCAAAGATATCCCCAAAAAGAACGCAAAAGACCAACGGCAATAGCCGGTTTTTCAAGTTACAATCCGTTTGTCCTATCCTGAAATGACCGGTGATGGGGGCTTTTTGTTCTTTTGGTCAAAGGGACGGGTTCCGGCGGGACGACTTAATTTATTCGGGCAGTAATTTTTCACCTTTAGCGGATTATACTAATGGCTGAGAAAAAGAGAATTATTCTGGCAAAACTCGACGAGATTGAGGGACGCTACAGCAAAATCGAAGAACTAATTGCTGAGGCGGCAACTGCCGCCGATTCAGCCAGGCTGATAGCGCTGTCCAAAGAGCAGGGCAAACTGAAATCAATAGTTGCAAAATATCGCGAGTACAAAAAAACAACAGCCGGTATTGAAGATGCCGAGCAGATACTCAATGACGGCACAGTTGAAGAAAATTTCAGGGAACTGGCGAAAGAAGAGATAGAACAGCTCACGGGCCAAAGGGACGCACTTCTCGCGGAGATGCAAAATACCTTGGTGATGGCCGATGATATCGGCGTCGGTTCGGTCATAATGGAGATACGAGCAGGCACCGGGGGCGAAGAGGCAGCCTTGTTCGCTCGCGACCTGTACAATATGTATGTAAAATACGCCGAGGGCCGCCGATGGAAGGTTGAACAGCTTGATTTCCGTGTAACAGAAAAAAACGGCTTTCGCGAAGCCATATTCAGCGTGAAGGGCAACGGGGTATGGACCGAATTAGGCTATGAGGGCGGCGGTCACCGCGTCCAAAGGGTGCCGGAGACCGAATCACAGGGGAGAATCCATACCTCGGCGGCAACGGTTGCGGTGCTGCCTGAGCCGGAAGAGCCGGACATCGAGATATCGCCTGATGATGTTGTCGAACACGTCAGCCGGTCGGGCGGGCCCGGCGGCCAAAGCGTCAATAAGCTCAGCAGCGCAATCAAACTCGAGCATATCCCAACGGGAATTACCGTCAGTATACAGGATGAAAAAAGTCAACACAAGAACCGTGCGAAGGCCTGGCGTATCCTGAAAAGCAGGATTTACGAACATCACATGAGCAAACAAAGGGCCGAGCGTGATTCGCAGCGCAAGAGCATGATTGGGTCCGGCGACAGGTCTCAAAAAATCAGGACGTATAACTTCCCGCAAAATCGAGTAACCGACCACAGAATCAACCTGTCGCTTTACAGCCTCGACAGGATAATGGCGGGCGATATGGGCGAAATAATCGCGGCATTGAAGGATTACGACAGAGAACAAAGGCTGAAAAACCTTTAATCGTGACTCGCGGCTCGTGTGTTGTGAATCGAGCTACGAGCCACAAATCACGAACGACGAGTTACGAGGGACGAGAGACGGAATGAAAATTGTTGTTACGGGAATGGTCGGCGTTGACAAGAAAAGCTACCTTGAGCGGGTCTGCCGATACGCCGGAGAGAAGGGCAAAGAGGTTCTGCTGTGCAATGTGGGCGATAAGATGTACGCAGAAGCGCCGGATATCACACCCGGTAAAATCTTAGACATATCGCTGAAAAGGCTAAGCTCACTTCGTCGCAGCATTTTCAAAGACATTATCGCCAAAG
>JAUWPZ010000212.1 GCA_030611315.1 Sedimentisphaerales bacterium
CACATCATGGATCGGCTCAATAATCGCCCAAGAAAATCGCTTGGCTTTTTGACGCCCAATGACGTATTCTATGAACGGAAAAAATTAACAGGATAACATAACGGGACTTGACTCAGTTGCACTTGGGAGTTGAATCCGCCATTCATAATCTATTCCCGCTTTACATTATTCTTGAAATGAAACTCACCAATGATTATATCCACCCGAGCCGGGTATAAAACGGCAAAGACAGACTGCTGGTTTCTGCATAAAAAGTCGCCGTATCTTCTTACTCATTTGCCTAACTTTCTTAGCATTAACAACTTGCACGCCTTTTCGCTCATTTACAATGTCTCTATGTAACCTTACAATACCACAATGTAAGATTGCAAAGCCGTATTGTAAACTCACAACGCCACGATATAAACTTACAATACAATGATGTACGCTTCCATCGGGAGCGATAGGGTTCTCACAAGTTCCGATGTGAACAGTCGGATTACCTGCCATGGACTTAGACCCCAGCACGCCGCTAGCATACTCGCCTTTAACGTATGCAGCAGTACTGGCTTCCAGAAAATGAAACTATTGGCCCAATGCAATGTTGATAATTTCGGGGTTGAATACCTTCACTTGCGTTGTGGCCGATAATCCGCCTTCCCTTTGGCTTCACATAGTTCGTTACCTCCCTACACGCAAAGTTCCGTTCTGGCCTGGTGGTTAGCCTTTGGCCAGGCTGGATTATCCAGCTTGCTCACATCAGCTTCGCTTGGCACGCCCATTTCTTTATCTCCTGTTTCCGTTTCCTGTCGTTTACACACTGCGTATTTGCAGTTGAAGAATCTTTCGCGTCTTGTCCGTAATCTTGACCGGCTCACTCATCCGAACGGGCCAAACCCATATTATCTTTTCACTATCGGCAACAATAATCGCCTTTTCCCGCACGCTCTGCGGCACTCTCGAAGCGGTCATAAATTTACCGACCTTTTTCTCCCCCGCCAGCCCAAGAGGCACGAACCTGTCCCCATCCCGGCGAAAACGAACAACTATGGGTAATTTAACCTCATCCAGGTCAAACCATTCAACAAAACCGCCCCCACCCGAACGGGAAACTACCTCAAACCTCTCGATATGTTTTTTCTCCGCCTCGAAAATACTCGCTTCTATCAAA
The DNA here is from genome assembly GCA_030611315.1 of Sedimentisphaerales bacterium. Taxonomy (GTDB): domain Bacteria; phylum Planctomycetota; class Phycisphaerae; order Sedimentisphaerales; family Anaerobacaceae; genus JAUWPZ01. The sequence continues at coordinate 1,151 of JAUWPZ010000212.1, forward strand.
TACCTCCCAAATCTCGTCTGCCCCGGAACCGCCGGTTCCACAACCTCGCCGGTTCGCTCGTCGCCCCGGTCCCTTTCGGGCCCGGCAAATATCAGCCTCCCATACTCTCGACGAACCACAAACCCGCCCGGCAGCTCGATTCTCCTGCCCCCGACATCCTCTTGAGCAAGGCGCAATATCCCTTCATAGTGTCCTTGCGTCAAATCCCTCTCCCCGCTGCCGATACCGGCCAGGCCTCGCCGAATAAGCTCAACCTTCACCGGCTCCGGCTCACCTGCAAATCCCTCCAAATCCAGCGAAATCTCTTCTTGCGCGCAATTAGCCGACCTCCCCCACGCCTGGCCCGCACGGCTGCAAACCAGTCTATGAAACTTGCGTGCCGACCCGGCTAATTCGCTCAACTGCTCCACGACCGACCCCCTGCAATCCCGCTGCAAAGCCGGAAGCAGCCGATGCCTGATATAATTTCGCCTGTACGCGCAATCGGCATTCGTATGGTCGTCTCGCCATTTCAGATTCCGCTCTCGCAAATACTCGATAATCTCATCCCGCCCCACGCCCAACATCGGCCTTACGAACATAAATTCCCCGCAAGAGCCTCCATCGGCTTGTTTGCCGCAAAACGCATCCCTTATGAACTCTCGCATCGGCCAAATACCACAAAGACCGCGAAATCCCGTCCCCCGCGCCAGCCGCTGCACAATCGTCTCGGCATTATCGTTTTTATGATGTCCCGTTGCTATCAACCCGCAATCATTCTCACCCGCAATCTCAAGCAGACTCTCAATCCGAAGCTCCCGGGCGGCGGTCTCTATCGACAGCTTTTTGCTCCGGGCAAAACTCCGCACGTCCAGCCGCCTGGTTGTTACAGCAATACTCAGCCTCCCCGCCTGCTCGACAACAAAAGCCTCATCTTTATCCGACTCAGCCGGCCTCAATTGATGATTTATATGGGCGCAGAGCAGCTCGCCGTCAACAACTCCTTCGCTCTGCAGCGCACGCATCGCATACAGAAGCGCCGTCGAATCCGCTCCGCCCGAAACAGCTATCAAAACTTTCCCCCCGGAGCCGAAAAGCCCGTTCGCTCGTGTAAAATCAGCTACCTTCTTCTCGAATTCCAACAGCATCTTGTTTTTACCGCACAATGCTCTGTTCGAAACATCAGGCAAAAGTTTTGTCATTGCGAGCGAAGCGAAGCAATCTCAAACACGGCAATGGTTTTTCCGGCTATCGAGCAAGAGATTGCCGCGGCCCTTCGGGCCTCGCAATGACATTTTGCAAGGATTTCAACAGAGCAACCGCACAAAAAAACGGGCCTGATGTCCGGTCAGGCCCAAGATTCAACCGAAAAACTTTTACCTCATACTTCTCTCGACATCACTTATCTTCTTCATCGGTCTTGGTTATTTCCCTGATACGCTTCTCTGCATATTCCTTCAGGGACTTATACTTCTTATACACACCCTCTTTTTTGATGGCTTCCTTATAAAGCTCCAGCGCCTCAGCTCTGCGGTGCATACGCTTATCCAGAATTAACGCCGCCTTGAACCTCGCAGGATGCATCGTATCCTTATCCCACTGGTAGGTCCTCTGGTAGTAAACAAGAGCTATCGAATAGTCTTTGAAATGTTCGTAAAGTCCGGCCGCCTTGAACGCCGCATCATCGATCTTATCGCTCGTCGGATGTTTCCGTATCACCTGGTTGTACTTTTTCAGGGCCAGTCGCAACTTTTCGTTATTTTTAATAACGATAAATCTTTTGCCTTTCTTCTCAAGCGCAACAGCCTCATTATACAACGCATCCGCCTCCGGTATCACGCTGGTCGCCTTAAGGTTCGGCCCGGCAAAACCGGCCTCGATGATGTAGTTATATTGCGGCATTGAATCAAGAGCCGCCAGCTCCTTCTTCGCCCACTCAAGCTTCATATTATTGCCCGAATCGATGTAATATTTGACCAGCGCTAAAATACCATGGCGATACGCCTGCCGATTGATTGCCATTTGTTCGATAAGGTCGGCCTCTAACGCGTTCGAAGGACTACTCACCGACACAATCGTTTCCTTACTGCCTTTCGGAACAAGCTGGCCTCTGCCGCTGTCAGCTCCATGGCAGCCGACCAATACGTTTAACAAGACTACCAGCACCACGGTCGTAACTATCTTTGCCATAATGGCCTCCTTTCAAACTTATAATCCTTTTGCCGCGGATTCTCTCTTTACCAAAAACAATTATTGTCAATTTCAAATTGCCTTTATTCAATTATCAATTAAAACATCCGCCCGTCAAGAACAATCATCCAAAAAACTTCTGTCAATTTATCCTTCGTATCGGTTTTACTGCCCAGGACGCATCCGTGCCTAAAATTTATCTTTGTGCTTTTTGTGCCTTTTTGCGGCTAAATTTCTTCTGCCTCCTGTCTTCTGGGCTTGTTGCCCAAAGCTGCTCTGAGACAACTTTCTTATATTCTTGTAAATTTTGCCGGATGAAACCGGATTTGCTCTTTGATAATTTAATATTCGCTCACATAAGGCATATTCTTCCTCAATAGCTCCAATAAGAGCCT
>JAUWPZ010000173.1 GCA_030611315.1 Sedimentisphaerales bacterium
ATTTTTTCGTAGCCCTTGATATTGGAGTATCTGTCATTAAGCGGCGCTTTTATATATAGTGACGCAAACAGATTGCCCATCTGCACCGCCTCGGCAAAGTCCACCGAGCCGTCTTTGAACTTATCCAGGTTGCGCCCGATATATGAAATAAGTCCTGCCCTGAACGAGTCCCCAGCCCCTACCAGGTCAACCACTTCTCCGGCCATAAACCTCGATTCGACCTTGTTCGGCCCGCCTTGATGTCCATCGCGACAAATATGCTTCTCATAAGCGCCATCGCTGACCGTAACGCCGAACAGTTGCGTCCTGTTATCTTTTCGCCAAAACTTCTCAGTCAAAAAGTTGAGAAAATGCAGATTATTCTGGTGTTCTTCAAAATCCTCCCAGGTGCGACCTGTTTCTGATGAGGCAAGGGTATTTTCAATCAGCTTGGCTTCATCACAGGACGTGAAGAACAAATCAACTTCAGGCAAAAGCGGTTCCAGAAGCCGGTATTCCCCGACCGCCGTGCCCGCCTTAATCAGTTCCCGAGGGTTGGCCGTTAAAGTGTGGCTATCGACAATCGTAACAGCCCCCCTGCTGCGGCACCATTTGATAAACTCGGCCAAATCCCGACCTCCGTTGGCATCGCCCCACTCGGATAAACCGGAATACATATAATAGACTATCCTCGGACTTAATCGCTCAACGGCTCCTTTGAATATTTCAAAGTCAAAATCGTCATTGGCATTGGGAAAATAAGCGATTCCTCCTCTGTCTTCTCCTGATGTGCTGTGGATAAACGTTGTACCCGTAGGCAAATCAGGATGTACGTATGTCTGTGACATATCGATACCGTTTGCGGTCATCATATCATAGAAGAACCTGCCCTGGGCATCTAAGCCGTTGTAATCCCCCCTGCCGAGGTTCACACCCACGGCGACCTTCGAGCCGGTCCTTGCTATCAAGGGGGCCGTGTTTCCGGGCCCGCCCCCCGTCGCATAACCCTGCTCTATCCATTCTCTCAATTGCTCCTGAGAATAATCCGGCATATCTTCGGTCCTGCATTTGGCCAGCCCTCCTTTGCCCACCAGCTCGTCGGCGAAGTCAAAATCGCCCCTTCGTAAATCCGCCACGCCCGTATTCAGAACCAGGACATCTGTAGCCATACTCTTACTTTCGCAAAATCAAGCCCACCACCATATCAGTGCATTTCCGCTTCACATTTACCTATGGCAGGTCGGTAGAGATTGAAATGAACATTTGGATGTCCCGCCAAAAGCGACATCGGTACCGAGCTGTCGGCGATTTTCTTGCCAATCATAAGGGTGGTCAGTCTCATTCCGAAAGGATTATCGTGCGTCCCTGCCTGCCAAATCGATACCTTCTCTGCCTTCCATGTCTCCACCGGCCCGACTGTAATCGCCTGCCTCGGCACACCCGTAACAACACCGCCGCCGCTGGTTCGAGCATTCTGTATAAGGGTAATCGGATGCAAATCCACAATGCGCGTTTGTAACCGCCCGTATTCCTCCGGCGTCGGCGGCGTCTCTTTGTATTTTCCTTCCCGCTTAACCGGGTCGTTGAACGCCCAGTGCTTTACCTCGCCCTGGCCGCCCTGCATCACCGCGCAGCGAACGCCTTGCCAGCTCTCGATGTACTGCGAAACGTCGGACTTTGGAAAATGAATGTTGGACCCGGGCATCTTCAGCTTATCATCAATCCTCTCGAAACAAAGCTCCATATCAGCCCTGGCGAAGGACAGCGGATGCGACGGCGGCACCTCTTTGCCGTCCATATACCACTCGTCCATTCCCCAGAAATGAGCGTATTTGAGATTCAGCTTCAATTCATTCACAAGCCGCGCCGCAAGCGGGAGCTGTTCCGTCGGCCCGATTGGCCCGCAGATACCCACCGGATTGTCGGCGGTGGCCTGTTTCCACGCCGTGATGTACTCAAGGGCCTCCGCCAGATAGAAGTCCTCAAGCGTATCATAAAACACGACCTTAAAACCTTCCCTGCTCAAGCCGGCCATATCCTCAGCCGTAAGTTTGGCCGCATCGTTAAGAATCTCGTCATCGAGCGTCGTATAGTCCCACCATTCCGGCGCCAGCATACTGATTTTTCTTCCCATCCTTGCTCTCTTTGCTAAAAGCAAACATTGTCATGCTGAGCGAAGCGAAGCATCTGGCAATCGACTCTTAGCCATCCTGAGGTCAGGCCAAAGCTTCTGACTTATGAAAGTATATATACCAAATCTCCCAACTCCTCTTTCAAAATATTATCCTGTGGATACGCGTGTCCGAGGTGTTGCCTGAAGCCTTCTGCATAAGCACAGTTTATTTCCCTGCCTCTCTTTTCAGCTAACCCCTTCATCGAAATAACATAATCATCCATTCCGTGATGTTTCAAAAGCCAGTTACGCTGACTCTCATGGCAGCAGAGCATCTTTTCCTTGGTCTCCATTGTGCTGGTAATATCAACTATCGCACTCGCCTTTATCACTGCCCCAAAATTGTCCTTCCCCTCCACCGGGTCCATATAATAGAGGTGCGGCACCGGCTCGAATGGCTCGCCGCCGGCGGTTTCGATATTCACCACCCCACAGCAAAAGCAGGCCGTCTGAGCAAGCCTGCCGGCCGTTTCGTGGTCAACCATGTAATCCGCAGGGCTCAGGGTAAAAACGACAGTTGGCTTGACCCTTCGCACCAATTCGATTGCCTTGAGGAGTGTCGGCCTGTCATACATAATAAAGGCATCATCACATTCGAGGCAGTGATAGCTCCCATCCAGCATACTCGCCGATTTTGTTGCTTCGGTCTTGCGAATCCTGCTGATTTCTTCCCGGCTGTACTCGACCGTGCCGCAGTCGCCCGGTGTCATCGTGGCGATATGAATCCGCCAGCCTTTTTGGTGCAGCAGCGCCAACGTCCCTGCGCACATAAACTCTGCGTCGTCAGGATGAGCACCAAAGCTCAAAACTACTTTTTCACTTGCCGAATTCAATTGCTTACTTGCTCCTTAATCTACTTGACGCGTTTTTTAGCTTCGCCGGCTTTTTCTTCGAGAACTGCCCGGGCGTGACGGGAGTAGTGACCGCGAAGGTCACGTGAGTATTCTCTAAGGATTTTTTCGCCGAGCCCTTCATAATCTCCGCACCGATATAAGGCCCTCGCCAGGATAAGCTCCCGCAGAGAAGTGTTCCTCGTCTGTGTATCTGTGCCGCTCGGTGGGGTTCTTCGTGCTGCCTCTTCGATGCCGGTAAAAGCATGGCCCATTATACCGGGCTTTTGTAAAAGTTCCGCCAGAGGCTTCGCGGCTCGAATATCGCTTAAGCTCTCAAGTGCCAGCGCAACCGCCCGGCTATGTGAGAACTCACTCTTGACATCGATTTGTTTGACCTTTTCAACAATCGGCCCCAATGCCCGCTTGTCACCCGTGCGCCCTAATGCCACTATCAGGCTATCGAGCGGACTTTGGCTCGGTCCGAATTGCCCCATCCCCGTGTAATTCCACCCTTTGTCAAGCTCCCTGGATTGCACGGCGTCCAATAGCGTTTCGACGCCCGTGCCGTCACCTAACATCCCCAAAATATGGGCATAAATCAGCTTGGACTTGGATATCTCGGCAGCTCTGTAAGCCTTTTGCAGCAGGCCCATCGCGTCGGCCTGATGAGAGAGCACAATGTCCAGCTCTTCAAAATCATTAACAACAGCCTTCACAGCTTGTGCGACTCTTTCTTTGGGCATCGGGAACGATTCGGTGTCCGTTAGGACACTATCGGGCAGATTGCCTTTTTCTACGAGGTGTTTCTGAAGCGCCTTGATATCGATTGCGCGTATGCTCTTGCCGGTCTTCGCCGCCGTAGCAGCCGCAAAACCAGCCGCGTATCCCTGGTTCTGGATGTCCGCCTGCATCCGTATTACCGGCATCGCATCGCGATGGGCGCTTATACCTAATCCAGTAACCAGAATACCGTCGAGGCCTTTCGGCAGCAGGCAGCGATATGGCACGCTGACAAGCATCGCTTCTCTATCCGGCGGCTTTAGCATAAATACCGGATGCACAATAAAGCCATGCGTGTCGAAGTTGCTTCTGGAGATTACTATCGTATCTGGATAAGTTCGTCCGAGCGAGATATCCATGGGTGATATTGTAAATTCACCGACTATCCGCCGGCGTTCCCGCGTATCTATCAACTGTCCCAGGTCGTAGGCGTCTTTGTATTTTTTCTTGGCGATGACAAAAGCCCGCCAGACATCGACAATATCCGTATCGTCAATGAACGTCCAGTCGGTATTAGTGTAACCGGTCCCCATCCTGCGAGGCGGAAGTCCCGCTCCCTGCACGGCCACGCTGGAGCCGTCCGTATAGACGCTCGCCGCGCCGGCTGCAACGGCTATGTCCGCATTGCCGGTCGAATCTATCACCACCTTGGCGAGTAACACCCCCCTGCCATGCGGCGTGGCGACTACAGCGCCCTTGACACGACCGTCTTCAACGAACGCCCCACAACCGAGCACACCGAACCAGATATCCGCCCCCGCCTTTCGCAGCTCACTGCGATACCATTCTTTTTTCCATTCCGGATTCCACCCCGCCCCATATTTCTTTCCATCCCCTGCGAAACCGGCGACACCTTCATCGACTTCCTGAGTAAAGCCCACACAGTTGCCGTAGTAATACTTGCTGATGAGCCCCATTGTCCCCACACCGCCGAGGCCGTGGAGGTATTCAACAACGAGAGTCTTAGCCCCCTGCCGTGCCGCGGAAATTCCTGCCGGAGCCCCGCCGGTGCCGCCACCTATTACGACAACATCGTACCGTCCAAGCACAGGTATGGCCCGCCCCTCTGAACGAACGCTACCTACACTGCTCGCACGTATTCCGCTCAAATTCTCCCGAATATCTCCCGCAGCAGCCGCTTTGACAGGTTCACCACATACTCTTACGTCGCGTGGCACCGCTATCCGTTTCACCTCCGCAGCAGCCGCTGCGCCGATGCGGGACCCTATTTTCATCAGTTCCAGTGGTCGAAGCATCTTCCGGGCGGCACTGCGGGACACATCCGCGCAGCCGCCAAGTACAAATATACGTTTAATACCCGCCGGCCGAAACACGTCCAGATTGACCTTTCCCGCGCCGGGCCAGTCTCTATCTATGCGTTCCTCTCCTTTCACACTGTCCGGCGGAACCTGGAAGAGCACTTCCGAGCCATCCTGCTGTTCCGGTCGCCAGGTTCTGTCGCGTGCAATTTGTTCGGCTTCAGCAAATGAAGCAAAAGAACCGTCTTTCATAGATATTCCGAGCGTGTACTCAATGGCCTCGCCCTTAGTCCTGTTTTTGACAGCAAGCGCCGTCGGCATTTTGCGCCCCTGCATATCTTTACCGGTTTGCAACTCGCTGCCGACTACAACATACTGAAAACTCTGCTTTCCCCCGGGATATGGCCCGAAGGTCGCGCCTGCCAGCCTCGTTACACTCGCTCGCTCTGTCGCGTCTATGACAACTTTGGCCTTAACCGCCTGCCTGCCTGAACGGTTCGCCATCACGATACCTGAAATTGCCCCCCTGCCGTCGATAAGCACGTCCGTTGCGTAGCAGCCATACAAAAACTGTACACCTGCTTCGAGCAGCGCCTCATCCAGCGCTCGCTTGACCTGCATCGGCGTCGGGGGCGTGCGAGGGCTTTCGGCGGCCGTTGTAGGTGACTGCTCGTCCTCTATCACAATCTCACCAAGAAGCACTCGGTTGACATCTTCGCTTTTTTTAACGAATAGTTTTACGTAGCGTGCTTTCTCAGTAACCGGGGCCGAAAATTGAATCGGTCCCCACGGCTCATCGAAGGCCTTGCCCGCCATTTTATTGTTGATAACGGCAATCTTTTTCCACTGCTGCTTGTCGTTGCTGACGGAAATGGCCACGCTTTGTACTTCGAAGTCATCGCCAAGCCCGGGACTACGACGTTGATATGCCGTCACGTTGACCTTGCGAAGCTGATGTTCTTCGCCCAAATCAGCAACTATAGCAACATCGCCGTCGTACTGAACGCTCTGTGTACTTGCGCTGTCGTACTTTCCATCGGTAAGCACTGATGGCGTCGGTGTGTCTTTATGAACACCGGCGGATGGCTTGTCGGCTTCGTATGTGAGATTGACTCCTTCCGGCAAACGCAGCCCGACAGTAGGCTCGGCAAAAACCTTTTTGGCAAGCTGTGACTTCGGCTTCTCTCCCGGAGCGAGCCACAGACGATATGTACCGCAAACGTCTTCGCCGAGATAGGGCCGTTGTGCCGCGAGAAAGACCTTTGCACCTTTTTGAGCGGCTTCGACAGCCGCCGCCACGCCCCCCGACGTTCCACCGACAACAACCACGTCCACCTCGTAAGCGACAGGAATATCCCGCGCGGATTCGTTAACGGCTTCTTCGTAGCCTGCCAATACTAAAGTCCGGCAGCCGCTCCGAACGGCGTTTTCGGTACTGGTAACGCCCGTTTGCGGCGGCCTCGAACAGCCTCCTGGCATAAAACACGAACAAAATAGTACTGCAACCAATGCATCCTGAATGAATTTGCTCATTTTTTGGTCCTTTCCCTGGATATATTCACTGCCCCCTTCGGATTCTTTTCCTCCCTGATAGCTCATCGCCTGGATTCGCCCTCTGCCATTGCAAAAACTCATCTCAATTCTGCCACCCTCTATTACGCCAACATTATCCAAACTATTGACTCATTATCAATAAAAAAAGGGGCCTATTCCGTTTGATTTGGAATAGGCCCCGATGTTATGCAAATTCTCAGGTCTTTACCATATTCACCGATTACTAATACGGGAACGGTTGCGAATCAAGGAAGTGTTC
>JAUWPZ010000054.1 GCA_030611315.1 Sedimentisphaerales bacterium
GTATCGTAGAGGGTTTGAATGCCAAAGCGAAACTGACTACGAGAAAAGCTTATGGCTTCAATATCTTCAAAACACTTAAATTGGCCTTATATCATAATCTCGGGGCGCTGCCCCAGCCAATTGTTACCCACAAATTCTTTCAAAGAGGCGAAAAAGCTTGTTGAAGGGCTGTTTCGGCCGGCAAACGTGAAGTACGCCTTTTGGGGGTATTTTTTGTAGTTTCCCATTTTACGGCACAAGGCCCCACCCCAAAGTAGTGGAAATTGTTTGCAAAAGCGTCCCTTTTAGTTATACTCATTGAGTGTAGTTGATGCCTTTTGAAGAGGTCACGAATCGCCCGGAATTGCGTTTGGGGACAGGAAAGGATGCTGCAATGGCGGAAAAAGATGCAGATTTGGAGAAAATAAAAAAGCTCATTGAGATAATGAAGCAGAATGGACTGGTTGAGGTTGAAATAAAACATGGTGACGACAAGATTTTTCTCAAGCGCAGCCAACCTCAAGCCCCACAAGTTGGGATAACCGCTGTGCCGATAATTGGCTCGACGGAATCTGTCGTCGGCCCCGCCGGCGCAGAGCAAGCAGAAGCTCCGGGTGGACCTTCGTCTCCGCGATCCGCGGAGGACTTGGTGGAGATAAAGTCACCTATTGTCGGGACTTTCTATGCAACGCCAAGCCCGGATTCCGAGCCTTATGTAGAACTCGGCGCGCAAGTTGAGCCACAGACGGTGGTTTGCGTAGTCGAGGCAATGAAGGTGATGAACGAAATAAAGGCCGAGACCATCGGTGCGATTGCGGAAATACTTGTGACCAACGGCCAGGCTGTTGAATACGGCCAGGTCCTTTTCAGAGTGAGACCGGACTAATTCGCCGTGCGTGATGCGTATCGTGTAAAAGAATTTCAGCGACATACTCACTACGCAATACGATATACGATATACGAGATACGAGAACATGCTTTCAAGAATTCTGATAGCGAACCGTGGTGAAATAGCACTGCGTATTATCCGTGCCTGTCACGAGCTTGGCATTGAAGCTGTTGCGGTTTATTCCGAGGCCGATAAGGGCGCTCCATATCTGCGGCTTGCCGATGAAGCCGTTTGTATAGGGCCTGCGGATTGTGCCAAAAGTTATCTCAATATCCCCGGCATTATCAGTGCCGCTGAGATTACCGATGTCGAGGCGATTCATCCGGGTTATGGTTTTCTGGCTGAGAACATAAACTTTGCCCAGATATGCCGGGACTGCGGGATAACGTTCATAGGCCCTCCGGTTGAGGCGATGCGGCTGCTCGGCAACAAGGTCCAGGCGCGCAAGCTGGCCCGCGAAGCGCGAGTTCGTGTAGTGCCCGGTTCCGATGGTATCATTGAGCAGGTGTCCGAATCGCTGGAACTGGCGAACAAGATTGGATACCCTGTGATAATAAAAGCCGCTGCCGGCGGTGGGGGGCGGGGTATGAGAGTCGCGCATAATGATATCAGCCTTCGCTCGGCGTTTAATTCGGCACACGCCGAGGCCGAAGCCGCTTTCGGTGACGGCAGCGTCTATCTGGAAAAGTACATTGTTGAACCCAGGCACGTCGAGGTCCAGGTAATTGCCGACGGGGCCGGCAACGCATTGCACTTTTACGAGAGGGACTGCTCCATTCAGCGAAGGCATCAAAAGATGATTGAGGAGTCACCTTGCCCCGTCCTGGATAAGCGCACAAGAGAAGGGCTTTGCGATGCCGCCTTGAGGATTATTAAAAAGGCGCATTATGTCAATGCCGCAACGGTCGAGTTTCTTTTGGACGAGAAAAAAGAGTATTATTTTATTGAGGTGAATACGCGCATTCAGGTCGAGCATCCCGTTACTGAAATGATTACGGGCCATGACTTGATTAAGTGGCAGCTTAAAATCGCCGGCGGACAAACTATCAAATTCAGCCAGAGAAATATCCGACAAACCGGCGTGGCCATCGAGTGCCGGATTAACGCGGAGGACCCTGAGAGAAATTTCGCTCCTTGCCCGGGCACGATTAGCAAATATATCCCGCCCGGAGGACCTGGCGTTAGAGTCGATACCCACGTGCATCAGGGCTGGACGGTCTCTGGAAGTTACGATTCGATGATTGCCAAGCTGATTGTCCATCAAAAAACGCGGACCGAAGCCATTGCAACGATGAGAAGGGCCTTGCGGGAATTTGTCATAGAGCCTATCAAAACGACAATACCCGTTTGCCTGGATATTCTCTCGCACAACCTCTTTGTCAAAAATAAAATCGACACCGGCTTCGTCGAACGAAACTTCTAAAGAATTATGGATTGCCCCGCATATAGGCTGGAGCGGCAATTATGGGAATAAACGAATTATACCGGCGGGGCTTCGGCCGAAAATTTGCCGGCGTGTTCTTAAGGAAGCTGTTGCATTATGAGAGATGACACGGAATCCATATCCTTTTTTCTGGATTCCTGCTTTCGCAGGAATGACAATAGTGGAATTCATTTTTCCAGGGCTATTAAATCTTCGTAGGTTTCGCGTTTTCTGATGACGGTGAAATTATCGCCGTCAACAAGCACTTCGGCGGCCCGGCATCGGGCATTGTAATTGCTGCTCATACTAAAGCCGTAAGCCCCTGCGGTAAAGACACTGAGTAAACACCCTCGTTCTACAGGCGGCAGGGCCCTGTCTTTTGCAAAGAAATCTCCCGCCTCGCAAACCGGCCCGACCACATCGACAACAACAGTGCCTTCCAATTGCAAACTCTTATCTCGCTGAGGCGGAACGAGCTTTTGAGCAACTTTTGCAGGCCAGATGAAGTGGAATGCGTCATACAGCGACGGACGAATCAAATCGTTCATCCCCGCGTCAACGATAACAAATCTCTTACCGCCTCCCTGCTTGGTATAAAGTACGCGAGTGAGCATTATCCCGGCGTTGGCGCAGATACTTTTGCCTGGCTCCAGGATAAGTTTGAGGTTTTTGTCTTTGAGCAGAGGGACAATGCCTGCTGCGTATTGTGCAGCCGACGGGACAGTGTCCGATTCGTAGTCGGCGCCATAACCGCCGCCAAGGTCGAGAGCCTCGATAGTATGGCCCAGGCTGCGGAGCCGGTCGATGAGCGGCAGGATTTTTTCAACTGCTTTAACGTACGGGTCGATTTTTTTGCCGCTTGTGCCTAAGTGCACATGAATCGCGCAAAGATTCACCGATGTATTGCCGCCGTACTCAGCAAAGACCCTCAGCGCCCGCTCGATATCGACGCCAAATTTAGTTTCTTTTTTGCCGGTAGCTAAAAAGGCGTGAGTTTTATATTCGATATCGGGGTTGACACGCAGGGCGGCCCTGGTTTTTTTACCTTGCTGCTCCGCCAGGCGAATCAGGTTTTCCAGCTCAGCTTCTGATTCGATATTGAAATATCCGATGTCAGCCTTTAATGCTTCGACGATTTCGGCGTCGGTTTTGCCGACGCCGGCGTAAACAATTTTTGACGCCTCGTCGGCGGCCTGCAGAACTCGATACAGCTCCCCGCCGCTGACAATATCAAATCCGCTGCCCTGGTCGGCCATAAACTTGAGGATATTGATATTGCCGCATGCCTTGACGGAAAAGCAAATCGTGGTATCAAGCTTGCTGTAGGCATCCTGAATCTTTCGCAGATGTTCCTCGAAGGTGGCCTTGCTGTAAATATAAACCGGCGTGCCGACCTCGGCGGCGATTTTTTCAACGTCCATGTTCTCGGCAAACAGCTTGCCCTTTTCGTAGTTGAAATGGTCCATATCTTTATTCTCTTTGCGAATAGTCCTCAGGAATTCCAGGCGTCTCCGACCTTGCGACGTACCGCGAAGTCGGGTCCCGAAACTTGCCTTAATATCAGCAGATAGTATAAGGAATTGAAGACCAATTGCAAGCCGGTCTCGGTCCACCGGAAAAACCGTATTTTCAGGGTGGTTGGATGTAGTTATACACAAAGCCGTTACAACTCTGTGAGGGGGCTGTGGATGCGATAAAGGGCTTTTTAAGGGCTGCACTGGCCGAAAAGTGGGGTGCTAATTTTGTGTGGGGATAAAAAATGGAAGGTTCCATCGTATCGAAAGAACCTTCCATTTTCGCATAACTAACCGCAATTCCGTTATTTCAGGTTACGGCTGGGTTCCCGTTTCACAAATCGCCAAGTAACAGGACACCCTACAAAACATCGGCTCTAACCGACAGCCCGCTAAAAATCCGTAAAAGGCAAAAAGAAAAGCGGGCCTTTAGTTAGATTGTTACACTATCTTCTCTTTTTCTTCTTGGCTTTTTTCTTAGCTTTCTTCTTAGCTTTCTTCTTCGGTGCTTTCTTCTTAGCTTTTTTCTTTGCTACTTTCTTCTTAGCTTTTTTCTTCGCCATTATTGAATCACCTCCTTTCGGCTGAATGATTCTTTTATATTTTCATTAACACATCATAATACAAAACTAACTTACATTAAAAAATACTGTCAAGCAAATTATACAAAAAGTCAATGAATTTATCTATATATTTTATCGACCAAATCTTTGGAAATACTTCATAAAATTTTTGTCATCGAATATTTTACACAGAGAGTTGTATTGTTTATCATGCTTTTTTGTGTGATGATGAATTTTATTTTTGTTCTTAACTGAAGTTGTTGTTCAAATTGATTAAATGTTTTGTTATGATAACCTGCGTTAGATGCGATTTATTCGATATATCGGCTGATTTGGGTGTTTTTGGTTGTAAAAGGAGTGATTGTAAATATGTCACTTCATACGTTTTCAGGTTGTTGTGAAACTAAGGAATAATGCAAAAGTCAAATTTCATTTTAGGCAGTTCGCTGTTTGTTTGTGTCTTTTATTAACCGAAGTAATTTTATTTTCTCTTGTAAAATTTTTTCAATAACACACAGTTTACTTGTTAATTGTTTTATGGTGGAAAGAAAAACAGCTTTGTTTGGTGGTACGTTCGACCCGATTCATCTCGGCCATACTACCGTTGCTTCCGATGCTGCAAGACACATCGGCGCGGAGAAAATCATTTTCATACCAGCCAAGCGTTCTCCGCTCAAGGTTTTTCTGCCGAAGGCAAGCGATGACGAACGATTGGCGATGATAGCTCTTGCAGTCGCCGGCAACAAGAATTTTGACGTGAGTGATTGCGAATTGAAAAAGCCTGCGCCGAGTTATACTCTGGATACGATAAGGCAATTTCAGGCCGACTACGGAAGCGAAACGCGCATTTATTGGCTGTTGGGGGCCGATAGCGTTGATGATTTGCCGTATTGGCACGGAATTGCCGAGCTGATTGACCGGTGCAATTTGTGCACGATGTACAGAGGCGGCTGCGAGCCTCCGGATTTTACCAAATTCAAGGCCGCCTGGGGTCCCGACCGTGTCGAAAAACTGCAGCGAAACATTATCGAAACGTCTCTAATAGATGTAAGCAGTACCGAGATACGAGACAGATTGGCCGCCGGCCGTGATGTAACCGGCATGCTGCACCGGCCCGTTGCCGAGTACATCCGCGAACGTGGTCTTTACCGGTTAAGCGGTGAATCCTGATGCCGGATTTTGGGCTGACTTTATCAACCAATCACACCAGGCGGCAAGGCCCTCGCCGGTTTTGGCTGATAGCGGAAAAATTTCAATATCTTTATTTAGTTTGCGTGCATCATCTTTGGCTCGTTCGATATCGAAATCGACCTGCGTCCCCGCTCCCAGCAGGTCAATTTTGTTTATCAGCAGCACCCTCGACTTCGCAAAAATGCCGGGATATTTGGCCGGCTTGTCATCACCTTCCGCAACGGAGAGCACGACCACTTTGCCGTTTTCACCCAGGTCAAAATCGGATGGACAAACAAGATTGCCCACGTTTTCGATAAAAATCATATCCAAATCATCAACAGGCAGCTTCTCTAACGCGGCGCTTATCTGGGGCGCTGTCAAATGACATGCACCATCGGTATTTATCTGGACGACGGGCGCTTTGGTTGCTTTGATTCTCCGGGCGTCTATGTCGGTCTGAATGTCGCCCTCAATCACGCCGATTTTGATTTTATCTTTCAATTCGTTTATCGTCCTTATCAGAATCGTGGTCTTACCCGAGCCGGGAGACGATATCATATTCAGGCACAGCTTTTTGTGCTTATGGAAAAACAGGACGTTTTCAAAGGCATACTTCTCATTTTCGCTGAGGATTTTTCTGCCGACGTTGATTTTTTTCATAGCGTTAATCCGTTTGAAGCTCCAATTCCTCCAGTACCATAGGCGCATCCGCCAGTAGTTTGAAGTCCTCGCTGCCGCACTTCGAGCATCTGGCTTGCGAAAGTTCGACATCGAAGTCCTGGACACAATTTTGGCATTGCGCCCGTAAAGGCTTATGCTCTATTTCCAATTTGAGGCCTTCGCAGGGCGTATCCCGGGCAATAGCCTCGAATGCGAAACAAAGCACTTCATCATTGATGGCGGACAGCTTTCCACAGCTAATTCTGGCGCAGATGGGCCTGGCATTGTGTTTTGCAGCCTCGTCAGATATTATCGACAACAGGCTTTGTGCCACCATCGCCTCGTGCATCAGCATATCCTCGGCAGTTCTCGTCCGTACGGCATCTGCACAATTCTCTTTCCGCCGATTTTGGTTATCAATTCCACCAAAGGCATATCGCGTGTTTCAACGACTCGACCGATAATGCTCGCTTTTTTGCCTAACGGATGGTTTCTGCAGATGTCCAGGCAATCCTCGGCGGATTCCGGCGGGACGATAGCAACGAATTTTCCTTCATTTGCGACTGTCAGTACGTCAAAACCAAGCATATCGGCTGCCGCCTGCACCGCCGGATTGACCGGTATATCGGCCTGGCGGATTTCGATACTCAGCCCGCAACCTCTTGATATTTCGTTAAGAGTTGCAGCCAAGCCTCCACGGGTCGGGTCCCGCATAAACTTTATGCCGCTTATGCTCTTAAACAGCTCACAGGTCAGTCCCGCCAGACCGGCGCAGTCGCTTTGCAGTTGCGATTGAAATTTGATACCTTCGCGCTGTGAGATAATGGTCAGGCCGTGGTCGCCTATCGTGCCGTTGATAATGATTTTGTCGCCGACGGTGATTTTCTCCATGCCCGGTTCCACGCCGTCCAGTTTCACGCCAATCCCCGCGGTATTGATAAAAATTTTGTCGGCCGCACCGGCCTCGACGGTCTTGGTATCGCCGGTAACAATGTCAACGTTGTTTTGGCGGGCTGCCCGGCTGATGCCGGCCAAGATTTTCCGGAGCGATTCAAATTCGAATCCGTCTTCGATAATCAACGACAATGCCAGAGCAACAGGTTTTGCCCCGGCCACAGCCAGGTCGTTTACCGTACCGCAAACAGCGAGTTTTCCGATATCCCCTCCGTTAAAAAACAGCGGCTTTACGACATAGCTGTCCGTTGTAAAGCACACCGAACTCGAAGTAAGATTCAGACTCGCCGAGTCGCCTAATTCGGCGAGGGTATCGTTTCCGAGTATTGGCAGAATATGGCGGCGGATTAAATCGTCCGTCAATTGACCGCCGCCGCCGTGCGCAAGCAGGATTCTGTCGTTTTTGTTTGTTTCCATTACTTGCGCTTTCTCTGTTGGCCGTACTTGAACCATGCCGAACATGACCCCTCGGAGCTTACCATACACGCGCCGATGGGCTTTTGAGGAGTGCAGCTTTTTCCAAACAGGCCGCACTGGGGCGGGTCTATTAGTCCGCACAACACTTCGCCGCAGCGACAGCCCTTTGTTTCCTCACCCGGTGTTTCGGTTATGTTAAATTGCCTGGATGCGTCGAATTGGGCGTATTGGTCTTTTAATTTGAGCGTGCTTTTCTCGATATTTCCCAGCCCCCGCCAGTAACCGTCCGCCGGCTCGAAGCACTCGTCAATAACTTTTTGCGCGGATGTGTTGCCCCGCTCGGTTACGACCGCGGTATATATTGATTTTAGTTCTGCTTTTCCGGCAGAAAGCTGCCGACAGATTTCGCCGAGTCCTTCGACGATTTGCAGCGGCTCGAAGCCGGCCACAACGCACGGGCGAGCAAAATCTTCCACTATCTCGGCAAAAGCGCCGTAGCCGATTATCACGCTGACATGCCCGGGACAGAGGAAGGCGTCTATGTTATGATTTTTCTCAGAAAGCAGCGTTCGCATCGCAGGAACGACCAGTTTGTGCCCGGTCAAAACAAAAAAATTATCGATTGACCCGGCGGCGGCTTCTTTTATTACCACAGCCGTAGCCGGTGCAGTGGTTTCAAATCCCACCGCGACGAACACAACTTTTTTTTCGGGATTGTCCCTGGCCAACTGCAGTGCATCTTCGCTGCTCATGACTACCTTGACGTTGGTTTTTGATTGCTTTGTTTCGAGCGAGCCACCTTTGCCGGGGACCCGAATCATATCGCCGTAAGTGGCGATTAGGCAGTCGTCGCGGTCCGCCAATTGCAGAACAGTATCGATATAACTCTGGTCTGTAACGCAGACCGGACAGCCCGGCCCCGAGAGCAGTTTAAGTTGTTTTGGTATGATTGACCTTATGCCGTTGCGGAAAATTGCGACCGTATGGGTGCCGCAGCCCTCCATTATATTGACCTGCCGCCCCATCGCCTCGCAGGCGGCATCCATAAGCCGTTGTGCTTTATCAATCCGCTCGTGCATAAGGTCTCAACTTATTCTGAAACTTTATCCTGTGTTTCCTGCAATTTGCTAATTTCTTCGATAAGCTCCCAGGTTTTTTTCGCCTCTTGTTCATCAACGAGCGAAATGGCAAAGCCGGCGTGTATCAGCACTAAATCGCCCAGCCTGGCTTCCGGCAGAAGTGTGGTTTTGGCTTTCCAGCGGTTGCCCATAGCGTCAACGACCGCCTTATCCCCGTCTAATTCTATTATCCTTGCCGGTATTGCCAGGCACATAATTTTCGTCCCGTCGCTCGATTAACTATTGCTTAACACTGACTGCAACTCATTTTACTGGTTGATATGCTCTGGGTCAACCTTCTGCTTGAAAACATCTCTGAATGTACCAAAGATTCCACAAAAAGCGCTTGACATAGAAACGTACAGAATCTATTCTTCATACTCGATGGCTAATTGTTTTAAGCCAAGAATAGTAACCCGGATATACGAGGACTGTCTGTGAACATAGAGCAGCTTCTCCGTGAAAAACGCGATGATATCCGTACCATTGCTGCTAAGCACGGTGCATTCGGCATTCGTATCTTCGGTTCTGCGGTACGTGGCGAGGCCGGTCCGGATAGTGATATTGATTTTCTCATTGACGCAGGCCCGACCACAAGTTCCTGGTTTCCTGCGGGCCTTATCCTGGACCTTGAAGAAATTCTGGGTCGGCGTGTCGAGGTCGTAACAACCAAAGCGCTCAATCCTTATATACGCGACCACGTGCTTGCCGAGGCTATCCCGCTATGAAAGACGACACCGTTTATCTGCGACACATCCGGGATTGTATCCGGCGTATCGAGGAAAACACCGCAGAAGGGCGAGACCCGTTCTTGGCATCTCATACTCTTCAGGATGCCGTGCTGAGAAACCTTCAAACGATGGCTGAATCCGCCCAGCGCGTCTCCAATGATTTGAAAGCAACGCACTCTGAGGTTGAGTGGCGTCGTATCGCGGCATTTCGCAATGTCCTTGTTCACGATTATCTGGGTATCGATATAGAAAAGGTCTGGGAGATTACCCAGCGTGATGTGCCCCAACTCAGGCAGGCCATATTAGCTATGCTGGAAAAAGGACATAATCCATCGCCCTGAAGCAAAGCTAAAGAATTCAGCCCTGATTCACAAACCACGTGAGCTACGACTCCGTTGATTAATCTCTATCACTTTACTGATGTGCTAAACCTTACTATCATGTTTCACGAGATTAGCGGCGATTGCCGCCTGGCCCAGAGATATCCCGCCGTCATTGGACGGGACCTGCCGGTTACATAATACGGAAAAAGAGTTTTTCTTCAAGAGCTTAATCAAGCGATTTAGCAAGTATCTGTTACAAAAGACCCCTCCGCTTAATGCAGCGGTGTTTAATTTTGTACTTTCCCTCGCCGCTTTTGCCATCTCCAGCAGGGCGGCTGCAAGGCAGTTATGGAACTTTGCCGAGATAACGCCGCAGGGCAGTTCTTCCCGGATATCGTCGATTAGCTCCATTATCATTCGGCGTAAATCAAGCTGTAACGGTTCGCCGGCCCTGTTTACAAGTTCAAAATCATAGTGTTCCTCGACGCCGGCTTCAATGATTGACTCAAGGGCCATCGGCAGTTGAGCATCGAAATGATTGTACCCGCCCAGCCCGAGCATAGCGGCGACCGCGTCGAAAACCCTGCCCAGACTGGAAGTTTCCACGCTGTTGATTTGTTTTTCGAGCTGCTCCGATATGATTTGTTGTTTCGTTACATCCGGCTCGATTCGCTCAAGCAGCCATCCGAATTTTTTCAGTTCAAAATCGTCGCCGTAAGCTTTCTTCAGGATTCCCAGGGTAGGCCTTATAGCTTCTTTGCCTGCTTTATCCGCCCCTGCTAATTGGTAGTATGCCAAATGGCCGAATCGCTCGAAATCATCCAGCGACGCGAGCATGCATTCACAGCCCCATATCGCTCCATCGGTCCCGTAGCCGGTACCGTCACACGCAAGGGCGATGACCGGGCCCTCAAGGCCGTGTTCAGCCAATACAGACGCGATATGGGCCCAGTGATGCTGAATCTGAATAACCCTTAAACCTGTCAGCGAATGAGCGTATCGGGTGGATAAATATCCGGGGTGAAGGTCACAAGCGGCGGCCTCCGGCTCGACTTCAAAAAGTTTGCGAAGATGCTCGATTGAATCAATGTAGTGATGATAGACCTCCGCGTCCTCGAGGTCGCCTATATGTTCGCTGCAGATAAGCTGGTTTTGTTTTGCGAAACAGAAGGTATTTTTCAAATCCGCCCCGGCGGCAAATATATCCACTGGGCTGTTTGTCTCCATGAATATCGGAGTCGGCACATATCCCCTCGCCCTTCTTAGCAGGGCCGGCTCTTCGTCAACGATGTGGACAATCGAATCGTCAACCTGCCGGTAAATCTCTCTGTCGTGCATTAAAAAGGCATCAGCGACGTCGCCAAGCCATTCCAGCGCCTTATCATTTTTGCAAATCAGCGGCTCATCGGAGATATTGCCGCTGGTCATTACCAGAACGTTTATGCCCTGTGCGAACAGCAGATAATGCAGTGGGGCGTAACAGAGCATAAAGCCGAAGGTATCGACGCCGCTCGCAACCGATGGAGCGAGCGGCGAATTTTTCTCTTTTGGCAGCAGAACAACCGGGCTTTGAGGACTTGTCAAGAGCTTCCGGGCTGCTTGGCTCACGACCGCGTATTTTTCTATTTTTTCGATTGAATCGGCCATCACTGCAAAGGGCTTGTGGTCCCGCTTCTTGCGTTCCCGCAGACGCTGCACGGCTTTGTCATTGAGCGCATCGACGGCAAGGTGAAATCCGCCGATACCCTTTATCGCGACGACTTTTCCGCTTAGGAGCAGCCTGGCGGTTTCAGCGAGTACCTGGTCGGTTTGTGTTTCGATTATTTTTCCCTTGCTGTCTGTCAGCCGGATTCTCGGTCCACACGCACCGCAGGCAACTGGCTGGGCGTGAAAGCGCCGGTCGCCAACATCCGTATATTGAGCGGCGCATTTCTCGCACATCCTGAAGACCGACATCGTGGTATTGGGCCTGTCGTAGGGAATGTTTTTGACTATCGAATACCTCGGCCCGCAATTGGTGCAGTTTATAAACGGATAGCCGTATCGAAAATCTTCATTTGTAACCATCTCCGCCAGGCAATTTCGGCAGGTTGCAATGTCCGCCGTTACCTGCGACAGGGCTACTCCCTGCGAGTCGCTTGCCCTGATGATGAATTCATCCTCGGCCTCGATTGTCTCTATCTCGACCGTTCTGCAGGACTTTATGTCGGCTAATGGCGGCTTATCATCGGATTGCAGACGGGCCAGGAATTCGGCTGTTTTCTCGGCTTCGCCCTGTAATTCGATTGTTACGCCCTTTGTGTCGTTATAGACAACGCCGCAAAGCCCCAGCGATTTTGCTATTCTGTACACAGCCGGCCTAAAGCCAACGCCCTGTACACATCCGGTTATAAATATTCTCTGTCTTTTGGTCAAAACTCTCTATCTTAGTATTTTAAGCATTTATTATAGTGCTCACGATTGAAATTTCCCCCGCCGCGGCGGGTTCGCGGGCAACTTGTGCCACAGGAAGTAACCTTAAAACAATAATTTACAATCCCAGTCGCGGGAATTTATTACCCTTAAGGGTATAATACGCCTGTTTACGACAGTGGTTCGCAAGAGATATTATAATTTGAAGGTGCGGAAAAGACAATCGCCCGTTCCTCCGGGGGATGTTGAAAAATTTATTTGCCAAACCGGGATTTCTATGCTAATATTATATCGTGTTTGGCATAGAGATTTGTCATTCCTGCACCTGCTTTCGCAGGTGTAAACTTGTCCCCGCGAAAGCAGGGAGCAGGAATCTATGATTTATGCCCTATCGGCCAAACGTTAAAATTCTGGGGCCATAGCTCAGCTGGGAGAGCGCTTGCATGGCATGCAAGAGGTCGTGGGTTCGAATCCCATTGGCTCCATTTGCGCTTGTCAAGCGACCATCGGACCACCGAAGATTGACTAAATTCTCAGTGGTCGCTCTTTGAGAATAGAATATGCGGCAGGTGCTGTTGAATAAATAGCCTCCATGTTTGCCTACAGCTCCAAAGCGTAGCTTCACATTCCATTGGCGCAATAGCTCTGCAAAAGCGCCTCCGGTGAATACACTGGCCTGATCCGAAATAATGTGTTTTGGTGCTCCAAGTTTTTCGATGGCACTTTCCAAAGCATTATTGATCCATCCGGCATTGGGTCCCTCAAGTGGAGTTACAGACATGACTCTGCGGGAGAAATGGTCAATCACAACACAGATATGCATTCGCCAAAACCCCCAGCATAAAACCATTGTAGTGTCAATAGACCAAACGTAATTAGGGTACCAGGCAGGAATTGAACGTTCTTTGATATCTTCAGTTTTCTTGGGTTTAGCTGATGACTCAGGAGTTTTTCGAGGTTTGGGCCTGTTGAGGATATTGCGAACCGTAGAGGCTGAAATGAAGATGTTCAGCAATGCCAGAGGATAAACAGTCTTTCTCGAAGCGTGTATCGCGGCTTCTTCTGTTGCTTGTGAATCCGCTTTTGGGGAATCGACACCTGCATTTCGAGCTGGTTTACCTTGTCTTTGAGAAAGAGGATTTCCTTGTCTTTCGTGTCGGCGTCCATGGCCGCAAGGCGTTTGAGGCTTCGCTTACGAACTCTGCCTGAGAATCGGGCAGCAATGATGGCAGCTTTGATGATTAGTGAAACAGCAAAGGCGATAGTATCATGGTTCTTGTCCATAAGGCCCTTTAAACCTCCTCCAGGGCAGGTGCGCACTCTGGTTGTGGGCGTAATTGTACCACAAGACGGACAAAATTGCGACTGAAAAGTCCATGGAGGTAAATGCTTGTATTTCAATAGGATAGATCAGGCGTCACAACGGTCCCATGCATGCTTGACAAGCGCATGTGAGTCCGTTTTGCTCTCCGTAAGGAGTCCCTAGGACTGGCACGAGCAAAACGTTATCGCCCCGCCTGAGACTTTTCCCAGGCGGAGCGATAAATAATAACTACATTATTTAGCAACCGGTCCTGTTAACGTATAATCATCAAGCCATGTTATGGCCATTAGAGCAAAATCTTCGAAGTTTGTAATACAATTCCCGTCCAAATCAGTTGGATCAATCACCAGCGTACCCACGGCCTCCGCTGCCAGACAGGCATCATCATAGACATCAATCGTCATGGTATCTTTCACAGGGTCCTTACCTGGGAGGGTAACGGCAAGTGTCATCGTAACGACAGTCGCATCGCCGGTAGGGGCAGTTTTGGTAATCGTAACCGATGCGTTTGGATCTTCTTGATCAGCGTCAGTGATTGCAACATCAAGGTTAGGGTCGCCAATACCTTTAGGCTCGGCAGTCCAGAGATATGTCAGGGTCCCCTGCGGCTCATTGCTATCGTTATTAACAACGTTCGGATCCATTGTTACAGGTTCACCTGACCAGGTGATCATATCGTCGCCGGCATACACATCAGGAGCCGTCGGATCGTCGGCCGTGAGGATGACGTTGTCAAAATCGGCCTCAGTGTAGTCGCCGGCAATGACGTTACCGAGACTGAGCAACCGAATTTGCAGGGGCTCTCCCAGCAAGCCCGCGTGCGCCGGATCGTAGGTATACGTGACGGTCGAAGTTTCGAAAGTGTCTTCCGCTATAGTCAAGAGGTTGTTGTCTTCGGCAAGGAGGGTTCCGACGGTTATCTCGCCGGTGTCTCCGGGGGTTCCTCCGGCGAGGAGCTGAACCTTGTAGCCACCCCAGGGCCAACTAAGCGTATTGCCCACCTCGACAGTCAGCGTGTATGTCCTGCCGGCCTGCAGCGTCGCGTCTGTGTCGGTTAGGACCTGTGCGAAGCCGCCGGGCACCCCGACGCCGCCGGGGTTCGCCCACCCAACGTTCTGGCCCTCGGGCGCGTTACCTCCGTATCCGGGGTCTGATGTGCCAGGAAGACCAGGATTCCACGACCCTTGTTCTCCGCCGTTGGCAAAATAGCCCCAACCCGGGTGCTGGTAGTTATAAACGCCATCACCCAATACCGAGTCCTCGAAGCCCGGGTTGACAATTGTGACCTCTGCAGCGCCGGCCGACGCCGACAGACACACAGCCACAAAGAATCCAACTATTGCAAAAAATAATGGCTTCTTCATAGCACTAACTCCTAAAAAATGAACCATCATTTCCAGTTTATACGGTGAAAAACATAATCTCATTCCGTATTATTGCTTATACCCCATTCGGGGTTTTCTACAGAGCACCGCAAGTTAACTAAAAGGCCTGCCTTTAGGTTTATCCACAAAAAAGGAGTTTTTGGAAAGTGCAGAATGATATGTTTGGCGGTCACCACTCTAAACTCCATCTGTATTTTTGAGATTTAACGCTTATCCCGGCTCAGTGTATGTCTAAGCCAACTCTCATTTAAGCCATACTACCATATTACCATATCATTTGAAAAAAGCAAGAGTTTTTATGGGTGTGAAACTATTTTCTGGCATATCGTAACCCTATTCATAGTAATGTCTTACGCTCATTTGTCATTCTGAGCGACAGCGAAAAATCTGACTTGCGAACTGAGAGTTTCCTTTGCTCGGTCAGTAACATCTCATTCTATGGCCAGATGCTTCGCTTCGCCTTGCTGCGCTCAGCATAACATGAGGGAGTTTGCTTGCCAGAAAATAATTTCACACCCCAGAAAATATGGGAGGGAAATGAAGCTTGACTGCACGTTGGAGGGCGATTATATTAGCGGGCTGTGGATAATACAGGGAACAAACCAATAATAGGCATTTTAGGTGGTATCGG
Organism: Sedimentisphaerales bacterium; assembly: GCA_030611315.1. Classification (GTDB taxonomy): domain Bacteria; phylum Planctomycetota; class Phycisphaerae; order Sedimentisphaerales; family Anaerobacaceae; genus JAUWPZ01. The sequence goes on from JAUWPZ010000054.1 coordinate 15,497, forward strand.
CTCGGGTAAAAGCACGGTCGCGGCCGAGTTTGCGAAATTGGGATGTAAGGTCGTCGACGCCGACAAAATTGCACATGAACTGCTCGATAAAAGCAATGTGAGAGAGGAAATAGTCGGTTCTTTCGGAAAGGCAATTTTAGAGCCGTCGGGGAAGATTGACCATAAGAAATTAGCTGATATAGTCTTTTGCGACGGCGAGAAGCTTTCAACCCTTAACAAGATACTCCATCGGCTTGTTCTGGAACAGGCCGAGGAGCTTATCAAGCAATACAACAGCCAAAATCAGGTCAAGGCAATCGTGCTGGACATGCCGCTTTTGGTAGAAGTGGGCTGGGCAAAAAAGTGCGATAATCTGATTTTCGTGGACTGTGAACGGCAAATAAGGGCGGCCAGGGCCAAAAAGGTGGGTTTTTTCGATGAAAATCAGCTTAAAATTCGAGAAAATTTTCAGATTTCTCTGGACAACAAGTCCAGCGTCGCCGATAATAGCATAGACAACAATTCTGACTTCTCGACTTTAGTCAGGCAAGTCACTGAAATCTTCTCTGATATAGTGAATAACGGATAAGTGGGGTTAATAGTAGATTACTCGTATAGCTGGTAGCAGCTTTTTTAGAAATAAATTTTATTTTTACTTTTTCAAAGCTCAAATCCTGGTGAACCGCTGCGAGACGTTGTTAATTAAATCACAACTTCTGCTGCCCGCTACGGGCGGTACAAGATTGCAGGAAAGACAACCGAATTTTTTCACAAAGGGAAAAAGGAGTAACGATGGCTAAAGCTGTTGCAAAAACCAGAAAAGCCTCAGCGAAAAGGCGCAAAACCACCAAGAAAAAGGCTTCCAAGAAAGCAAAAGTTACCGCCGAAGAAGTCGAGCAGCTCCAGACCCAGAGCGCCACTGCCACTGCTACGGCTGAAGAGGCCCCCGACGTTGAGGCCATGGATGAAGCACAGAGGAAAAAAGCAGAGGAAGAATCCACGCATGCCAAGTATGAGCGGATTAAGAAAGGCAACCTGTACCTGACGGATTTGCAGAAACTGACGGTTGCGGAGCTGCACGACGTCGCCAAGAACGAAAACATTATAGAATACACCGCTCTTAAGAAGCAGGATTTGATATTCAGAATTCTCAAGGAACGCATCCGTCAAAACGGACTGATGTACGGGGAGGGCGTGCTGGAAGTTCTGCCGGACGGTTACGGATTTCTCCGTAATCCGACTTATAACTATTTGTCGTCGTCGGACGATATCTACGTTTCGCCTTCCCAAATCAGGCGTTTCGGGCTGCGTACCGGGAACATTGTATCGGGCCAAATCAGGCCTCCGAAAGATTCGGAGAAATATTTTGCACTGCTGCGTGTTGAGGCGATTAACTTTGAGAATCCCGACAACCTTGTGGAAAAGATAGTATTCAGCGACTTAACGCCCCTGCACCCGGAGGAGCGAATCATATTAGAGACTGAGTCCGAAGAGATGAACATGCGAATAATTGATTTGATAACACCGGTGGGCAAAGGTCAGCGTGGTCTGATAGTGGCCCCGCCTCGGACGGGCAAGACAATTCTTCTGCAAAAGATTGCGAACGCCATTTCGATAAACCATCCCGACGTAAAACTGATAGTGCTTCTTATTGACGAACGTCCCGAAGAAGTTACGGAGATGGAACGCAAGACCGCCGAAGATGTTGAGGTCATAAGCTCGACCTTCGACGAACCGGCGGCCCGTCACTGCCAGGTAGCTGAAGTTGTAATTGAAAAGGCAAAGCGACTGGTGGAGTATGGACAGGACGTGGTAATCCTGCTGGACTCGATAACCCGGCTTGCTCGCGCCTATAACAGCGAGATGCCGCACTCAGGCAGAATTCTGACCGGCGGAGTTGACGCCAGTGCAATGCAGATGCCGAAGAAATTTTTCGGAGCGGCACGAAATATCGAAGAAGGCGGCTCTCTGACTATTTTCGCAACGGCGTTAATCGACACGGGCTCGAAGATGGACGAGGTTATTTTCGAGGAGTTCAAGGCAACCGGAAATATGGAGCTGCACCTCGACAGGCGTCTCGTCGATAGAAGGATCTGGCCGGCGATAGATATCAGCCGAAGCGGAACCAGAAGGGAAGAATTACTGCTCGACCCCAAAGAGCTTCAGCTTGTGTATCGGCTGCGAAGAGTCCTGAGCGAGCTGAATCAGGTCGAAGCAGTAGAGCTGCTTAAAAGCAGACTTGCCAAATGCCGAAGCAACGCAGAGTTCCTGATGACAATGAACCTGGATTAGGTAAAACAGAGGCACACAACCGATTGTCGAGGAAAAAAGCAAGAGATAGTGTATTTGTGCTTTATTGTTCGCTTTACATTCCTGTTTGTTTCTATTACAATAATATTTTAGGCGGTGGTATTTGTGCCGGAGTTTTTTATAGGTAATTGGTAGAATCTGGTAAGTTATGAGCGAACAACTCCCGAAAGCTTATGAGCCGAAAACGATAGAGCGGGAGGCAAACGAAGTTTGGCTTTCGGGGCGGCACTTCCACGCTGAGCCGTCGGTAAGAGACAAAAATACCTACACTATCGTTATCCCCCCACCTAACGTTACAGCGCCGCTGCACCTCGGTCATGCGCTGAATAACACGCTGCAGGACATCCTAGTTCGTTTCCGCCGGATGCAAAAGTACAACACCCTGTGGATGCCCGGGACCGATCACGCCGGCATTGCGACCCAGACGGTCGTCGAGAAGCGAATACTGTCTGAAGAAGGCAAGAAACGCACCGACTTCGCACGTGAGGAATTTGTGGGGCGTGTGCAGGCGTGGAAAGACGAATACGAAGAGCAAATTATCAATCAACTCAAAGCGATGGGCTGCTCGTGTGACTGGGAGCGGACGCGTTTTACGATGGACGAGGTTTGCGCCAAAGCCGTTCGGGCTGCGTTTTTCAAGCTCTTCAAGAATGGGCTGATATATCGCGGCAAAAGACTGGTCAACTGGGACCCGGCTACGCAGACGGTACTGGCCGATGATGAAGTCGAGCATGAGACGGTGCAGGGCCATTTCTGGTATCTTCGGTATCCGCTGGTCGAGCCGGTTGAGATTGATAGTGGCATGGCCTTCCAGGCCATGAGTTCCACGGACGTCTCGTCCGAGTTTCTCAGCGGCGATGAAGTGCGTAAACGCCAAGGCGCTTACCTGCCCCACTGGATCCGAGGCGGCGCGACGTATGCCGTAACGTTCCGTCTGGTCGATTCAATACCCGCCGATGTCCTTGAATCTTGGCGCATGGAGCGGGAACGGACTGTTCAGCGAGCCACCGAGCAAGGCCGTGAACTCACGCCGCAGGAGCGGTGCGAGCTTGCTAAACTCCACTCCGATCGCATTGAGTCATATCTCAATGCAGGGCACGGGAAATGCCATCTGGCCGATGGGCGGATTGCTGAATTGGTTCAGAATGCTTTGAAACACTTTGACGGCGAACGATATGATATGATTGCGTGGGCTGTCATGCCCAATCATGTTCATACAGTCCTCAAGCCACATAAAGGGATTGAACTTCCAGACATCCTACATTCCTGGAAATCTTATATAGCGACCAAGGCCAATGAGCTGCTGGGGCACAGTGGAGCGTTCTGGCAAAGCGAGTATTACGACCATCTCATTCGGAACGAAGAGGACTTCGTCCACCAAGTGAATTACGTTCTGAATAATCCGAGTAAGGCTGGGCTTGACCAGTGGCCTTGGGTCGGCGTGAAAATGGATAACGTGCCTAGTTCTCACGGGCAAGATGCCCGTGCCACTACTACAACCATAACACATGTTACGGTCGCCACGACGCGTCCGGAGACAATGCTCGGTGATACGGGCATTGCGATGAATCCTGCAGATTCGCGAGCCGAACATCTGGTCGGCCAAAATGTCCGCCTTCCGATAGTGGGTCGGATTATCCCAATCATAGCTGATGAGCACGTTGTTCCGCCGGATGCTGAAAGCCAAGACGAAAAGGCGAAGTTTTCCACCGGCTTTTTGAAAGTTACGCCGGCCCACGACCCGGATGACTGGGAGATAGGCCAAAGGCAGGGACTGGATATCATCAATGTAATGGCGCCTGACGGTTCAATCAGCGATAAGTACGGATGGGACGATGCCGACACCCCGGAGGCGCAGGGGCTGCTGGGGATGGACCGCTTCGAGGCACGCCAGGCAATTGTTGAGTGGTTCAGGAAGGAAAATTTACTCGAGGATGTACGCGAATACGTGCACGAAGTCGGACACAGCTATCGCAGCCATGTGCCGATTGAGCCATACCTCTCCGACCAGTGGTATATCGCAGTCAAGGAGCCGATAGCACACTTAGCGGAAAAATTCGGCGAGGGCCTCATCGAAGGGACGGATGTTCCGGTAAATTCGTTGGCGGGACTGGCGTTAAAGCCGCTGCTCGATAAGAGACTTCGCTTTATTCCCGAGCGATACGCCAAAACGTATCAAAGCTGGTTAGAGAACCTGAGGGATTGGCCTATAAGCAGACAGCTCTGGTGGGGGCACAGGATTCCGATATGGTCGAAGCTCGGAAAGGGACAATCAGAATATGACCCGGCCAAAGTGCAATCCGTTGAAATGGATTCTGAGGAAGGTGTCATAACGTACCTCTGTGTTGGGCCCGGAAACGAGGATATCGAGAAGCAGCTTGAAAGCAATGGATGGACACGGGACGAAGACGTTCTTGATACGTGGTTTTCTTCGGCGCTTTGGCCTTTCAGTACGATGGGCTGGCCGGAGGAGACGGGGGAGCTGAAGACGTTCTATCCGGGCGATGTGCTTTGTACTGCCCGCGAGATTATTACACTGTGGGTATCGCGGATGGTGATGATGGGGCAATATTGCGCGGGGGACATTCCGTTTGGCGATGTATTTATTCACGCGATGATACAGGACGGCGAGGGACGGAAGATGTCCAAGAGCCTGGGCAACGGGATTGACCCGCTGGTGGCCATCGACAGCCACGGCGCCGACGCGATGCGGTTTACGTTAGCCAGCATGACCACCGAGACACAGGACATTCGGATGCCGGTTGTATTGATGACGCTTCCGGACGGCCGCAAGGCGAATACGTCGCCGAAGTTCGATATCGGGCGGAATTTCTGCAATAAGCTCTGGAACGCATCGCGTTTTGCGATGATGAACCTCGACGGTATCGAGCCGGACAAGTTCGACGACAAGCGAATGAACATTACCGACCGATGGATTCTGTCGCGATTGGCCAGGTGCATCGACGAAGTCACAGACGCGCTCAATGAGTACAAGTATAATGAGCCGCTTAACACACTTTATCGATTTTTCTGGAATGATTTCTGCGACTGGTATTTAGAGTGGGTAAAGCCGCGGATGCAGGACGAGCAACAAAAACCGATTGCGCAAAATGTTCTCGCCTTTGTGCTTGACCAGACGCTTCGGCTGTTGCATCCTTTTGTGCCTTTTATTACCGAGGGGATATTTCAGAAGCTAAATGAGGTTGCGCCGGTAAGGGGGTTAGCAGGCGTT
>JAUWPZ010000090.1 GCA_030611315.1 Sedimentisphaerales bacterium
TACAATAATCTCCGTTGTTGCGGGAGACAGGGCAATGCTGGAGAGCAACCCGAGCGCCGCAACAACCTATACTGGATAGAGGCGGCTTAACCGCCGCCTTTCCTTCTTATCTATCCAGGTAGCTAAAAGCGATAAACTCCAGCCCGCCTCTGGCGGGCTGATAAAAGCAGTTAAGCGTTGCGCTTCAAATTAAAATGCGCCCACTAAAAAAAGGCGAGTCTGTGGCGTTAGATTTTTTGATTGTTATCTTATTTTGCCATTTTTCCTGAGCTTCTTCAAAACATCCCAAAACAAACTTCTTGCGGAATCGCTGTTTTTTTTGCCAATTTGATGATTTTTTGAGAAAATTGTATATATTTGCACCCCTGTGCGGCTTGTACCGACCGATTTTAAGTTCGTTCGAGCAGACGTCAAACAGCAGAAAACAGGGAATACTGTTGACGAACGCAGGCGATTGTGGCATTATATTTATACTTTGAACTGTGAATATAGGATATTTAGAGGTGGCTCTTTGGCGAAATCTCTTCTCAAGACATGATACCGCCAAGGCCAGTTCGAATGAAAGGAGATAGTATGAACAAAGACAGGCTTTCCCGAAGAGATTTTATGCGCAATACCTCTCTGGCGGCGGCCGGGACGGTTGCCGGTGCACTGGCGGCTAACACGCGGGCCGACGTTCAGCCCGTGCACACATCGAAAATTCTCAATTTCCACCCGAAGATGACCTATCGCCGGCTGGGTAAAACCGGCCTGATGCTTTCCGAGGTCAGTCTGGGAGGGCACTGGAAGAACCGTAACGCCGGTCGATACTGGGACTCCTTCGCAAATGAGCAGGTCCCCGACGACGTCGCAAAGAACCGCACCGACGTTATCAGCGCCAGCATCGACAGCGGTATTAACTACCTCGACATCACAACCGCTGCCGAGTGTCTCTGCTACGGCGTGGCGCTTAAAGGACGCCGCGAGAAGATGTACATCGGTGCCGACATCCACAACCTCGGCCCGAGAAATGTGAACTTCTGCAACGTCAAAGACCAGACCCGCAATGTTGATACCTGCCTGCGATTCCTGCAGACCGATTATCTTGACATCTGGCGCCCGCAGGCAAAGATGAACGGAGCCAACACCGACCCTGAGGTCGAGTCGCTAATCGAGACCTTCGAGAAGCTGCACAAGGCCGGAAAGGTTCGCCATCTTGGTATGTCCTCGCATTCACGCCCCTGGTTCGAGCATATCATCGAAAAATATCCACAATTCGAGATGTTCATATTCCCCTGCAGCTCGAAGACAAAGGAAAAAGGCGAACCTCCTGTCGCCGGCAACGTTGAAGAAGTCAATCCGGGCTACGGTTCCGACCAGACGCAGAGCATCTTCAAGAAACTCGTCAAGTATGATGTGGGCCTGGTTACCATCAAGCCTTACTTCGGCGGCAATCTCTTCGAGAGCTGTGGAAAAGTCAAGTTCCCCGTAATGGGCGTGGGCAGCAAGACCGAAAACGACGCTGCTCGATTGACCCTGCAGTGCATCCTTGCCAATCCGGCCGTCACCGCTGCCATACCGGGATTGTCAACGGTTTACGAGGTCGAGAACGCTGCACGGGCCTCGTACACCAGGACGCTTGGAATCTCCGCCGCGGACAAACAGTGGCTCGAGGAGATTACCGACCACCAGTGGGCAAATCTGCCTGAAGATTACGCCTGGCTGCGCGACTGGGAATACGTTTAATACATCGCCCCGCAATTGGTGCCCGGGCGAAAAATATATGGGCCGGTCTTCGACCTACCTGCTGAAAATAATCTTTATATGCTGATTCTCAATTGAATTTTCCCGTTTATCCGCGGGTAAGTAACCTAAAAATAACCAGTTACGGCTTTATTCGCGGACATTTACTACCCTTAAGGGTATAGATACGGCAGGCGCTATGCCGCGCCTGCCGTTTTGGTTTGCTCAAAAATAAGGAGAAAACTCGTGCACTCGAAAGCTCGAACCGGACTATCCATTGTATGCGGAATGTTTATTTTTGTGTTTTTTGCCGGAGCACTCGCCGCCTTCCTTATCGGCCAGTCGCAGGCCCGGGCGGGCAGCGGCAGCGAATCCGGCGGCAACAGCAAATGTTATGTCTGTCATCCCTCTCTAAAGACCGAGGACATCTCGACAATCCACCTGGCTGAGGATGTTACCTGTGACAAGTGCCACGGCCCCTCCATTGAGCACATGCACGATGAGATGCTTATGACAAAGCCGGACGTCCTGCTCGGGCGCTCGGAGGTCGAGCAGTTGTGCGGGAAATGCCATACAAATCACGAAAACCCTGAAAAAGTCAAGGAATTTGAAGAAAAATGGGCTGGCAGGATACGCCCTAACGGCAGGGCCGTTACATCTGATTCGGTCTGCACCGATTGTCACGGAACACATAATATTGATAAATCCACCACTTTGCCCGCCGGCCAGAGCCAGGAGGGCGAGTGGGTCGCCGCCTTCAACGGCCGCGATATCACCGGATGGAAGCCTTCGGACAATTCCTCCTGGACTGTCAAACGCGGACAAATCACGGCAGCTCCTCCCGCAGACGGCAAAGGCGCCGACCTTTGGACCGAGGCCGAGTATGAGGATTATCAACTGGCCGTAACGTTCCGGGCCGATTGGCCTGTTCACGCCGGTATCTGGGTGAGAGGCCGGGGCGGGCCCAGGGTCGAAATTTTTGACAGCAAAACCCCTGAAGCATTCACCGGCAGCATCTCGCTGCCCGGCAGGGGGCTCGTTCTCGTGAACCTCCGCGAAGACCTCTTTGACCCCGAGGGCTATAATACCATCTCGATAAAAGTCCGGGGCGACAGGATTCAGGTCTGGCTAAACGCAGAGGAGATTGGCGCTGTCCGGACGATTTCGCCCCTGAAGGGCCAAATCGGAATACACGTCTCGAAACACCCGGACAGCGAAGCTAATGAAATTTTCGTTCGAGAAGTGCTCATCCAGAAACTCGATAAACCGAAATAATCTGAGAATAGTATTCGGATTCTTTGAATTTTACGGAAAAAAGGCCGATTAGGGCCAGAGTAGGTCTATCAGCCATTTTCCTCCCAGCAGAGCGAAATCTTTGAAGTTTATCTCGTCATCCACGAATAAATCGGCTTTTGTCATGAGGCAGTGTTCAAAAATGCCCGTACCGTTCGTCGCCGCGTATGCAATCTCTTTTTGTGACAGAGCGTAGTCATATATCTGGAAGTCGTCGAGCAGCCCGTCATAGCCGCCGTACCATCCCGAGCCGATTTGAAATACGCTGACCCCCGTTATCGGAGAATTTGCGTCCGTCCTGCTTTCGTAAAGCGCGCCGTTCAGGAAAATCTGCATAACCCCGATATTGGGCTCCACTCCGGCCTGCGTATCTTTTGTAAATGCCCAGTGGTTCCATTGCTCCGTCCATTCGCGCTTATACCTGTGCTCTCCGCTGAGCCGGTTATCGAAAGACCACGGATGGCCGCAGTCCCAGTTATACCGCCCCGGCTGCCTCCAGCAGCCTAAGTTAATGGAAACGGAAGGGCCGTTAACAACTGGTCTCGCCGGGCCGTTAACATCATAAGTAACATTTGAGCAGCACAGCGTGTCCGTATGATGTCCCGAATCCTCGCCCTTTTGCCAGAAGCATATCGTTATACCCGTGCTGATTTTGCCGAACAGCTCCGCGGCATCCCGTATATTCACTGAGTCGCCGTAGCCGTCCAGTTTAAGTACCAGCCCTCTGTTGGGGTCATGATGGGCCGTGTTTGCGTCGCCTATCAAGCTGCCATGGTAGTTGTTGACGGAGCTGTCGTTGGCGTTGCCATCGAACTTGTACCAGGCTAAGGGAGCGTTCGGAGCCGCCGTCTCATAGATACGATAGCCTTTGTCGAGCCAGTTACTGGTCAGCTCTTCGGCATCTTCGAAGTCCACGACACAATCGCCGTTGAAATCGGCGTTGGGTCTGTTTTCATCCAGGCATCGTGACGGATAAACTATGATATCATCGAAGTACACCGTGCCCATACCCCAGTTTGCTTCTCCGGCCGGCTCGTTCCTGAAGCCGATAGAGATACTCTCGATGCTGCTGAAGTTCACGTCGTTTATGTCCTGCAGGTTGATTCTCCAGAGCTGCCACTCTTCCTTCTCGATGTCGTTTGCGTCGCCGTTGTAAGGCAGGCCCCTTCTAACGATGCCGTCACTTAGTGAGACATACATTTGACCATTGGTATCATTACCTGCAAGGCCGTAGAAGAACAGCTCCAGGGCTTTGACGCGTGCCGAAGCCCAATCTTGGGCGGGACTGAATGTAAGACTGACTTCAGTATAGAAAGATTTGCCAAAGTAGTAATCAAATGTCATCGCCTGGCTGCATTTGTGAACCGTCTTTGTCGAAATATCTGCATTTACCGGGCTTGTTCCGGTATCTGTCCATGCATTATATATCCAGTTGTCGCTGTTGTTGTAGAGCTCAAAATCGTCCACCTCTATTGTTTCGGCCGCCCTGAAGCTCCAAATTTTGCCCGTCCACACGCATGGGTCGTTCACCTCATCGATTCGCCAATAATAAGTTCTGCCTAATTCGAGGCCGCCGGGGTCGAAGCTGTTAGCGTCCTGCGGTTGTGGCGGATTGCTAACTGCAGTTGCATTTGCGTCCACGTCTGCGCCGGATGTGCCGAAGTACACTGTATGTTTCGCCGCCGATTGTCCCGGCGACCAGTGGAGTACCGCGTCGGTGGAAACATTTTCAGCGCCGTCTGCCGGGCAGGGATTGCAGGCGGCATACCCGCAGTCGGAGAAAATTCGAGCGCGAATGTTGGCCAGGTCGAAACCGGGTGAACCTCCCGCAGTATCTATTCCAACGATGCGTATCGCACGCGCTGCAAAGGGCAGCGAAATATCCGGAAAGTTGAAGCCGACTTCGGTAAGGCCGTGGCCGCCGGTAATCGGCACCAAAATAGCGCCGAACATATACTCCCGGTCGTTACCGTCCGTGATGAAAGCCAGAGCTGCTTCGCCAACAGGGTCCCGCTCAAAAAGGACTATATCTTTCTTGCCGGGAGCGTCTCCGAGAGCGCCGGCAAACTGCAGCTCAACCCAATAATCTGTGGGCAAACTGACCCCTGATATTTCCGACGGGGGCGGGCCTACGAGCCACTTCTCCGGCTTCACCCCGATAGGCCAGTCCCCCCATCCCTGGCTGCCCATGCCTCTCCAGCAGTCGCCATCGGGATTATATGCATCGAGAAGGAGACATGGATACTCACCTTCGTCCTCGGCCCCAACTTCGCCGATGGGCAAAAGAGCGAAAAAAAACGCAGCTAAGCTCAGAAAGCAAATTCTTTTCACTTTTCCCTCCATCACGACGATAAAGATTCAATACGATAAACACCGATGTAAGTAAAGCCCGGATGCTAAATGCAATTATACCATTTTGGCCCCTGAAATACAAGGGCTAATCGCATCCCTGTCAAATTGGGTGGGACAAAATCGATGGAAACCTGATAAGAAAATGTCTTGATGTATGGCGCATTGTTGATAAACTTGCCCCCGTTATTGCAAAAAATATACTCGGCCCCTGCTCACGAGAGTAAGAGCCGGGAAAAGTACCGATAAGAAAAATTACTAACGTCCGAATAAAAACTATGAAAATGGGTATCGATAATGACTGAATTTTCAATAAGTCCCGCAGGTGAAAAATTTCCTATTCCCGAACAGAACCGGTACACTGAGGAGTTCGAGCGCATCGAGTCGCTGGCCGAGGCCGCTCGAAGCGAAGGCAAAGAAATCGTTGTCGTAATGGGCGTCGGTTTCGTCGGCGCCGTTATGGCCGCCATTATCGCGGATACCGTTGATAAGCAGAGCGGCAAACCGAGCAAGTTTGTCATCGGCTGTCAGCGGCCCAGCACTCGAAGCTACTGGAAGATTCCGCTGCTGAATCAAGGCGTCTCTCCTGTAAAGGCAGAGGACCCCGAGGTTGCTCCGATGATTGAACGATGCGTCCTCGATAAAAAAACGCTCGTCGCAACATACAACAGCGATTGCCTCAAGCTCGCAGACTGTGTCGTCGTGGACGTGCAGTGCGATTATACCAAACATGACCTCGGCAATATGAGGACCGGCCAGGCCGAAATGAGCGCACTCGAAGCCACAATTAAAACAATCGCCGAGAAAATACCTCCGAAGTGCCTTACCCTGATTGAGACCACAGTCGCGCCCGGCACAACTGAGTTCGTCGCCTGGCCAGTTATGAAAAAGGCCTTTGCCACACGCGGTATTGATTCCGAGCCGCTGCTGGCACACAGCTTTGAGCGGGTTATGCCCGGAAAAAATTACGTATCCTCGATTCGTGACTTTTGGAGGGTCTGCTCAGGCTGCTGTACGGAAGCAAGGCAGCGAGTCGAAAAATTCCTGCGCGAAGTACTTAACACCGAAGAATTTCCTCTGACCGTTATGGACCGCCCCATCGAATCGGAGACCACCAAAATAGTCGAGAATTCTTACCGAGCCACTATACTGGCGTATCTTGATGAGTGGAGTTTGTTCGCCGAGCAAAACGGCGTGGACCTGATTAAGGTAATAAACGCCATCAAGGTCCGACCCACGCACAGCAATATCATTTTTCCCGGTCCGGGCATCGGCGGATATTGTCTGCCCAAAGACGGCGGCCTCGGGCATTGGGCATACAAGCATATACTCGGATTCGATGACGACATATTCAAAATTACAACCTCCGCAATCGATATTAATGACACTCGAGGCCTTCACGTAGCCTCTATAACGAGAGATGCCCTGCGGAATATGGGACGCCAGACTGCCGGTGCAGCCGTGCTTTTGTGCGGCGCGAGTTATCGTCAGGATGTCGCCGATACTCGATACAGCGGCTCGGAAGTCGTCGTGCGAAAGCTGACCGAGATGGGCGCCGAAATGAAGGTGCACGACCCATATCTCGAACACTGGTACGAGATGGAAAAACAGGACACATACCCTGCACCGGGCCACTCTTTGGCAAGGTTTTTCCGAAACCAGGACGACCTCATAAATCTTCGTATTCAAAGCGACCTTGCAGTGGCGCTCGAGGGCGCCCAGGCCGTCATACTTGCTGTGCCCCACGCGCCTTACCTGCAGCTTGAGCCCGACCGGATAGTTCAATGGGCCGGCGGGCCGCTGGCGGTCGTTGACTGCTTTGGCATACTCGATGACGACAGAATCCGTCGCTATTTCGAGCTTGGCTGCGAGGTAAAAGCTTTGGGAAGAGGACATATCCAGAGAATAAAGGAAGAAGTCAGAAGTAAGTATAGTGCTCACGATTGAAATTTCCTGTTTGTTCGCGGGTAACTTGTGCCACAGGTAGTGGCTTTAGAACAATAAGTTACAATCTTACTCGCGGGAATTTATTACCCTTAAGGGTATAAAAAACTTAGCCACAGAGGTCCCAGAGAAAACTAAAGAAGATTCAATTCTAAAGAAAAAAATCGGCTGCTGTTTCCAAAGGAATTACATTCTGCAATACGAAACACGAGATACGAAACACGAGATACGAGATGCGAGATACGATGGACGATATTAAGAGCAAGCGGATTGCTATCCTCTCCCCGGTTGCCTGGCGGACGCCGCCGCGGGCGTATGGCGCCTGGGAGACCGTCGCGAGCAATATCACCGAGGGCCTCGTCGCCCGAGGGTGGAAAAACGTAACGCTCTTTGCCACGAAAGAATCTAAAACAAGCGCAAAACTTGTAGGTTTTGTTGAAAGAGGCTACGAAGAAGACAAAAGCCAAATTCCGAAGGTCTCTGAGTGCCTGCATATTTCCAAGGTGATGGAACGAGCGGATGAGTTCGACCTGATTCACAACAATTTCGATTATCTGCCCCTAACTTACCTTCCCTTCATAAAGACGCCGATGCTGACCACCATCCACGGCTTTTCCGACCCGGATATTCTCCGCGTTTACCACGACCATAAGGATACTTACTACGTCTCCATAAGCGATTCCGACAGAAACAAGGACTTGCCTTATCTTGCAACGGTCTATAACGGCATTGACCTGTCGAATCTCACGTTCACCGAAAAGCCCGGTGACAAGCTCGTTTTCCTCGGAAGGATACATCTCGACAAGGGCCCGCATCTGGCCGTTGAGATTGCGAAAAAGTGCGGTATGGACCTCATCATCGCCGGAATAATTCAGGACCAGGCATACTTCGATAATACTATAAAGCCGCACCTGAACTCTTCTTCCATCCAGTATATCGGTCCTGTCGGCCCCGTGGCCCGCGATGCCCTCTTAAAGCAGGCATACGCGGTTATCCACCTTAATATGATTCCCGAACGCTTCGGACTCGTCATGGCCGAATCAATGGCCGCCGGCGTACCCGTAATTGCTATGGACCTCGGCTCCTGTCGCGAGGTTATTGCAGATGGCCAGACCGGGTATCTCGTCAACAATGTTGACCAGGCCGTCGATGCCGTCGGCAAAATCGACCAAATCGACCGCAAAAAATGCCTCAAACGCGTCGAAGAAAATTTCACCATCGACTGTATGGTTGCCGGATACGAAAAAGTCTATGCCGAAATCTTCCGCCGCGAGGCGAAAAAGAAATGACCCCTGTACAGGGATATCAAAGATGAAAAATGAATTTGTCACCCGCTACGAGGGCAATCCAATCCTCACGAAAGACGATATCCCTTATCCCGTCCAGACAGTTCACAACGCCGCTGTTACCAGATTCGACGGCCGCTATATTATGCTCTTTCGCTCGCACCTCGATACCGGCAGGTCGATAATCGGCCTGGCCCGGAGCGACGATGGCTTCAATTTCAAAGCCGACCCCAGGCCGTTTATGGTCCCCAGTAACGACCCTGCCTTTCACCGATACGAAGCATTCGGCGTCGAGGACCCCCGCATCACTTACCTCGAAGGGGCCTACTACATAACATACAGCGCATATTCCGACCGCGGCGTTCGTACCGGCCTCGCTAAAACTGCCGACTTCAAGTCCGTCGAAAGGCTCGCCTTTATCACCCAGGCCGACTACCGAAACACCGTCCTCTTCCCGGAGAAAATCAACGGCGACTTCGTCCGGCTCGACAGACCTCATTCGGACATAAGCCCCTGGTCCATCTGGGTCAGTTTCTCCCCGGATTTGATTCACTGGGGCCGCTCCCAGCTTGTAATCAAACCCGTCAAGTACCACTGGGACGAAGCCAGGATAGGCCCCGGCGCTCCGCCGATTCGCACGGACAAGGGCTGGCTGAATATTTACCACGGCGTCTTCCCGACTATGGATGGCCACGTCTATCGCCTCGGCGCCGCATTGCACAAGCTCGACGAACCACAGGTCGTCCTCGGCGTCGGCGACCGCTGGCTCCTCCAGCCCGAAGACCCCTGGGAGCTCGTCGGCTACGTGCACAACGTTGTCTTTACCTGTGGCGCTGTCCCGGAAGACGATGGAACCTTGAAGCTCTACTGGGGCGCCGCCGACAAGGTAATGTGTGCCGGCACCGCCGTAATCGACGAACTCATAGACCTCTGCCTCACCGACTCCCGACCGCCAATATGAAAATCATAATCACATTTTTGGAGGAATAATTTCATGCTCTACCAAATAAAAGTTCAGCTCAAAAACATTCGTCCGCCGATATGGAGAAGAATCCGGGTGAATGGCAGCGTAACCTTGTTCGAGCTTCACAACATCCTACAGGTTGTGATGGGCTGGGATAATTATCATTTACACGAGTTCGAAGTCGCCGGTGAGCGTTATGGTCCGCCTCAGGATGAATTTCCGGTCCCACTTGGTTTTTCCGATGAGCCCATAAATGAGGAAAAGGTCAAATTGTCTGAAGTAGCTCCGGCAGAGAAGTCAAAGATTCTTTATACTTATGATTTTGGAGATAACTGGCGTCACGAACTGTTAGTTGAGAAGATTGTGCCTGCCGAAGAGGCAGCGCGGTATCCTGTTTGTCTGAAGGGCAAACGCGCCTGTCCGCTTGAGGATTGCGGCGGGTCGTGGGGTTATTACGGCCTGTTGGAAGCGCGCGAGCATCCCGATGACCCGCGGAGCGAGGAGCTTCTGGAGTGGGCGGGCGAATTCGACCCGGAAGAATTTGACCTGGACGCAGTTAATAAGTCTTTGAAAAAAATAAAATGACCGGGCAAATGGGCCTCCATTTTTTGCTCTGTAGAAAACCTTTGCAAAACGTTATTGCAAGCCCCCGGTCTTGCTTTCGCAAGAAAGCACGGGGCGGGGCAATCTCTAATATTCTATCACAGTTTTTTTGAGGAGTTGTCATGCTGAGCCCCCGGTCTTGCTTTCGCAAGAAATCACGGGGGCGAAGCATCTGGCCTGAGCCAAAGAGATTCTTCATCCACCTTCGGCGGACTCATAGACCTTCCCTGTCTTCTGACTTCTGTTTTCTGTCTTTTTGTGCCTTTTCGCGCAACCCGAGTCACGAGCGACGAGCTACTATTCACTATCTTTAATGTCCCCTTCGGGGAATGGGAGAAAATCCCTCGCCTTCAGGCGAAGACTTTAGTATTGTTTCGGCATGGAGCATTATCGCAAATCCAGCCATACGACATATGATATCAAGTTTCACTTAGTGTGGATTACGAAGTATCGAAAATCTATTCTAACAGGAGAAATAGCTAAAAGGGCCAGAGAGCTAATACGAGAAGTATGTCGCACTTGTGATGTTGAGATAATCCGCGGACATGTAGCTAAGGATCATGTGCACATATTCGTTTCGGTTCCGCCCCATATATCGGTTAGCAAGCTTATGCAGAGCATAAAGGGCAAAAGTTCCAGGAAGATGATGTCAGAGTTCAGGAATCTAAGCAAACAGTTCTGGGGCAGACACATCTGGGCCAGAGGGTATTTTGCAGCAAGTTCAGGCAATGTTACAGATGAAGTGATTATGCAGTATATAGAGCTTCAGGGTAAAGAGCCCGAGGATGGAGATTTCCGTATAGATGGCGGACTTTAGTGGGCTTACAGCCCAGCCATAAAGCTACCGCCTTCAGGCGGTAGTAGTTTACTTTCGATATTCGGATTTCAAATTTAACGCAATTTATATCGCTTTTTATCCGTCTATTGTTTATAAGAGTTGCCTGGTACTGAATTATTCTGTAGTAATGAATGAAAGGGGTGATGATTATGTATCGGAACAAATTTGCAATAGGATTCTTGGTCTTTTCGCTGGGATTATTCATATCGTCGGCTTTCGCTGCTGATACCGCCGACTGGCCCTGTTTCCATGGGCCCAACCGCGACAACAAATCCCCGGATACCGGCCTGCTCAAGCAGTGGCCCGAAGGCGGCCCAAAGCTGCTCTGGAAGACAGACGGCATAGGCAAAGGCTACTCAACCGTTGCTCTCAGCGATGGCGTCTTGTGCACCACCGGCGACGTGGGCGACAATCTCGTCCTCTTCGCCTTCGATATGAACGGAAAGCTCAAGTGGAAAATGTCCGTTGACAAGGCCTATACAAGAAGCCACTCCGGCTCACGCGCAACCCCCACAATTGATAATGGCAGACTATACCTTCTCTCCGGCAATGGCCTCTTCGTTTGCCTCGATGCCAGAACCGGCAGGCTCAGTTTCTCCAAAAACCTCAGGAGCTTTGGCGGCAAGCCCAGCGGCTGGGGCTACGCCGAATCGGTGCTTATCTACAACGACCTCGCAATCGTCAAGCCCGGCGGCGATAGCTGCATCATGGCCTTCAACAAGCTCACCGGCCAAACCGTCTGGAAGTCCACCGGCTTCAAAGCCGAACCCGAATACAGCTCTTGTTTCCCTTTTACGCACAATAATGTCCCCCTGATTGCGACCGGCACACGCGCCGGCGTTGTCTGCGTATCGCCCAGGACCGGTGATTTACAATGGCTGAACAACTTTTCCGCTAATAATACTGCCAACTGCCCCGACCCCATATATGCCGATGGCTTCATCTTCTGGGCCAATGGATATGGCAAGGGTGGAATCTGCCTCAAGCTCGACTCTTCCAGCGGCGCCGTAACGGCCTCCGAGGCCTGGAGAACAAGGGATATGGTCTGTCATCATGGCGGTTACATCGTCCACGAGGGCCACATCTACGGCAACAATAGTGGGGGCTGGTCCTGCCTCGAAATAAAGACAGGCAAGCTCCGCTGGAATGAAAAAGCTGTCGGCAAAGGTTCCCTCACCTTTGCTGACGGAATGTTATATCTCTTTGGCGAAAAGGATGGCAAAGCGGCCCTGGCAACCTGCTCACCGGACGGTATGCAGGTAAAAGGCACTATGTCTGTCAAGGGCAGCGGAACGAGCTGGGCCCACCCCGTCGTTACCGGCGGCAGACTCTATTTGCGATACGACGTCAACCTGTACTGCTTCGACGTAAAAGCAAGGAATCCTTAGCAACCACAAATAATAAATAGCATCGCATATTTGACCCGCAATTTATTGCGTGGGTTGTTTGTTTCGTTTTGAATTTTGTATTTTGGTAATTTGTATTTGTTTGGGATTTAGATATTCGTATTTCGTATTTTTCCGCAATACGCACGCTTGTCCCGAGCGTAGCCGAAGGGACGATATACGACATACGAGATTTGCTCTTCGGTCTTTGGTCTTGGGTCTTCTGTCTTGGGTCTTAAAATATCGTGTCCCGGCCTGAAATAAACTTGTCAACCTTTTTCAGAAGCCCCTTTTTTTGGGTTTGCTTGGTATGACCTTTGGTTTTTGGTTTGGCTTGCTGTTTTGTGGCGCTTTTGGTTGCCTTGCTCGACTTGGCAGCCGTCTTGCTCGTCTTAATGGTCGTTTTGGCTTTTTTCTTCGGGCCGGACTTCGCCCTTTTCTGAGCTTCGACTTGTGCCTTCCTTTCTGCCTTTGCTCTCAACTTTGCTTCGGTTTGTGCCTGCTCGTTTGCTTCGGCCATAGCTTCGGTATCGACTTTAGTTTTTAGCCTGGCTTGTGCCCTGGCCCTTTTTTCAGGTTCAATCCTGGCCCTCTCCTCCGCTTGCATTCCGGCTTCAATCTCGGCCTTGAGTTTTTCCTCCACCTTGGCCAGCGATTTGGCAAACGCCTTGTCCTGAGCTTTCAATTTGTTCCCGGCGTGTATTTCTGCTTTACGTCTGGCCTCTGCCTCCGACATCGCCTTTTCCTCGGCCTCGATTCTCGCCTCTTTTTCAGCCCGGTACATCGCTTCGAGTCTCGCCTTTTTATGTGCCTCGACCCGGCCTTTTTCTTTGGCCGTCTCCAGCGACTTTTTGTGCAGCTCAGCTAATTCTTTGGCCCTTATTATCGCCTTTTCCTCGGCCAGTTTATGAGCACGCCCATCGGCTTCGGCCCTGCATCGAACTTCAATTTCAGCCTCTAACTTCTCCTGTACTTCCGTTTTTTCTTCCGATTGCAGCTTCGCTCTTTCCCGGGCCTTGACTAATGCCTCGCTTAGAAACCTTACCTTTTCTTCTGCCTCGGCCCTGGCCTTCGCTTCCGCTTGAACTCTGGCCTCGGCCTCAACCATTGATTGGGCCTTGGATTTGAGTCTCTGCCGTGCATCCGATTCGCTGATATTCTGTTCGCCCGGATTGAAAAAAAGCGGCTCGGCGAACTGTACGGCAATACGACGAACTGAGCTGCTCACCTCGTCAACGCGGCAGACATAACCGGCCCGATTGAAAAACACCGTCTCGAAAGACTCACCGCAATCAAAGTGCGGAACCCCGAAGCTGGTTCTTATCGATTCAAACTCACCGGGGCACTTCTCATCGGCCCGATACAGAAGCGCTAAGCCTTCGCTGGATACATCGACCATCTGGCCGCACACGGGTTCGTCCCTCACATCTCTGGCGAATCGAACCGGCCAGCGATAGTTCAATCTTTTCTCTTTTCGATTCTCGGCTGTCTCCATTGCGAATACCACAAAATCCCTTTTGCCCGTATCCCATTCTGGATAATCCGAAAATACCCCCACCCCACAACGCCGTCAAGAAAAAACACCCTCCCTTTTTTCCCTTTTTACTTTTCACTTTTTACTTTTTACTTGTGTTTTCTGCTTCCTGTCCTCTGTCATCTGCCCACTGCCCTCTGTCCTCTGACTTCTGTCTCCTGCTCTATTTCTTATACTCCGCCGCATGTCTCGCACAAAGCCACCGATAAATATTGTCCGCCATTCGAGCATGACAACAAACAACCCGGGCCTGTACCGAGTTGAATCAGCACAGGCCCCGAACTACTGCAAATCATCGCTGA
>JAUWPZ010000099.1 GCA_030611315.1 Sedimentisphaerales bacterium
GTCTTAGCAAAGGGTTATAAAGCTGACATCGTTTTTTGGCCTAAAAATCCCAAAGCCAATTTCCGAAAAAGTCAAATGAATGTAAATCCATATTATACAACGGCTTATGAAAATAAATCCGATCGGACACTTAGTAAAAACAAACCCAATTCAAACCCAATACAAAGCCAAACAAACCCAAAACAAAGCCAATACAAACCCAATTTATGCCCCTGTGCCCCAGGTAATAGGTATCAAAGCCAATCAAACCCCAAAATCCGGTGTTTTTTGACTTTTCATTTTTTGATGTATGTTAATTTAGGGTACTGCTATATTGCTGATTGTTGCGATGGATTTGCGGACAGCTTGGAAGGTCAATGTGCGATTACGCTGGATATTCTGAACACCGGGAGTAATAGTGCTATTGCAATGGTTCCAATGATACTGCCGAGAATTGTTATCATTAACGGTTCTATAAGGGCCATGACGTTCTTTATTGAAGATTCGAGCTTTTTCTCGTAAAAGGCCGATATTTTATCGCAGACTTCGCCAAGCTTGCCGCTCTTTTCGCCGGCGCGAAGCATCTGGATAATCCCAGGTGCGATTAAATCACTACCCGGGGAGAGCAGTATGGACTCGGTCAGTTGGTAGCCGTCACAGATTTTTTCATCCGTACCGGCCCAAAGCTGTTGGAAATAGTAATTTTCACAGGAGCCTTGAATGACTTCTATCGCCTCAAGCAATTTCACCCCGGTATTTAGCATTGTCGCCATAATGCGCATACTGCGGGTTACCACCATATCAGTAAACATCGCGCCCAATACCGGCGTGCGAATTTTTATAAAATCTATCACCCGCCGGCCGGTTAATGTCCCCGCCCAGTAATATAGACCCGTTGAGGCGAGTATAAGTGTCGTCACCACAACTGTCATTATCTTGAAATTCGCCAGCATGCCGCTGAAAGCAACCAGCACTTGAGTGATTTTCGGCAGCGCAGCTCCCTTGGCTTCATAAATCTTCATAAACCTCGGCAAAACGAAGAACATCAGCGTTCCTGTCGCGGCGACGGCCATTAGCGCCATAATAAATGGATACGTCAGCGCTCCCTTGATTTGTTTGCGGGTTTCGGATTCGAAGCTAAGATATCCGCTCAGTACATCGAGCATATCCGCCATTCGCCCGGATGCTTCCGATGCTTTGACCATACTGATAAACATGGAATTAAAAATTCTCGGATAGCCGGCCAGCGCTTTTGAAAAATTCTCGCCACCCTTGACCGTTTCGGCAACATCCTCAATCACCATCTTAAACTTGCCGTTCTCAGCTTGCTCTGCAATAGCGTCAAGAGCATCGCTAAGGACGACGCCGCTGTCAAGCATCACAGAGAGCTGTGTCGTGAACAATATAAGCTCTACTTGCTTGACCTTCGCTCGATACAACCGGGGATTCGCGGAATCGGCAGTATGCGACCAGGCTCGTAGGTTTTCCCGCTGCGTTTGGGAATTCGAGCCGAATTCGCCGCTCTTTAAGACGCTGGAACTGTCTCTGCCCGTTTCCTGCTGCTCATTTTGGCTTGCAGTATCCAGCTCTTCAGTAGTTTTTGCTGCTGAGACAGCCATCTACTTTTACCTCGTATCCGGCAAACAAAACCCATAAAGAACAAGCGAACCGGCTTTTGCTCCGGCGTTCTTGCGTCTCTTATTTCACGCTTCCGCCTGGGTTGTTCTCAATACTTCCTCAATAGACACAATTCCCGCTTTTACCTTTTCAATCCCATCCGATTGCAAGGGAACCATCCCGACTTGAAGAGCCTTCTGCCTCAATTTTTTCAAGCTCGCCCGCTCACTAATCATTTCCATAATTTCCTCATTCGGCACTAGAAGCTCGTGAATCGCAATTCGACCGGCATAGCCTGTGTTTCGGCATTTCTTACAGCCGACGCCCCGATGAAATTTCGTTGCTTCGGCGCTCGTTTTTTCAACTACCTTTTTTATGCTCGATGAAGGCTC
Organism: Sedimentisphaerales bacterium; assembly: GCA_030611315.1. Taxonomy (GTDB): domain Bacteria; phylum Planctomycetota; class Phycisphaerae; order Sedimentisphaerales; family Anaerobacaceae; genus JAUWPZ01. Next base: position 1,989 of record JAUWPZ010000099.1, read on the forward strand.
GTACTCTGTCTTGCAATTTGGACAAATCTTTCTCACTAATCGCTGCGCCAGGACGGCAATCAACGAGGCACTGACAAGATAAGGAGCTACGCCCAAATCCAGCAGACGTATTACCGCTCCTGGTGCGTCATTTGTATGCAGAGTTGACAGAACCAGATGGCCCGTCAGCGCCGCCTGCACGGCAATATTGGCAGTAGCTTCATCACGAATCTCGCCAACCATTATTATGTCCGGGTCCTGCCTTAACAAGCTCCGCAGCGCCGTCGAGAATTCAAATCCTGCGGCCTTGTTTACTTGAAACTGATTTATACCACCTATATTGCACTCAACCGGGTCTTCCACAGAGCAGATGTTGACCTCCTCGGTGTTCAGCTCAGTCAGAGCCGCATAAAGCGTGGTATTCTTGCCCGAGCCGGTCGGCCCTGTCACCAAGACTATGCCGTTCGGATATTGTATGACTTTTCTGAACAGTTGGAGGTTTTCGTATGTAAATCCGAGCGATTCAAAATTGAAGAGCACTTTATGCGGGTCGATAATTCTGATAACCACCTTTTCACCGAAGCTGCCGGGCATAACCGATACCCGCAAGTCGATAGGCCTTCCTTCCACCAGAACGTGAATGCCGCCATCTTGCGGCAGTCGGCGCTGAGCAATGTCCAGTTCAGCCATAATTTTGACTCTTGAAACAATTGCCGAGTGCATCTGATAAGGCGGACACATCTTCTCATACATCCTGCCATCGACCCTGTATCGGACGCGCAGTTTTTTGTCGTCCGGCTCAATATGAATATCGCTGGCATTTTCCCGCACAGCGTTGTAAAGCAAATAATTCACCAGCTTTACAACGGGTGACTGTCCGGCTATCTCCTCGAGATCACCTATATCCTGTGTGATATTTTCTATCAGTGTAAAGTCTTCCAGTCCCTCATCATCGATAATATCGTCAATGACAAAGACGTTTGCAGCCGGCAGATATGTTTGCAGAGTGGCCTTGATGTCCTTGGCCGTCGAACAGACTACCTGGACCTTGCAGCCGCTTAGGCGCTCTATTTCATCAATCAAAAATACGTTCGTAGGTTCGCTGACCGCCACCGTAAACACATCTCGAACCTTAAAAAGCGGTAAGGCGATATGTTCTTCGAGAAAATCCCTCGGTAAAATCTCAAGCACCTTTGCATCGCATATCTTCGGACTGACCTGAGCATAGGGCACACCGTACGCCTCTGCCAGAGCCGACGCTATCTGATTTTCCGTACAATAGTTCATCTCCACCAGAAGCTCACCAAGCAGCTTACGATGGCCCTTTTCCTTCTGCTCGGCGAGAGCCTTTTCAATCTGCTCGGCAGTTACAACACCACGCGCCTGCAGCAGTTGTCCGAGCTGCATTTTGTTTTCTACTGCTATTTGGCCCATAACCGGCTTCTCGTGTTAATAATGAATATTTAATTTAGAAAATCGAGACAATTACGCAAAACTCTTTACGGCCTCGGCAAGTTCCGCATATCGGTCAAATTCGTTTTCAAGCCGAGTGATTTCCAAAATCCTCGTACAGTTCTCGTCGAGTCCTGCCAGTCTGAGCTGGCATTTGTACTCACTGCAAAAGTCCCGAGAAGACAATAATTGTTCCAGTCCCTGGCTATCAATAAATCCCACCGCGCTCATATCGAGCACGATTCCGCTTTTATTATTTGCGATTATACCGGCGATAGTGTTTTGAAGCAGTTCGGTAAAATCGCCGTCCAGCTCGCCCTGAAGCTCCACAACCGTAACATTGTTATAATCTTGTGTATTTATTTTCATCGAACTAAAGTCCCCACTGCGGCGGTGCCGAACTCTGCAGAATTATCACTACCATATACTCCGATAGAATCCGGCCCGTTTTGTATGATGTCCCACAATCGATATACGTCGCTATGTAGAAAAACTCTGCCGACTTTCTCGTCAAACTGCGTACCCAATCCTTTTTTTATCTCTTCAATCGCCTGTTCGACAGTCTTTGCATCTCTATAAGTTCGTTTTGATGTCATTGCGTCGAAACTGTCCGCTAATCCGACAATCTTTCCTGTCAGCGGTATCTGCTCGCCGGTCAGGCCGTTGGGGTATCCTTTTCCGTCGATTCTCTCGTGGTGACATAACACACCGGGTACAATATCACGCATTTGTTTTATTTCACGCAAAATACCCTCCCCTATCGATGGATGCTCTCTTATACGCTCGAATTCCTGTTCCGTCAGCTTAGTGGCCTTGCGTAATACCATTTCATCTATTCCTATCTTTCCAATGTCGTGCAGCAATCCGGTCAAATAAATCTTGTGTATCTGTTCTTCTTCCAGCGGTTCTTCTTCAGAATACCTCTCTGCAATCCATCGTGAAATAAAGGCAACTCTTTCGGAGTGACCGCGTGTGTACTGGTCTTTGGCATCAATACTACTTGTCAGCGCTTTTAACGAGCCGATAAATAATTCTTTGAGGTCGTTGAACAGTCTGCCGTTCTCGATAAACACGGCACATCCGCCGGCCACGGAATTAAACAATTTTATATCGGTGCTGTCGAAGTCCTGCTTGTCGATTCTGTTTATCGCAACCGTCAGCCCTATTATGCTGTTGGCTTCCAATGCGCTCCCTGCAAAACGGGAATCCGCTTTGTCTTTTCCGAATAAAGGCACGGCGATAATATTTTTTATGTTGCTCGGCCAATCATATTTGAAAGAGCAGTCCACTTCGCTGTCCAGCAGCGCTTCTTTGCCGCTGTTTATTTCCTCGACCAGCCGGCTGTGTAAAATCGCTGCCATCTGCTCATCTATATCTATCAATCCGGACCCGGCCGCCAAGACCAATTTTTGCTTGTCCTCTATTGTCTTTTCCAGCAATACTGCGATACCCTCTACAAGGACAATTTCCGTCAAGCTGTCACAGGCCATCTGCAGGAAGTTGGCGTCCGCTTCGGTAACCTTCATATTTGTGCTGAGCTTATGAAGCAGAACCAGTTCTTCGTACGTCTGTGCCAGCTCAGTTCCGACCATTTCAATCTGTTCTTCGGCTTTAGTCTCGGCTTGAAATTTCTCTGCTGAAAGCCTGAGTATTTCCATCAGGTACTCGCCGGCGGCCTGAGCTGGATTCGCATCAGGTATATCGTATTGTGTACCGTGTGTATCGCTTGATAAATCGCCTGAGAGGCATGGCGATATGTTACCAAGGTCAATCAGGGCTGTTCCTGCCGTCCTGCCTTCTTTGTTGCCGACAGGAGCGGATTTCAAAACAACAGCTAAAACCAGATTTTCATCACCAAATTGCCACACCGGCACACCGGCATCTCCGGATTGGCTCTTGTGCCTATCCTGAAATAAAGCCTGCCGGCCGTATTCAACCAATTGTTCCCGGCTGCTTTTGAATCTGCCGCCCTCGCACAACAAGGCAAGTTCGCCCTCGGCACTGCATATCCCAAAATTGACGCCGAATTTACTTATCTTTTCGCCAAATCTCTTCAACTCGCGTAGTTGTGATGGACCCAAACATTTCCTGATTGTTTTTATCATAGCTTCCTTCACTTAATTGCTCATTAATCATTTCTGATGCTACCCCCATTGGCAATTATCAGTTATCAGCCACAAGCTCTTTCTGATATAGGATATCTTCGATGCTGCCCAACAGCTCTTTCGGGCTGAAAGGCTTGCTGATGCACTCTGATATCTGCAATTCGTCCTGCTGCTCCTGCGAAATCGCAAAGCTTCTCGCAGTCAGCAAAATCACCGGGATGTCCCTCGTCGCTTCGGTCTCTCGGAGTTTCCGGGCAAGTTCGAGCCCGGTCATAACAGGCATCTGGAAGTCCGTAACGATAATATCAGGGTCCTCTCTACAGGCCAGCTCGAAGGCTTCGGCGCCGTTGTTCGCTGTTATGACGTCGTAACCGTTATTACGAAGTTTTATCGCAACTACATGAACAATGTGTATCTCATCATCAACAACCAGAACTCTTTTTTCCGACATTATCCAGTCTCCACAAAAGATTAACGAATAATTGTTGTCTCCATCGTACGATTTTTTTCTCCTGGCTCTTTTTATACTGCTTTGACTTTTTCTCTCGCTGCCAAAGGCAGCTCAAAGCCGAAAGTGCTCCCCACACCGATCTGGCTCGTAACAAATACCCGGCCGTTGTGGACCTTTTCAACTATTTGTTTCACAAGGTTAAGCCCAAGGCCTGTTCCCTTGGCCTGTTTCTTGTTGACGCCGACCCTGTAAAATTTGTCAAAGACATGCTCGATTTCACTTTCAGGAATCCCAACTCCCGTATCCGTTACACGAACTCGCGTCAAACCCGCGATTTCATCGACCTCGGTTTCAACTTTTACCGAACCTCCGGAATGCGTATATTTAACGGCGTTACTTAACAGATTAACGATGACCTGCGAAATCATATCCTTGTCCACGTTCACCTGGTCGAAAACAATCGGTTTTTGTCCGGTAACTTCAACATTCTTCTCTTCGGCGAAGCTCCTTATCATTTGTAATTGTTCTTCTATCAGTATTGTTAAGCTGACCGGCTCCTTGCTTACCTTTATCAGGCCCGATTCTATTCGCGAGGTATTCAGGACGTCTTCAATCAGTCTGTTCAGTCTTTTCGCCTGGTTCTGAATCACCGAATAAAACTCTTTCCTAGTTTCCTCGTCTCCGGCTTCGCCATCAGCGAGCATCTCCGAATAGGCGGTGATAGAGGCAAGGGGCGTTTTCAACTCATGCGAGACGTGGCTTACGAAATCATTTTTCATCCGGGATATTTCTTTCTCACGTGTAATATCATGCAGTACCGCCACCGCCCCGCAAACCTGTTCTCTCTGGTCGTACACACACGAAACAATGCAATCGAATGTTTTTGGCCTGCCCTCTTCGGCAAGCTTCATTTCCTGCCTTGTGGCTCGGCCTTTGCTCTTTCTGCAGCGGCTCAGAAAATCGACAAATTTACTCTTGTCGGTACTGATTAGTTCGCCGAGGAGTTTATGCTGTGAATTCTGGAAGTCAAAACCGAAAAGTCTTCCGGCCGCCTCGTTCGCCATCAATAACTTGTCAAACTCATCAATAACGATAACGGCATCGCGGATGCTGTATATAATTGCCTCCGTGTTTTTCTCCCGCCTTTGTGAAAGTTGAATCTGGATTTGCAGCTCTTTGATTTCCGTTTCCAGCTCGGAAATATGGTTGGTATAAGCGTCAAAACGCTCATTAATAGCTTCGCTCAAGGCGTTTATTGCCGGATTGCCGCCTGGTTTGATACGAGCTTGCCCGTCCTTTTTGAGCCACCCGGCTATGGACGTGATTCGACCGGCCAGACTGAGCCAGTACCAGCCAAGCCAAACCACACCCACAGCGCCAAGAAGGTAGCATATCAGAACAATGAGGCCCAAACCGGCAAAACTCCAGCCCTCCTCCGTGCCGGAGTTCTGCCATGCGCCCAGGCCTCCTACCAACAAACTGCACGTCACAATAACCGTGACTATCACATATAAGTTTCTTCCAAGTCTCAAAGCAGCAACCTCAATTCTTTTCCTACTTTGATTCGCGATTTAATTAACCACAAAACAACTGCTCATTTACCTTACCAGCTGCTTTTCGCAATCTCCCTGCTCAAAAAGCGCTTTAGTTCTCAGTCCCTATTTCACTTATGATCTTTTCTCTCAGACGCGCTGCATCAGGGAAATTCGGACGCAATTCCAGTATGCCGTCTAACTCCGACAACGCCGCCTCAGGATAACCCTGGTTGTAATAATTCAATGCCTTTTCGTAGCGGTCTTCGAATATACGGCTTCTATTGATCTGGCTCAGTGACTTGCGAGCACCCTCAGTTATCCGCCTGATTTCCTCTGCCTCATCATCAATGGCCTCTTCCGGCTCATAAATAATGTGAGGAGTAATCAGGACTATCAACTCCTTTCGGACAGTAGTGTCATGTACTTGCCTGAAAATAGGCCCTATCAAAGGCAAATCGCCAAGTAAAGGAACCTGGGAATAGCTTTTTTTAGTTTCTTCCTTGAACAGCCCACCAATTACTATCGTTTTCCCATCCTTGACCATTATATTGGTGCTGACCTGTGTAGTTTTCTTCCAAGGCAGAACATACTCCGCCGTAGCTTCGACACCGCCCTCGCTTTGCTCCGGACTGATTTCCATTCTGATGTAACCATCTTTGCAGATATAGGGCCGAAACTTCAGCGTGGTGCCGCTTTCAAGAAATTCAACCTGCTGCACCCTGCCCTCGGCAGTTACCTGCGTTGTCGTCAGGTACCCATCCTCAGCACCGATAAGTATGTGACCGGCCTGTTTATTCAGAGCGATTATCTTGGGATTAGCAAGCACAGTCGTGTCCGTTACACCTTCTAAGGCCCGAATAAACCCGGTAACATCATCAATACTAAATGCAGCGGTCAAACCGACGGTTCCGGTAACGCCACCGGCAAACCCTGTGTTTTGAATCCCTTCTGTGGAACCGAGACTTATGGCTGCGCCGCCAATCGAGCTGAAGTCGACTCCAAACTCGGTTTCATCTGTTAGTTCAGCTTCAAGGATGGTTACTTCGATCAGCACTGCAGACGGTTTTACGTCGATTTCATTTATTACCTTCGAAACCTTCTCAATATTTTCAGGGTAGTCGTAAACGACTATAGTGTCGTTCATTGCAAGAGTGTCACCGCCATCACCTGCTTCGGTGTTAGTCGCTGCCGCCGTGGACGCTGCAACAATAGCACCGCTGCTTAACACCGGCCTGATTAGCTTTTCCATTTCCGCCGAATTGACGTAATACAACGTAAAGACTTTTTGTATCATCCGGTCTGTGTCATCCCTAATCATTTTGTGTTCTTCAGCGGTGTACACCTTGATGAAATTGCCCTCCTGCTCATATTTGAAGCCATAGCCCAAAATTCCGTTTAACGCTTCATCGAACGTTACATCATAAAGATGGGTAACTGTAATCAACCCATCTACTTTTGACGAAGGCACAATGTTTCTCTTGTACCGTGCCGCCAAAAACTGAAGCGCATCCTGGATTCTCCAATCCTTCTTGAAGGTAATTGACTGGATTTTTGCGCCTGCGGAAGCATCTTCCTCCGCCGCCGGCAGACCGGACACAACGGTGTCCGCAGCTTCTTCACTACCTCCTGCTTCAGCGCCCATTGCTTCGGCGCCGGCCGCTTCGGTATCCATTGCTTCGACACCCGGATTAGCGTTGACTTGTGCCATACTTCGCTCAATGTTGCCGGCGCCAATGGCCGTTATCAAAACTAATACAAAGCAACTTATGAACAAATCCTTTCCGATTCTGATTTTGCTTTTTGAATTTCTTTCGTCATTCATAATTGAGCTCCTTTGCATTGATTATTGAGTGTTTTTAATACCTGCTTCAATAATCAATCATCAATTGTTGAAGCCTGCGTAAGTTTCAACGTTATTTCAATCTCTCCGCATTTCACAAACACTCTGTTTTCTTCAATTCCAGCTACTTCACATTCATACGGAACGCCATTGTCACGGACGAGCAATTTATCTCCCACTGACAGCAGCTTATCATTGATAAAAGCCTGGGGGTTATCGCCCATTCCAATAGCTTCCAGCTTCAGCTTCTCTCCAATTCTTATGGCAAATGCTTCACTAACATCCGAATCGAGGTTCATTTCTTCTATATCAACTAATTTCTCCCCTTCTACATCGATAAAATCCTGCCAGCCATGCGAGTTAAAAAAGTCTCTGTTGATTACATCATTGCGTCCGGAAACATCCGGCAGTTCTGTAAACAATATGTCTAAATTCGATTTTGACCGGCCCTTTAATTCCTCTGTCGTAAACACCGCCTGAGCCGCATTCGGCTGGCTCTTGAAAAATACCTTGGCCCACATAAAGACCATCACCGCAACCAAAGCCAATGCCATCATGCTCTTTTTCTTCTCCGAAGCCAATCGACCAATAATCTTGTTTGCTCCGTTGGCAGTCTCTTTCGTGTTTCGTTTCATAACTTCTTATCTCCACTCTTGAATTCAGTTCTGTTTTTTCTTCGATTAATCTGTTTATTTCTTACTTTTATTTTTAACTTTCTTCCCATTCTTATTAGGGTTTAGGGTATAGGGTATAGGGTATAGGGTATAGGGTTTAGTTTTTTACTATCCCCTATCTTTTCCGGCTTCCGCGCTGTAATAAATGATTGCTTTTGTCTCCATACTTACTTTGCCGCTAAAACTGTTGTCGTTCTCAAGTTTCACCCGCTCAATACGAATCAACCTGTCCAATCCCCGCAGCCCCTTGTAGAATGAAAATAACTGCTCCAACTGACCCTTACACTGCATTTTCACCTGTATGCATTGCAATTCATCGGCCCTTATTTCCGCGTCAGGCTCAATGACCTGCTCGGTCAAACCATACTCATTCATCAAATCGTTGATTCTTTGCAAAAATACGCCAAGGGCCCTTTGCGCAGGTATGCTTGCTTCATAGTTTCCAACCGTCTTTTGCAGTTTCTGCACTTGCTCTTCGAAAAGGGGCAGTTGTCTGCTGTTCGCTGTGCCTTTGGTAACAGCCAACGCTTGTGCAGCTCTTATCTGCCTGACAACTTTTCTCCTTTTGTGTAATGGCAGATAGCGAAACAACACAAAGCCGCCTATTATCACACCAGCTACGATAAGTATTGTTATTTGCTGTCTTTCTCGAAAAAACATGTCTCTTCGTCGCCTCTTAACCTTCACGATAATTCGCCAGATAACAGCTTATTTCAAATTCACTCACCCTGAGACCACCCCGGGCCTGCCGAACACGACTCCTTAACACTCGCGGTTCTTCCGGTAAATCCCCTCGTGAGCTAAGCGACGCGTTGCCTGCCATCGTTATTTCCGTGTTTCGAGAGAACGATGGTATCACCTGGCAAAAATACGGCGAATCTTCTAATTTGCATATCAGCTTTGCCACGTCGCCGGCATCTGCCGCCACACCGTTAATAACCACCTTAAATCGCACAGCGCCAAGTGGAAGCGCCCGGCTTTCGTCCATCTTTGTCCGAACTACTCTTATCAGCGCCCCGCTCTTTGCCTTATCTGTCTGCCGGTCTTCAAATTTCTCGGCACTGAATTCCACTTTGCTGAGCACTATCTTTTCATCAGTCAAAAAGCTGAGCTCGGCCAAAACTTTTGCGACATCGATTTTGGAATCAATTTCATCCAAGTCCTGGGCCTTTTTCCGCAGCGCCGCCATCTTGTTCTTGACCTTGTCCAATTTAACCGATGCGTTTTCAGCTTCCACCTGTTGTGGCGACATTTGAGCAAACGTTGCTTCAACTTTTGAAACCGAACGGGTGGCAACGAAATTCCACACCGTCATCACGACAAATATGCCGGCCAGGGCAATATATTGAGTGCGATAACCGGCCTGTCTCCGCTTGCCGCTTTTATACCATTGTGGAAGAAAATCAATTTCTTTCATAATTACACGCCTGCCTCTCACGGCCTGGAGCCTCGCTCCAGCCTTTAAGGCTAAGCCCGACAGCTACCGACCACTCACAAAGCAAACCTCGTCTGTCGCTGTCAAAATTTATATGCGTTTTTCCGCTTGACATATCGAAGCCTTTCAACGGCTGAGCCACCTCAATCTCAACCGTTAATTGCCGCTTCAGAACGTTAAGAAGAATATTTTCGTATGCCTCCCCTCCGGTAAAAACCGCCCGTTCCACTCGCTTGCCCCTGAATGTCACCGTATAGTATCTAAAGCACAGTGATATCTCTCTTGTCAGCTCCTGGGCAACTGCGCTTATAGCATCAGTCATTACCTGTCGCGTCGATGCGTCGAGCCTTTGATTGTCGCCGTCGGCCTGTCCCATCGGCCCCGACCTCGATGCCGAAAGCTCTCTCTCCTGGCGAAGCGCCCTGCGCAGTGTCTCGGCTTCGTTGATTTTAATGCCCAATTTCGCCGCGATTTCCTGATTGAATCTTTCTCCGCCAATTGGTATTTGCTTAACGAAGCTGATTTCTCCTGCGCGGCCAAACACCACGGTAGTAAACCTGCTCCCAATATCCACAAAAACAACCGTTTGCTCTCTATCTTCCTGACGTCTCAGCGACCTCTCGAAACTTCTGAACAATGCACACGGAATCGTATCTATCGCCACAGGTATAAGCCCCGCTTCCTCGAGCATATCAATGTGGCTTTTTATCGTTTCATTATTCACCGCAAACAATATCAACTCATTCTTAACCTCATCACCCTGCCGAACATTGCCGGCGAGGACATAGTTCATCGCATCCTTATCCGGGTCCAGTCCAAAACGCTGCACAACTTCTTTTCTCAAAGCCTGCTCGATTTCTTCATCCCGACTCTCAACCAATCGCAGAGACGTTATTTTCAATTTGTCACTCGGCAGACAAGAGACAACATTTCTTCCGCTAAACTTGCCTTTAGCAAGCATTTGCTTTATCGCCGAAATAACAACATTTCTCCTCTGCTCATCATCACCGTTCATACCAGGTTCAATGTGAACCTTATCTGCCGCGATGACACGTATCTGTCCGCCGGTTACCATCAGTTGAATCATCTTGACGGAGCTGTGACCTATGTCCAGTCCTATCGGCCGCAGACTACGATTTTTAAAATTCAAACTTATCATTTGCGTTTTCGCCTAATCAGTCTGCAATCGAGATAAAGCCTGTAACAGGCTCGACATTTATCGTCACGGCAAATCCGCCCGCCTGCACATCAATCCGGCCATCGTTAAGCGGTTTCTTCGTGGTTCCCGTTCCGCTGTAAGGACTGCCGAGATAGTCGAATGTAATCGTACTTTCGGAGTCGGGGTCGAAATCCGTACCGGTAATATCAACCTTGTTCAGCCGTTTGATACTGCGAAAATCTATGATAAAATCGAATCCCTTTTTCACAGGATGCGATATCACATTGCCCGCCTGGTTCTTTATGCTGTAGCTCTCGGTGTTCTTGTCGAATACCACCGAGAAATTTTGTCCTCTGCTGATGGCCATACTTTTGGCGTACTCCAGGTCCGCCGCTATCATATTCGCCGCGGACTTAACCTGAACGCCGGCAGCAGAAGTCATCATTGGTATTGCCGCCAGGGCCGCTATCGAAATTATCACAACAACTATCAGCAGCTCTATCAGCGTGAAGCCCCTGTTTGTACATCGTAAATCGTACATTGGTTTACAACCCGGATACAAACATTGCAGCTCGGCTGGTGGATATCTTAAGTCTGGCATGCTCACCATCCTTCCTTATTTTTGTTTTTGTATCTTATCCAACTACAGCTTCTGAGTCTTTTTTCGTCTTCTTCAAGGTGCATCTTTACCGGTCATCCAGCCACTACAGAAGCGCCTCTGCATCCTCTGTATTCTCATATTTTTCCGGGCCGGCAAAACCGTCCGAATTTCTTCATCTAAATTACGACATTCGTATGCGATCATAGGCTTATCAGTGTCGCCTCTCACACATTCAGCGGTTAAGGCCAACAAAATTGGTATAATCGTCAAAACAATATGACAGGAACCATCGAACTACCTGGATGGCTTGTGAGGGCTATGATATGTAAATGTATTGTTAACGTATTGTGGTTTTTTCTTTCCGTCGTTTATAAAGGCCGATAAGCACATCTTCTCGCGGTCTTCTCACCGCCCCTAATGCAATTGTTTCTATTCTCTTTTGATACTTCTAAAAAATGCTCCTGCGGTTTGTCCCCAATTCTCTGCGACACCTGCCTGGGACCAAACCACAAT
>JAUWPZ010000191.1 GCA_030611315.1 Sedimentisphaerales bacterium
ATTCCGCCGGAGATGGAATACCATCTCACTATGGCGTTCGCACCGAGCGGTACAAATTGATATACTACTACGGTCTGACAACGCCTCTTGAAGAACGCGGGATAGAACCGAGCGAACCGGAATGGGAGCTATTTGACTTGGCGAAAGACCCCCACGAAATGAAAAATGTGTACAGCGACCCGGCCTATGCGAAAGTAGTGCGCGACCTGATGATGGAACTGTTTCGGTTGAAGCGAGAATTGGGTGACGCCGATCAACTCGGGCGGCAGATGCTCTCAACGCACTGACAGTCTCACGCCAAGACCCAGAATTCCAAAAACTGGAAGGTGAGCAGTTTTGGGCCGTCCTTTTCGTAACTAACGCGTAAGACGTTAAGTTTAATTAGGAGCCACGCTTTTCCGCAGGAATCCTCTGGTAGAAGGTCGGTTTGTATCGGTCGTGACGGTTGTGACGGCTCTTTTACACTTTTCAGCAAAAAACCCCCCGCAACCCCCCCCCAAAAAAAAAACAAAAAAAACAAAAAAAAACTTGACACAGCTTGGCAAACAGTTAAAATAGGATGTGTTAAGTTAGGTAAAGTGGTAAAGTAACGTTACTTTTATGAACTCTTATATTTAGGAGGATTGTGATGAAAAGATTTATTATTGTGATGTTGGCCTTGGCGATTGTGTCGCCAGCGCTGGCTGACGACCTAAACGTGCCGGACTGGCGTGGCGATCTGTGGAGTAGCCATGCAGCATTCGAATTCAACGGGAACCTTGATCCAGAGCCGGGTGCTTTTGGTGTCAACGCGAATTGGATTCGCTTTCCTGGGAATTGGGCGGACCCTGAAGGGGGTATAGTGGTAAAAACAGGCTGGGGCGCCAGAATTGAGATGGATAACTTCGGGGATACCATCGGCGAGAAGTATATGCGGATCCAGATGACCTACAAGTACGACTCTGAACCTGATGGACAATTCGGTGAAATGTATGACGGCATGCATCTCTTCGGAGAAGGCGGGGGTGAGCAGGGATGGGGTCTAGATTGGCCCGATATCCCAATTTTTGATGATATACCAGATGTAGGTGATGGCTGGAGGTACACGTGCTGGGAAGTTCACTTTGAGGAATTTAATCCAACCTTTGAAGAGATATGGTTAGGCAATTCAGCGTATCAAGACCTCGAGCCGGGACAGCTTTACATCGACGAGATAGTGATCGACACCATCCATATCCCCGAGCCTGCTACAATGATTCTGCTCGGTCTGGGCGGACTTGGGCTGCTGCGTCGTAGAAGAAGCTAAAAAACGGCTGTCGGCATAAGCGCAAGTGGGTGGAAGGCGCATTGGTTGTGTGCGAATGCACGACTGAAAGCCTCCAAACACGCAGTACCGATGCGGTCTGTAGCCGCACGGGATATTTGAATGAACAATGGGCCGGAACCCAATGGTTATACATGGGTCCGGCCTTTTTAATCTGTAATCCAAGTGCAAAATCGGCCCAGGAATGCGACCGGAGCAGCATTGCAGGGCCGTTCGTTCAGTCTCTGAGACTCCAGCAATAGGCGTAAAGTGCACGCCAGCTCCCCGACAAACGGCAAGCCAACTGCTCCTGTACGACACGAAAACGGCCAAATCCGCTCAGACTGCCCACGATTATTTGCTCTTTCGACAGATTTGACCTTGCAGGGGCTGGGAGCTTCGTGTATACTGTATGTGTTGGAAAGTACGATGTACGGAACGAGGACGATGCAAAACCTGGAAAATGAACGGTCGATTGAATGCATGGCACAGGGGGACGAGACAATGAGTTCTGTTGTTCACAAGCGGATAAGGCTCACGGCGGTAGAAACGAGAATTCCCAATCGGCACATCACAAGGCCTCCCGGAGCGTTTACTTTGGTGGAGCTTCTTGTTGTAATCGCTATCATTGCGATTCTGATGCCGTCACTCCAGAAAGCGAAGTGATGTAGAACACGACCGGCATCAACCCGTACATCGGAGCTTTCGGTACGGATTACGCAAAGAAGGACCTCGTCGCTAGAACGCTCAGTGCGCGAAAGTTGCTGATGTCGGAAATCCTGAATCTGGATGTCAGTGATTCGGCGTACCGCTACAACCATGGCAGGGGCGGCCGGTCCTGGAACGAAATGAGTTACCACAATCCGAGCAACACGACTTATTCCCCGGATTCTACCGCCACAGGGCGAAGCCAACTGTTTGGCGATAACCACGTCGAGTGGAGGGTGATAGACCTCCATCAGAATCTTCCTATCATGAGCGATCGCTACCTGGACGAGTGGGATGGTCCCGGCAGCGGGTGGCTGGGACGTGCTGACGTGGACTATTACCGAGAGATTGCCCACACGCACGCGCACAGGTCGAACATTCACATCAAAAACAGCCGGGGCCTATACCGAATCAATCAGCATAGGCCCCGGATTGGTGCCAATCATAGCTCATTTCGCTGTCCCGCAAAAGCAGGTAAGCGAGATGAGTAAACTTCACATCCGAACGATTACTCGGCCGGTGGGAAGTATTGTTCATCAAGCCAGTACGCAGCCAGCTCAGCGAAGTCCTTGAAGTCAATCTTCTTATCCTTGTACAGGTCGGCCCGCAACCCACAAAGGCCGACTATCTCAGCATCCGTCAGCACCTTGTTGTAGATGCGCACGTCGTCGATCATCCCGTTGAAGAATCCGTCTGGAGCGGTATTTTCCCAGTTGGCTCTCGCTCCAATGTACACATTGTGGTCGTCCTCCACGATGTAGCCTTCGATATCAGACACAGCTTCTCGTTGTCCATCGATGTATAGACACTTCTCGGTGCCGTCACGTACGGCCGCGACGTGATGCCATTCGTCAAGTGAGATGTTCTGGCCGCCCGAGCCCCATCCATCTTCATCGCCGCCGCCTCGTGTGGTAAAGCTGATCCTGTGGGTATCGGCGAGCCTGCGCAGCTGCCAGCTTAAGCCGCCTTCACCGCATTTGCCGACAATCACATTAGCCCAGTTGTCTCCGTACGATGACATATTGATCCAAACCGAAATACTGAAGTCGTCTGCTCCCGGGTTGAAGACCGGGTCATTCCCGAGGTCCACACAGTCGCCGTCACCGTCCAGTTTCAGCACCAGTCCTCTGTCGCCGTCATGATGGGCTGTGTTTGCGTTGCCTATCACGCTGCCGTGGTAGTTGTTGACGGAGCTGTCGTTGGCGTTGCCGTCAAACTCGTACCAGGCCACGAGATTAGCGTCGCCGGGAGCTACTCCCGCAGCCAGCCAGTTCTCTGCCATTATATCAAGCTCTTTATAGTCAACCACGCAATCCTGGACATAATCGGCTTTGGCAAATCCCGCTGTACGACGCCCGAGAAGGCATTTGCGGCTCGAAAGCATGATATCGTCGAAGTACATCGTGCCTGTGCCGTATGGTTCATTGGCCGGTTCGCCGATGATAATCGCGATGCTGTTGACATCGGTCAGGTCCACCGGTGTGGCGCCTTTGTTGAAGTCCTGCAGGGCAATATTCCACTCATGCCACTCCCCGTCGTTGATATCATTAAAATCATCTTCATCGGCATAGTAGCCGTACGCTACCGACGCCTTGCCGCCGGCGCTGTCCGTCAGCTCCACAAACATCGGCTCAATATCGTTCACGTCGCCGGCGAACCACAGCACCAATACTTCTGCGCCGCCGGCAAGCCAATTCGGGTCGACCGGTAACAGCAAATCGTCTATATCTACTTTGGCCTTGGAATAAGTGTCTCTATCTACTTCCGCTTGCTGGCTCGCACAGTAAACCTTACCATCGTTGTCATATACAAAAATCATCGCCTTCTCACCGCCGTGGATGGTTCCCTGCTCGAGGTATATCAATGAGCCGGTCCCATTGCCGCCCACGCAGGCCACACTGCCATAGCCGTCTCTCCAGACGTCAAACAGGTTGCTGTCTACAATATCCCAGGGAGTATAGCTCTCCATATCGTCAATGACGTGAGTGCTGCCTGTCGTGAACGACCAGGCTTTTTCTTTGGGGGGAATATCCTCCTTACCGCCGGGAGCGGCACTATTGGCCTCACCGACCTGCCAGTAGTAGGTCGTATCCAAATCGAGGACTCCCGGACTGAAGGAGTTGGAATCCTGCGGCAGACCTTCATTTTGCGGGGTCAGATTGTCCGGGTCTGTGCCGAAGTACACATAGTGACCCTGTGTTTCCGGTGCAAAGTCTCCGGGTCTCCAGCTAAGGGCCGTGTCTATGGGCACATCCTGCGCACCATTCTTCGGAACCTCGCCCCAGGCCCATGCCAGGTTACCCCATATAATCTCAATGAGTTCCAGCTCGCTCAGGGCATAATCGTATATGCGGACATCATCAATCAGGCCGGTGAACCAGGATTGGTCCGGGAAATCATCGCTCGTAAACCCGATTTTCACCGATAGCCCTGCTTCGCTAAACGCGTTCACATTCCAGTCGCTCTTGCTTCCGGCAGGGCTGCCGTCGATGTACAGGGTCGTGGTGTCATTGGTGCCGTCAGTCTCGAACACAGTAGTCGTTGCCACATGATGCCATTGGCCGTCATCAACGGTTCCAGTGGAGCCAAAATAACCAACCCAGCCGACATCAACGCCTATGCTGCCGTCGCGTAAGAAGAACGTCTTGCCGCCTCGAGCCCAGTCGCCTGTGGCGGGAGCCCGGGCCAAAATAGTTCCATTGCTCGTGGTCCTTATCCACGCTGCCCACGTGAAATCAGTCTCGAAATTGAAATTTCCCGGATTAGAGATGTTCACCCAGTCATCATCGCCGTCGAGCTCGATTGCCCGGTCATCATAGCCATCAACGTAGGCCGGTACGCCATTTTCGGTGCCGTGCCGCTGGTAGCCGGACGAATCGGTGGCATCGCCATCGAACTTCAACCAGAGAAGTAGATTAGGGTCAACAATGTCGTTGCCGTCATAAGTAACCGTAAAGCTCCACATTTCATTGTTGTCCCACGTGCCGGGAGTCTCAAATTCGTTGACCTCATCAACCGCCCAGTAGTAAGTCTCAGAATAATCAAGCGACAGCGGACCATGGCTGGCCTGCTCGCACAAACCCTCGTCGGCAGGAACGCTGCACGGGTCAACGGTACGCTCTATTACGGCCAGCTCATCGGTGCTGATGTACACTTTGTGCGTCGTTATCTCTTTTCCCGGTGTCCAGCTTAAGGTTACATTCCGAGCCACACCTTCCTCTTCATCCGCCGGGCTGATGGGTTCTGTGGCACGCATCGGTGTGTAGAAGAAGCGCACCTCGCTCAGACCAGCCCGTTGCCCGCCGAAGGTGCTGTTGACATCAATCATGACGTATTGTGCAGCCACGCCGCCAAAGTCAATCTCGTTATTGAAGGTCTCGTTGCTGTCGTGGGCGTAATCCGCCGTGCCGGGTGCTTGCCCAAATTAATGAGTAACACCGTCTCCGCCCAGCGTATCATAGTTCTCGCCGTCAACGGAATACTTAATGGCAG
>JAUWPZ010000146.1 GCA_030611315.1 Sedimentisphaerales bacterium
CAAACCCAATTCCCCCTCCCCCAAACCCAATTCCCCCTCCCCCAAACCCTCCATCCCTCCCAATTGCCCACAGCCGAAATTAAAATCCTCTTTCCCGATTTTGAAATAACGCTATTTTACTTGATATACATGCAGAGAATCGAGTATCTTGCTCGCAATAACAGTGGGCAGTCTTTATCTGAGGGTCAGGATTTTTGTGGTAAAACCGCTAATCTATTAACCGTTGTAGGAGTAACTGAAAATGGCGAATTTAAGTGCATTTGCTGACGAAGTATGCGATGGCTTTCTTGATCAGGTCAAGTACCTTGCCTCAGAAAGTGTGGGCTATATCGAGCCTCGCTTTGTTGACCAGAAGAACTTGATGGATCTGAACAAGAACGAGTTGAGTGAAGCAAAGAAGATGATTATCGACCACGGCCTGAAGGTAAGCGCTATCGGCTCACCGATAGGTAAGGTCAAGCTCGACGAGCCTTTTGCCCCGCATCTGGACAAGTTCAAACACGCGGTGGACCTGGCGGTGCTCTTCGAAACGCCGTTCATACGAATGTTCAGCTATTATGCACCGGACGGCCAAAATATAGACGACCTGCGCGACCAGGTTATGGAGAGGATGGCTGCGAAGGTTGAGGTGCTCAAAGATGTTGACGTTACTATGGTGCATGAAAACGAAGCCAATATCTACGGCCATACCGCCCGGAACTGCGTTGACCTTATAGAGACCGTTAATTCGCCGAAGCTTCGGCTGGTGTACGACCCGGCCAACTTCGTCTGGGGAGAGAAAATCACGAACAATGTCGAAAGCTGCTGGCCTTTGATGAAACCATACGTTGTGCATATTCACATCAAAGACTGGAAGCTCGGCGCCACAGACGTTGGCAGCATACCGGGCGAAGGCGACGGTCAAATTCGAGAGCTGCTGGCCGAGCTGGCGGCGATGAATTATGCCGGCTGCCTTACAATGGAGCCTCACCTGCAAACCGGCGGCCAGTTCGGCGGCTCCACCGGACCTGAGCTTTTCTCTCGGGCCATCGCCGCCGTCAGAGAGATTGCCGATGAGGTCGGACTTAGCGTATAATTCCCGGCAAATCGGGATTAACTTGATACGGAAAGGAAAACAAATATGAAGACCTGGAATTTTGGAATAATCGGCGCCGGATTAATCGCCGATTTTCACGCACGGGCCATAGCCGATATTCCCAATGCAAACCTGATAGGCTGCTGCGACATAATCGCGGCCAAAGCTGAAGAGCTGGCGAACAAATACGGCGTAACAGCCTTTGCAAGCTACGAAGATATGCTCAAGAGCGAGCAGATTGATATTGTTACGATTGCCACGCCGAGCGGGTTCCACGCCGAGCCGACTGCTGCCGCCGCCGAAGCGGGCAAGCACGTATTATGTGAGAAGCCCCTGGAGATTACCTTAGAGCGAATCGATGCGATGATTGAGGCCCACGAAAAGAGCGGCACCCGCCTGGGCGGGATATTCCCATATCGATTTAACGAATCACAGGCGGTCCTTCGAGAAACTATAAACTCGGGGCGTTTTGGCGTGATTTCCTACGCCGGCATATATGTCCCCTGGTGGCGGACCGATGAGTATTACAAGGATTCGTGGCACGGCACATGGAAATTAGACGGCGGCGGTGCGCTGATGAACCAGTCGATTCATATGATTGATATGCTGTGCGATGTGATGCCGCCTATCGAATCGCTGCAGGCCTTCGCGGCGACAATAGGGCATCCGCAGATTGAGGCCGAAGATACGGCCGCGGCCGTTATGCGTTATACCAACGGGGCATTGGGAATTATCTACGGCACGACCGCCTCTTATCCGGGCCGGTTCAGGCGGTTCGAAATTACCGGCACAAAAGGGACTGTCGTACAACTGGAGGATAGTTTCACGGTCTGGCAGTTTGCCGACGAAAAGCCTGAAGACAAGGATATCCGGGCCAAATTCGGCGGCATTTCAGGCGGAGGCGGCGTCTCCGACCCGGCCGCTATCACCCACGACAACCACACGCGCAACTTCAAGGCTTTTCTCGACGCCTTAGAAAGCGGCGGCGATTTCCGGATAAGCGGCCCCGAGGCGCGCAAGGCCGTGGAAGTTATCTTAGCAATATACAAGTCCGCCAGGGAACAAAAACTCGTTAAGCTCATTTGACTCGATTCTCGATTCTGGATACTCGATACTAACCGCTATGTATTGCCAGTTACGGGTTCCCGTTCACGAGATAGCCGCGAGCACTCCCTTGACATAACCGACCGATTCGGCCAGGCCCGCAAGGGGGTCGTCGGGGTCCTTCTCGTATTCGAACGAGACAATACCCGCATATTTTATCTTTAACAACGTCATTAGAAACTTCGGAATGTCAATTACTCCGCGGCCTATTTCCACTCCGTGGCCCTTTGCAGTCGCCGAGGAAACATCCTTCATATGTATATCCAGCAGCCGGTCCGCATACTTCTCGGCTGATACCGACGGGTCCACTCCCGCACGCTGGGTATGTCCGATGTCATTGCAAAGCCCGATGCGTCTGTCCAGGTTCTTTATTTTCTCGTAGGCGCTGGCCGGCGTGGGATATAGCTTGTCTGTCGGCCCGTGATTGTGAATAGCAACCTTAATATCGTACTGCCGGACCTTTTTTTCGACCAGCTCCAGCAAATCGGGCGCCGGCACGCCTACGATGACCTTCATCCCGGCGGCCCTGGCATAATCAAAGGCACGATGCACATCAGGCTCTTTTTTCATAGAGATTACGCCGCCGCCGTAGAGGATAAGGCCCGCCTCTTTGACCTTGGCGACGACTTCTTCGATTTGAGCGGGCGAGCTTTCCAGCGGAAGATGAAAGCTCTTGAAACAAATGTATTTCAATCCGACTTTTTTGGTCATCGCCAGGGTCTCGTCGAGTTTGAATTTTCGCAGTGTGTAAGAAGCCAGACCTAATTGAAACTGCGCCTTAAGCCCTCGCCGCGGCAGCCCGCCAAAGGCGGGTCGCGTCCTTGCGGCATCTGCCCGGCTCAGTGAAACCGCCGCACCCACCAAGCCTGCTTGCAGGAGCTGCCTTCTGGTTGGTCCAATTTCCTTCATCAATAGTCTCCTTAATTTGTAATTGTCAGGTCTTCATGCGCCCAAAAAGCTTGTTCGGCAGCATATTCTCTTATCCGGCCCGAAGCCATGTTTGGCCTAAAGGATAAGGCAAACAGTCCACTATTGCAAGAAATTTCGTGTTGTCAGTATGGCCCTGGTTTGATATGATATACTGCCCTGATTACCGAGAAGCTTTCTCTGGTCCTGGCTCAAGAAAGGAAGCAAAAGTTGCTGAAAAGCATGGAAACCAAAAATAAAAGAGTGTTCACCCGCAGGCAGTTTCTCATAAGTGCGGGCGTTGCTGCGGCCGGCGCGGCTCTCGCCGGACCGGTAATTGTCCCGGCGACGGCCTTCGGTGCAAATGCCCCCGGTAACCGAATTACAATCGGGATGCTCGGAATGGGCCGCCAGGCATACCATTCGAATCTGAAGACTTTCCTGAATTTCCCCGATACTCAGGTGGTCGCGGTCTGCGACGTGGACGCCTGGAGACTCGACAATGCTCAAAAAGCCGTCGAGAAGCACTATGCCAAAGAACGCGGTACGTTCAAAGGCTGCTCGGCCCACAAGGACTTCCGGGAAATTCTTGACCGAACGGACATCGACGCGGTGATGATTTCCACGCCGGACCACTGGCATGTGCCGATGGCTGTCGCCGCGGCGAAAGCAGGCAAGGACATCTGCTGCGAAAAGCCCCTGACCTTGAGTATTGCCGAGGGCAGGGCGCTGAGCGATACCGTGCGGCGGTACAATCGCGTGTTCCGGACCGACAGCGAGTTTCGCTCGCATGCGTTTTTTCAGCGCGCCTGTGAGCTGGTGCTCAACGGGCGAATCGGCAAAGTGCACACTATCCGCACCGGCGTTCCCGCAGGCGATATTGCTTGCGGGCCGCAGCCTGCTATGAAAGTGCCCGAAGAGCTGGACTACGAAATGTGGCTTGGGCCGGCGCCGTACGCACCATATACCTTGAACCGCGTTCACCCACGACAGAGCTATGCCCGCCCCGGCTGGATGAGAGTGCTGGATTACTGCGAGGGAATGGTCACGAACTGGGGGGCGCACCTCAACGACATCGCCCAGTGGGGCAACGGCACCGACCGCACGGGCCCGGTGGAGGTTGAGGGAAAAGGCTGGTATCCAACGGACGGACTTTGGAACGTGCTGCTGAGCTTTGATATTAAGTATAGATACGCCAACGGCGTCCGGCTGATTTACAAAATCGACCGCCCCTTTGTGCGATTTGAAGGAGATGAGGGATTCATCGAAGCGGACTATGGCAAGCGTAGTATCAAAGCCGAGCCGCAGTCAATTCTCAAATCGCCGATAGGGCCGGATGAAATCCATCTGCCGTTGAAAGGCGAAAAGAGGGACTTCATCGACGCCGTCAAGACACGCGGGCGGACGCTCGCGGACGCGGAAGTCGGCCACCGGACAACTTCACTGTGCCAGGTCGGTTATATCGCCATTCAGGTCGGGCGAAAACTTGAATGGGACCCGGATGCCGAACGTTTTGTCAACGACGAAACCGCAAATCGCCTGCTCGGCCGACCGATGCGCAGCTCCTGGCGATTGTAGCGCAAAATACAACCTTATCAGGACGGGACAAAAAATGAAAACAACAAGAACCAGCAAGACCAACACATTAAGCCGGCGAGGATTCCTGCAAAGCTCCGCGGCAGCAGGCGCCGCCCTGCTCGGGCCGGCAATCGTACCGGCCTCTGTATTCGGGGCCAACACGCCGAGCGAGCGTATCAATGTGGGCTCTATCGGCGTCGGACGAATGGGGCGGGGAGACCTGAGAGAATCGCTCGGTTTTAAGCAGGTGCAGGTGGTGGCCGTATGCGACGTCGATTCAAATCGAGCCAATGATGCTAAAAAACTGGCCGAGGCACATTACGCCAATCGCAGCAATAGTGGCAGTTATAAAGGCTGTGCGAAGTATGGAGACTTTCGCGAAGTTGTGGCGCGGGAGGATATCGACGCGGTGCTGGTTGCCACGCCCGACCAGTGGCACGTGCTCCCCGCTATTGCCGCAGCAAAGGCAGGCAAGGACATCTTTCTACAAAAGCCGCTGTCCTTGACCATCGAAGAGGGTCGAGTGCTAAGCGATACGGTCCACCGATATAATCGTGTCTTTCAGGTCGGAAGCCAGCAGCGTTCGGATTCGCGGTTTCGCCAGGCGTGCGAGCTGGTCCGCAACGGACGAATCGGTGAATTGAAGGGCATCAAAGTAGGCTTCGGAACGGACCCGGGCACGCGACCGGAGGCGCCTATGCCTGTTCCGGACTCGCTCGATTACGATTTCTGGCTGGGCCCTGCGCCCTGGGCGCCTTACACGGAAAAGCGGGTCCATCCCCAAAGCGGATACGGCCGGCCCGGCTGGCTGCGAATCGCCGACTACGGTGCGGGTATGATTACGGGCTGGGGCGCCCACCATAACGACATCGTCCAGTGGGGCATGGGGACAGAGTACACCGGGCCCGTCGAAATCGAAGGACAGGCCGAATTCCCGAAAGACGGACTCTGGGACGTGCACGGCGCCTTCAGCATCGAATACATATACGCCAACGGGGTCAAGGTTACCTGTGCCGACACACGAAAGAACAAACAAGGAATCCTCTTCGAGGGGACGGATGGCTGGGTATATGTCAAGCGCGGACAAATCGACGCAAATCCGAAATCGCTGTTGACCTCGGCCATAGGTCCCGATGAAACTCATCTCTACAAAAGCAATAGCCACAAAGGAAATTTCTTCGAGTGTATCAAGTCACGGGCCCAAACCGTCGCTCCTGTTGAGGTGGCCCACCGTTCGAACAGCCTCTGCCTGCTGGGCGATATCGCCATGCGAATCGGCGGAAAGTTGAAGTGGGACCCGCAGCGAGAAAGATTCACCAACAGTTCAGAAGCCAACCGGATGGTCTCCAGGACGATGCGCAGCCCGTGGCGCCTGTAAATGGTAATTGGTAAATAGTGATTGAAGAACAGAAAACAGAGAACGGAATACAGAGGACAGAAAACAGATGAACCACTACTGGAAACTTATCGGCGTTACTTTGATAGCTACCGGATTGAGTACTTTGCTCCCGGCAGAAGCCCGGGAGCCTGCACAGAAGGTAACGGCAAAACTCGAAAAGGACAAAGTTACAATCAACGTCAACGACAAGCTCTTTACATGCTACAAGTTCGGCCAGTCACAGAAGTATCCGTATTTCTGGCCTGTGAACGGACCGGCATCGGGCAAACCTATCACGACCGAAACATCCCAGCCGTATCCACACCATCATTCCCTGTTCTTCGGGTGTGACCGCGTCAACGGCGGCAACTTCTGGCAGGAAGGCAACGAACGCGGACAAATCGTTTCGCAGGGACCGAAGATTCTCAAATCTTCCGGCGACCGGGTTGTCTTCACCGATAAATGCCTCTGGCAGCGGCCCAGGGAAAAACCGATTATCCTTGATAATCGAAAAATTACCATCACCGCACCCGGCGAGAATTTGCGGCTTATCGATTTTGAAATCAGCCTTGAAGCATTGACGGACGTCCTCATCTTAAAGTCAAACCATGCCCTTTTTTCGGCCCGCGTCGTTCCGGAGTTGAGCGTCAAATCCGGCGGCACACTCGTCAACGCCGAGGGTAAGAGCGGCGAAAAGGGTACTTGGGGCGTCAACTCGGCGTGGTGCGACTATTTCGGCACGCGCAGCGGCGTTACCGAGGGAATCGCCATTTTTCAGCATCCGAAAAATCGATGGTTTCCATCCAAGTGGTTCACTCGCGATTACGGCTTCTTCTCTCCGACGCCGATGAACTGGCTCGAAAACGGAAAGCTGGAACTGCCCAAGGGCAAGAAGCTTACGCTGCGTTATCGAGTCGTTGTCCACAACGGCGATACGAAAACAGCCCGAATAAATACGCTGTTTGAGCAGTATAAGACAAGCTTAAAAAACCTTTGACACCACGAACTTGTTCCTGCTAAAATCGTATAGAATTTTACTTAATGGCTTTTTGTAAAGCTATGAACAACAAACGACGAACTTATTGAACGAATTTATGGGAGTTTAACATGCGAATTTGTAGTTTCAAACAGAACAACAATTCCTCACGTTTACTTTTAGTCTCAACCCTCTTTTTACTGCTGCTCTTCACGGTCCCGCCCTCGGCCTTTGCCCAGAGCAAAGAAAGCATCGCCGCCCTCAAGCAGATGGGCAAGGCCTTCGCTTCAATCGCCGAAAAGACCTCACCGGCCGTAGTCGGCATAAGGGCCGAGAAGACCTTTACCCACCCGTATGCGGAATCGCCGTTTGGCAACCAGTTTGACCCATTCAGCGATGATTTGTTCGACTTCTTCTTTCGCCGTTCTCCCCGCGGGCGGCAGCCCGCGCCCCAGCGTAAATATCAGCAAACCGCCCAGGGCTCCGGCTTTATCATCTCTGCCGACGGCTACATACTCACAAACAATCATCTGGTCGGCGAAACTGAAAAAGTTAAGGTTGAGCTTGCAGACAAGCGCGAGTTCACCGCCAAAATTATCGGAGCAGACCCCGAATCCGACGTTGCCGTCATCAAAATCGACGCCAACGACCTGCCCTACCTCGAGTTAGCTGATTCCGACGCCCTCGAGGTCGGCGAATGGGTGCTTGCTATCGGCAATCCACTGGGCCTGGCCCACACCGTGACCGCCGGCATCGTTAGCGCCAAAGGCAGAAGTGGTTTCCATCTTGCAACCTACGAGAATTTTATCCAGACCGACGCAGCGATTAATTTCGGCAATTCCGGCGGGCCTTTGATTAACCTCGACAGCGAGGTCGTCGGAATTAACACCGCCATAATCGGCAGCGGCGGTAATATCGGAATCGGCTTTGCAATCCCGATAAATATGGCCAAGCACGTCTATAAACAGCTCCGCGAAAGCGGAACCGTCTCTCGCGGCTTTCTCGGAGTTGACATCCAGGACCTGACTCCTGCGTTGGCCAAGGCCTTCGGCATGGAAAACACCAAAGGAGTGCTGATTCCGGATGTTCATAAGGATTCGCCGGCGGAAAAAGCAGGGCTCAAACCAAATGATGTTATCGTTGAATTGGAAGGCAAGCCGGTGGAATCAGCCAAAGTGCTGCAGACCCGGATTGCGATGATAAAGCCTGATACCAGGGTGAAAATAGCCGTTATGCGGGACGGCAAACGAAGAACGCTTACGGTTAAGCTGGCCAAACGGCCGCCAATAAGTGAAATTCTGGGCGCAGGGTCGGATGCGATGGAGGACCTGGGTTTTGCAGTGCGGAACCTGACTGAAGAATTGGCCCAACGTTACGGCTATGAAGGCCAGAGCGGAGTTATTGTAAGCAGAGTCGACCCGGGCTCGCAGGTTGAGAGGGTTGGCATTGTTGTCGGAGCGCTGATTAAAGAGGTCAATCGAGTGCAAGTTAAGAATACCAGAGATTTTAACGAGGAAATGAAAAAGGCAGGCAAAACGGGAATCGCTTTGCTGATGATAAAGATAGAACGCTCCACATTCTATGCACTATTGACGATAGGCGAGGAATAGAATCGATGTAATAGGTTTTACATATAGTGCTCACGATTGAAATTTCCCCCGCCGCGGCGGGTTCGCCTGCCCCATAGGGGCGGGCAACTTGTGCCACAGGTACTTGTGCCACAGGTACTTGTGCCACAGGTAGTAACCTTAAAACAATAATTTACAATCCTAATCGCGGGAATTTTATACCCTTAAGGGTATAGTTTTGCTCAAAGGGCG
>JAUWPZ010000103.1 GCA_030611315.1 Sedimentisphaerales bacterium
CCGGCTCAGGAATGGCCGTTACCGACACAAACGTTTTACCTTCAAATTCAGGTGTATAGTTGTAGCCGTATGACCATCCGAACCAATCAGGAGCAACTTGCCCGCCGTAGACGGTGAACGAGCCGTCTTCGATATAGCCAAGAACCGCTGGCATATGGTTACCTTCGAGTACCAGAAGACCGCCAATTTGAAAGTCCACGGTGCCGCCGCTGCCGTCAGGTCCAATCTCCAAAGCTCCACCCGTCAGAGTGCCACCCCAGAGGTCGATCTGACCGGTGGAATGTTCCATGCCAACCTTGATGCTGTTCGCATCGGGCACACTAATGGAACCGCCTGTCATCCTCAGCGTACCTTTGCCGGTATGAAAAATCTCTTCATACGGGTCGTCAATTATTTCAATATTCGTAGCGCCGACGAGGAGGTCTCCTGCGAGGACATTTATCGCGCCGCCGTACATATTGACGGTGCCGATGCCATCGTCGTACCCGATCTTCATCTGTTTTCCTGGCTTTTCGGGTTCGTTGCCGACATTTATGATGCCGTCCCACATATTAAGGGTGCCGTCGCCGGGAATGACATCTTCGCCGATTGTTCCGGCACCCGTGCCGACGTTCAGGTTTCCACTGATATTTATTGTGGACTCGCCTGAGATAGTTGCGATGCCGGTGCCGCCTTTCTCGCCGATGATAACGTCAGATGTGGCACCCGGCTCCTGATTGATGTTCAAAAGGCCGCCGGACATGATAAGGGTGCCCAGACCGCCAATACCGGTGCCGAGCCACATATTATGGCGTGTATTTACGGTGCCGCCCTCGAGATAGAAGTTGCCGACTGCCTTTTCCCCGATGTAGAACTTTTTGGGCGAAAGCGAACCACCGGTCATACGCAGGTCGCCTGAATAGGCGGTTTCGTTCTCGTAACGTCCCACCCACATGTGGAACGCCTGTGCTTCTACCGGGTCATGGATACGACACTCATTTGTTGTACCGGCCAGGACGATACGGACCCTGTCCGCTCCGCCGGGAACATTGTCGAAATTCCAGTTCAACCCAGTCTCCCAGAGGTTGTCGCCGGACTCGTTGTCCCAATAGTAGTTTAGTGTTTTAGCCCGTGCCAACGGACTACCTGCCAGACACATTACGAACATGCCAACAATCAGATAATTCAATTTGCTCTTCATCACAACTCTCCTCAATACTATATGTTTTTCATTACCCTTTCACTCCGGCAGCAAAGCGTCTCAGCCAACTCCGTGCCTGTCTAGGAGAATCTCGGTGTGACGCTACCATCCTTACCTTAGGAAAGACGGATGCTCCCCTAATCGCCCTAATTCTCCATATTAACACTTACTCATTTATACCACACCGCCCAGCTTCTCGTCAAGAAAAAAGTGGAGTAAAATTGGGTAATCTTCAATAAGGCCTGGCAAGAATTATCTAACCTCTTTATTTATAAGGTGTTACGTATGTTCGTGAAGAAAGGATTTTTTTACAAAATCTCCCCTCCGCACCGAGGATTTTTCGAGCCGCCGATACGTTGTTCTGCAGCAGCTATTCATGGGGGCAAACGGTGTTTTTGTGTCATTTCGAGGCCTTTAGGCCGAAGCAATCTCACATTTTCGCAACAGAGAGATTGCCGCGCTCGGCTCTGCCTCGCTCGCAATGACATAAAATGGCCAAAATTCAGCATATTAACCCGTGAACGGTTAGGTTCTGCGTTTGATAACCCGGTAGCGAGCGTATAGGTTGACCGGCCAGCCCTGCTCAATCGGGCCTATCTGTACGAGGCTGTCCCGATGGGGTGTGAAATTATTTTCTGGCACGTCATAACATCTTTTTGGGCATATGGTTGCGCTCCGTGTCATTGCGAGCGAAGCGAAGCAATCTCAATCGTTCGTAAGCAGGAGATTGCCACGGCCACATTCTGTGGCCTCGCAATGACAAAAGTGGCGTTATTACACCTTGTAAACGATTACTGACAAGCAAGATATCGCTTGCCAGAAAATGACTTGCCAGAAAATGATTTCACACCCTCCCGAGGTTTTTCTTGAAATTTTTCTTGACGTTAAGGTGGTCGATTTGGTATAAATAGGGGTAGTGAGAGTTCTGGCTTTTAGCTCTCCGGCTGGTGAAATCAATGTAGTCTTTATTATTGGTTGTTCTGTTTGAAGCTGTTTGAAACAGGCATAATCGGAGGTAAAGCTTCGCGTGCCTATATAAGTCAGAAACTGTTTCGGTGTGTGGTCAAAGCGTTGCAGTTTTACTTTTTTTTTGATGGAGGTGCATCATGTGTAGAAAATCGATTTATTTGATTTCTTCCGTTCTGCTGGTCGGCCTGGTTGCGACGGAGGCGGCCAACGCTGCCGACCCTAATCTCATCGCCTGGTGGAGATTTAACGGCAACTATAACGACAGCTCCGGCAATGGCCATCAGGCCACAGGAGTCTATGGTAACCCGGAGTTCGTGCCAGGTCATGACGGCAGCGCCCTGGATTTTGACGATTTTGACAATGACCGTGTGGAGGTACCCAGCGCCACTCCGAGGGCAGGTTTTGCATTCACCGGCGAGATAACCTGGGCGGTCTGGATAAAAACCAGCGGGGCTCCCTCAACCTATGGGAGTTCACTTATCATGCAGGGCCCCCCCGGCGCCAAACACTTGGATGGTGATAAGTTTCTGTGTCTTCTGGGCAGCGGCGAGATATCGATGCTGGCTTGCAATGTGAAGGCAGCGACTCCCCACGCTTCATTTGTGAGAGTGGATGATGGCCAGTGGCATCACGTAGCTGTTACGATTGAGTTTGAGACGGACGGCGAAAAAGATACGATAAAGCTCTACATTGATGGGGATCTGGATAAGGGCTTCACGGCCTCTGTAAATATCAACAGCCAAAATTATAAGGCCGGCACGACTAATGATGCCACCTATCATATCATAATTTTAGGCAGCCAATACAATAAAAAGGACAACCACGATAAGGATCGGCATTATGATGGGCTGCTTGATGAGGTCCGCATCTACAATAAGGCGCTGACGGATGCCGAGATTGAGGCTATTGTGGCGGAGGAAGGGTACCCGTATGCCTGCCTACCCTACCCGGCCGATGATGCCCTATTCAAGGGCACAAGTGTCTCGCTTACGTGGGAGCGGGGAGATTTTGCCGCCGATGTGAACGGGCACGATGTGTACTTCGGCGACAATCTCGGCAATGTAATCGGCGGAACGGGCGGCACGTCCAAGGGCCTCACGAGCGATACGTCCTATCCGGTGTCCGACCTTGTTCCGGGCACAACTTACTACTGGCGGATAGACGAGGTCAACGACAATGCCTGGGCGCCGGACGGAAGTCCGTGGAAAGGTGAGGTCTGGAGCTTCAGGGTTGCCCCCAGAACTGCCTATGCTCCCATTCCGCCCGATGGCGCGAAATTCGTGCCCACCGATCCGAACCTTAGCTGGAGCGCCGGTCTCGGCGTGGATTTGCACGATGTGTACTTTGGTACAGATTATAACGACGTCAATGATGCCGACCTTAGTTCATCAGAGTACCAGGGTTTTACCACAGATCCCGATACCCTTTGGGGAGACGGTGGGCTCGAAGCCCTCAACCCTGCGCCTGTTAAAGACACGACTTACTACTGGCGGATAGACGAGTTTGATGGGTCGGATACGCACAAAGGCGACGTCTGGACTTTCAGAACAAGACCTGTTATGCCCATTACCGACCCCAATCTGGTCGGCTGGTGGAAGCTGGATTACGAAGGTGCTGGCGCTGATACTACCGTCGTCGATTATTCCAGCCATGACCATTATGGCACGCTCCAGGACGATCCGCAGTGGGCGGCCGGGTATATCGACGATGCGCTGGAATTCGACGGCTCATTTGATTACGTGAACATAGATGGCTACAAGGGCGTTCTCGGCACGCACGCCTTTAGCGTCTGCGCCTGGGTCAAGACGACAAGGACAAGCACCGGCGACATTGTATGCTGGGGCAGCGCCGATAACCGATTGGAATTCCTAATCGCAAGCAATGTGCTGCAGGCGCAATTTGGACTAGGCAGCCTCAAGGGGCAAACCAACGTGAATGATGGTGAATGGCACCACGCGGCGGTGACGGTAAAAGCGAACGCCACAGCTTCATATCCTGACGTGAAATTGTACCGGGACGGTAGAGATGACACGACGCCGATTACAGACGAGGATGCGGTCAACATCGTCTCCGATGCGGATCTGGGCATAGGTTGGCGTCCCACACACGGCGAATACCAATTCTTCGACGGGCTGATTGATGATGTCCGCCTCTACGACCGTGAGCTGAGCGAGCAAGACATTCTCCTGATTTACAGAGGTTTCGACCTGGCACTGGCCTGGGACCCCAATCCGGAGGACGGTGCGATAAATGTTCCGCTGGATGCTACCCTTAGCTGGAAGCCGGGAGAATATGCACCGGATCCAAACGGGCACAAGGTGTACTTCGGCGCCGATGACCCGGGTAATATGGTTCTGGTGAGCACTCCAAACCAGCCGCAGGACCCTAACTTCTATACGCCCCCGGAACTCCTTGATTTAGGCACGACTTACTACTGGGCTGTCGATGAGGTCAATGATGCGGCTGATGATGGCGTGGACGCCGGAGAAATCTGGAATTTCACGACAATAGAGCATCTTACGGTGGACGATATGGATACCTATACCCCGTGGGACGTCGCGGACAATAACATATTTGACATCTGGGTGGACGGCTCGGGTAACTGCGTTGACATTGCCGGCAACGGCACGGGGTCGTATGTGTATGTTGAGGAATCGATTGCTTCGGATGGCAATTCGATGGCGCTGCACTACGACAACGATGGTATGGCTTTCAATCCCTGCCCGGATGTGGAGGCCGATGAGGAACGAAAGAATTATTCGATGGCCAAGGCGCAGGTTGCAAATCTGCCCTCGGGAATCGGCTCAGATTGGTCTGCCGGCGGCAGCGGCGCCAAAGCGTTGTCGCTGCAGTTCTATGGCGACCAAGACAATGATGCGAATGAGACTGAGCGGATGTGGGTGGAGCTGACAGACGGCAACGGCGGTGCGGCGAGGGTAATCTACGGCACCTACGACGACGAAGACGATGTGAATGACATCCAGAAGGCATCGTGGCACGAGTGGAATATCGACCTTCAGGACTTCAACGACGGCGGCGTGAACCTGAGCGATGTCAACAGTATTGCTATCGGCTTCGGTGACCCCAATGCCACAGAAGCCGGTGGTTCTGGTACGGTGTACTTCGACGATATCACGCTGCATGGGACCAGATGCGTTCTCTCGAAGCGGTCAGCCGCTTTTGCAAAAGCCGATTTCATCACGAACGATGACGAAGGCTGTGTCGTCAACTATAAAGAGCTTGAGATAATGGGAAGCGATTGGCTTCTTACCGATGATATTGTTGCAACAACGGCTCCCCCGGGGCCTGATAATCTGATGGTGCACTACAGGTTTGACGGCAATAACGTCGACAGCTCGGGCAATGACCGCCATGGCGTGCTCGCTGGTGGTCCGCAGTTTATGGCTGGGGTATTCGGCGATGCGCTGGAATTCGACGGCGTAGATGATTGCGTGAGCACAGGTGGCTACCAGGGCGTTAAAGGCCCAAATGCTTTTAGCGTAGCTGCCTGGATCAAGACGAGCGCCGAGACCGGGGAAATTGCATGCTGGGGCAACAACACCAGCGGTTACAGAATGGAGTTCCGAATCGACAGCGGCGGGTTGTTGCGGGGGACCCTTGGACTCAGCCCACCCGTCTCGGGGCAAACCTACGTGAATGATGGTGAATGGCACCACGCAGCGGTCACAGTAAAAGACAACGCCAGATGTAGATATCCGGACGTGGTGATTTACCTCGACGGCCTGGATGACTCGATACTATCGACCAGCCAGAACTGGTTCAACATCGTCCCCGAGTTGCTGGATATGGGTGTAGGTTGGCGTCCCATGAAAAACGACAGATTCTTCGACGGGCTGATTGACGATTTCCGCCTCTACGACGTTGTTCTGTCGGAAGCCCAGGTGGCGTACCTCGCCGACGTTACCCCTGAGGACGGGCAGTTGTATGTTCCAGTGCCCTCGCTTGGTAACCCGTACGATGAAGAGCCGCCTCTGTCTAAGTCAGTTAACTTCAAAGACCTTGCCGCGATAGGAAATATGTGGCTTGAGGAGGAAATGTTCCCGTAATCGGCCTTGATATGAGGCGAATTGGATTCCCGCAGGAATGACATAAGGATTTGTACCAGTCCGGGGCCTATTCCGAATCAGTCGGAATAGGCCTCTTTCTGAGGCTCTTCACAATAATCTGCGGGTAAAAAGGAGTTGCCTTCGGCGACGCTTATTCAAATTTCATCACCCCCCAGCCGAACAGCGTGACGCTGGTGTCTGAACAGGCGGTTCTTGCTATTTGACTGGTCGATAAGTAGAATGAATATCCACGATATGTTATTGAATTTTGGAGTTGCAATGTGCCGGATAAGAAGTGTAACAACTCACTTGCTACACTGCCTCGTAGCACTCGTGCTTACGCTCATTCTAATCGGTGGGACGTCGCAAGCCCGGGATATTACTGTTTTTTCTCCTGAAGTGACCTCAGCTCTGGCGCGTTCCGGCGACAACAAGACGGAACTTGTCTCTGCCCTCGAGAAAGTTCCTGCCGGGCAAAGGGAAGGTATGGAATTCCTTATCGCGAACATGTCCCCGCGCGATCTTAAGATGCTCTCGGCGGACTTTCTTCTTGAGAACACCGCCTTTGCCTATCGGGCCTTTCAGGAAACTCGGTGGGCAAACCAGACACCCAAGGATATCTTTCTAAATAATGTTCTGCCGTATGCAAATGTTAATGAACGACGCGATGCCTGGCGGAAGGATTTTTACGGTCGGTTTGCGGCGCTTGTCCGGGACTGCAACAGACCTGCCGAGGCAGGCGAACTTCTGAACAGAACAATCTTCAAGGAACTAAAGGTAAAGTACTCCAGAAAACGCTATAAGGCCGATCAAAGCCCCTACGAATCGATCGAGACAGGTTTGGCCTCGTGCACGGGTCTGTCAATTATCCTTGTGGATGCCTGCCGTGCCGTTGGTGTACCGGCTCGTTTCGTTGGTACGCCTCAATGGGTAGGCGGTCGCGGCAATCATTCCTGGGTGGAGATTTGGGACGACGGCTGGCACTTCACGGGTGCTGCGGAGCCGCGCGGGAAAGGGCTTGATCACGGATGGTTTGCCCGTAAGGCGTCTTTGGCCAAACACGATCCGCCGGAACATGCAATCTACGCTGTCAGCTACAAGAGAACTCCACTGAGATTTCCTCTCGTTTGGGCTCGTTCGGTTGATTATGTACGGGCTGTCGATGTCACGGATCGCTACACTCAGCGACAGGAGCCCGCAGGCTCTGGAAAGAGCCGACTTTCCATTCGCGTTTTTGACGATACAAGCGGCGACCGTATTGCCGCCAAAGTGACTATCGAAAGTGCCGAAGGTGGAAAACTCGTCTTTGAGGGTATTAGCAAGGATGAAAGGTTCGACCTGAACGACGATCTGATAGCTGAGGTTCCCATCAACAAGGAATACGAGATTGAGTTTCACTACGATGACAGTAGGCTTCGAAGAGCAATTAAGCCGACGCAGAAAGAGGTTCTTGTTGCTATAGATATGAAAGTCGGACAGCAGCGATCTGGGAGCGATGCGTTGGTTGAAAAGCAGTCGTCGTTTGTTGAATCGGCCACGGGTCGAAAAATGGCAGCACGATTGAAGGGGTATTTCGGTACGCCGCCGAACGACAGGCGTGGCATCGAGTTCGAGGCCGAATGGGATCTGCTTCTGCTCGAACACGAAAAGGTGATTCGCAAGATGGTTTGGGAAGCATATCGCCGGGGCTACGCGCGCGAGCGAATGGCTGAAGACTTCAAGGCCAATAGAGTAACATTCCAAGAATACGTAAGTCCCTACGTGGTGCGCAGCGTCGGGACCAAGCCAAAGAGCGGTTGGCCTTTATTTATTGCGATGCACGGCGGCGGCGGCGCTCCAAAGCGGGTCAACGACAGCCAATGGCGAGTTATGCAGCGATACTATCGAGACCAGAAAAGCGTGGAGGGTTATCTCTATTTGGCTATCCGCGCTCCGAACGACAAGTGGAACGGGTTCTACAACTGGTATAACTTGCCCTTAACAGAGAATCTGATCCGACAGTTCCTTCTGTTTGAGGATGTGAATCCCAACAAGATCTACATCATGGGCTACTCTCATGGTGGGTATGGCGCGTTCTACATAGGGTCCAAAATGGCCGATCGTTTCGCCGCTGTTCACGCTTCTGCTGCCGCTCCAAGACCGGGCCACTGCCCCGCCAAAAACCTGCGGAACACGATCTTCACCTACATGGTAGGAGAAAATGACAACAGGTATGGCCGCCTCAAACGTTGCCGGAAATTCAATGACCGGATCAAGCAACTACGTGGCGAACAGATGGACATTTATCCGGTCACGATGGAGTATAAACCGGGCTACGGGCATGGCGGCCTTCCCGATCGGGACAAAATCAAAGATCTTTACCCCGCCGA
The DNA here is from genome assembly GCA_030611315.1 of Sedimentisphaerales bacterium. Classification (GTDB taxonomy): domain Bacteria; phylum Planctomycetota; class Phycisphaerae; order Sedimentisphaerales; family Anaerobacaceae; genus JAUWPZ01. The sequence continues at coordinate 8,586 of JAUWPZ010000103.1, forward strand.
GCGCAAGGCGATTCCTCGACACGTTGCCTGGGAACTTGCCGACAGCACCTTGCAGTACTTCCATTGGTTGCATGTCCCGAATCCCGGCCGAGGCAAAGAGGTCGAGGCTATTTGCGAAGACAACCAAGTGAAGATTAAGAGCCGGAACCTCAATACGCTGCATGTCCTGCTGGATGAACGCCTAATCGATCACTCCAAACCTCTGGTGGTCGAATCAAACGACAGCAGGGCCATATTCCAACTCAAGCCTTCACTGAGAACTCTCTGTGAGACCCTGCAGGAACGTGGTGACCCAGAATATATGTTTACAATCAGGTTGCCCATGACGATTGATACGGGAGACGAAACACCTTAGCCGAAACCTATTTGCCAGCAGGTTACAAACACCGCAGGAGAGTGAACAGTTGATAAACCCAAGATCAAGATAAGGAATCAAGTGGCACTCTGAAGACGATCCTGTTTGAGGTGTTGTTCCACTACTCCGCCCTTTACACCAGTTCCATATCCGTGAGAAATTGACATTTCAATGCGTTGACAGATGCTGAATCAGACCTTGGATTGACGGTACCCTGCTGGGTGATATTGCGTTTACTCATTGTTCATTCCTCAAAATATATGACTCAGAAAAGATGCTCGACCCATCGCCAAGCAATATTCAGGCAGTATAAATCCAACGCACGCTAACAAAAACCGTCTTTGGGAAACGAATCAACCCATCAATCCATGGAAAAACCTACGGCGGAGCCGTTTAGTGCAACCTGTGTACAATTGTTGCTTTTTTCATAACTTGCTGATAGTACAGGGCTTATGGAATGGGCGTTTTTGGCGAATTGGCAGATAATGGGGTTTTGGGTTGTAGCGAGGCTGTAAGGATTTGCTGGCGGGATCAGTGTCATTTTGTGGTTCGTAGACTATTTGGTGAATCCTGTACTCTGAATCTGAATTTAGATGGGAAATGTCAGATAATGTAGTAGAATAAGATCGGCAGCTGCGTAATTTATGCATGCAGCCGCCGATTTAATAACCGGTTAGAATGACAAGAGACCCATCCAATTTGCTGCTAAATCATGAAAGGCAGACCTATGCAGGAAAAGAACGTAAGTAGACGTGCTTTTATCAAGGGCACAGTTGCAGCTTCAGCAGCCTTTGGTATTCCAAGCATCGTTACCAGTACGGTTTTCGGAGCTGATGCGCCGAGCAATCGCGTGAATACGGGCCTGATCGGCTGCGGGAATATTGGCAACTACCATACAGGTCACCTAAAGCGAATGAAAGACGTTCGGGTAATAGCTGTCTGTGACGCTTACAAAAGTCGTCATATCGCAAGGGCCGCAGATTTCAACAAGCATTACGGCGGCGCCGATATTACCAAAGCGCACGCTGATTTTCGTGAACTGATCGCACGTCCTGATATCGATGCCGTCTTCATTGGAGCTCATGATAACTGGCATACACCAATGTCCATTGCTGCGGCAAGAGCCGGCAAAGATGTGTACTGTCAAAAGCCGCTGGCATTGGACCTGGGACGGACCAAGCTGCTGAGAAATGCTGTCAATGATAATAAACGTGTATTCCAGTTCGGAACGCAGTATCGCTCCATGGCGAGGTATCGAAAAATGGTTGAACTGGTTCGAAACGGATACATCGGTGAATTGAAACATATAGACGTGTGGTGTCGTGACCTGAAATATGATGCAGGTAATTACAATGTCAAACCCTACGGGTCAACTGTGGAAGTCCCGGTCCCTGACGACCTTAACTTTGATGCATGGCAGGGGCCTTCGCCTATGGTTCCCTATACAGTGGACAGGGCCACGAAGTGGGGCGGATACCATTGCCCCGAAACGTCTTTGGGTTTCCTGGCCGGGTGCGGGATTCATCCGCTTGGGATAGCACAATGGGGCAACAAATCCGACAACACCAGCCCGATACGATATGAGGGGACCGGCCGTGTACCCAAGGAAGGTATTTTCCGGACGCTCGAGCGTTGGGATGTCACGTGCGATTATGAAAACGGAGTGAAGCTTCGTGTGATGGATACCCGGACTGCCAAAGATGAGGTAGTGAAGTATTATCCGCTTACATGGCGGGACGGTGACGGGGTGGTTTTCCACGGAACAGATGGGTGGATCGGCGATTTCTATTTTGGCACGTTCTACGCAAGTGATCAGACGCTCTGGAAACAAGAGTTAAAGGCTGATGAAGAAAAACTCTACATGTCACCGGAACACAATCGCAACTTCATCGACTGTGTAAAATCGAGGGCGGAAACGATATGTCCGGTTGAGATGGGGATTCGCTGCGACACCATCTGTCATATGGTCAATGCCGCTGCCCAAACCGGTCGAATCATCAAGTGGGACCCAAAAGCGGAACGGATCGTCGGCGACGAGGAAGCAGCAAAGATGCTGACGCGAACCTTCCGCAAAAAATGGAAAGTCTGGTAGTTTATCCGGCTGGGATTGTGATAGCATAAAATAAGCTGTTGGACAAACGTCAATACGAAATGTGACTTTATTGTGGGTGTGATGTGAAACGGCGTGAGTTTCTCAAAACGGCCGGCGGAGTGTCGCTGGCGAGCGCGTTAGGCGATTTCGTCGGCGCGTCTGAACCTGCGCCGCTCGACATGGGATCGCTTTTCGAGGCCAACAGCCCCGAGGTGCTCGCACTTGCAGAGCGCGTGATGGAGAAGTGCGTTCTCGAGAAGATCATGCCGCCGACGCCGCCATTGAAAAACACCTGGATCGTCCCCGGCGGACCGTACTATAAGGGCCAGTGGATTTGGGACACGATGTTCGTGGTCGATATGTTGAGCATCCTGCCCGGCAAGAAGAAGCTTATCCGCGACGTCTTCCAAAACTACTGGGACTTCCAGGAGCGCTGGAACAAGGACGCACCCGAGTATGCTCGGGACATGATCACGGCGGCCATCAAGACGGAGCCGCAAGAGGTTCGGCAGTTCTCGCAGATCCCCATCTTGGCCTGGGGTGTTGAACGGGTTTATCAGCGCAACCGCGACAGGGAACTGCTTAAGCAATGCCTCGGCCGGCTCGAACGGTTCCATGACTGGTTCTGGCGCGAGCGCGATGTGACCAACATCGGGATGATCGCGGTCGGCTCGTACAGCAGCATCCTCCAGCATGCGCGGTGGGAGACGTTCGACTACGACTGCGCCATGGACGACCTGAAACTGACGCCTCACCCCACACGCAAAGGACCGAACGAAGGCGCGTGGTATGGCGATATCTGCATGGTGGGTAACACGGCCTACCTGGTTCTAGGTGAGAGGAGCCTGGCGCGGCTGGCGACAATCACGGGGGACACGACAATGGCGGCGCGACGCAAGAAGCGAATCGAGAAAGCCGTCAAGGCCATGCGCGATCACATGTGGGATGAAAAGGCGGGAACGTTCCTGGCGGTCAACCGCGACTCGCTCGAAAAGATCCCGGTGGCGACCATCAGCAGTTGGATTCCGTTGACGGCCGGTGTTCCCACCAAAGCGATGGCCAGGCGCATGGCCGACGTCTTGGGCATGCCGGCCTGGCAGACGCCGCTTCCCGTTCCGACCGTGGATCGAACCGACAAGCGATGGAAATCCAGCCGCTTCTGGCGCGGCGATGTCTGGCCTCCGACCAATTACCAGATCGCCAGCGGCCTGGCCGCCTATGGGCATGCGGACCTCGCCGCCGACATCTCCGACAAAACCATCGCCAACGCGATCAAGAACGGGATCAACGAACACTACGACTCGATATCGGGCAAGCCGCTGGGCGTCAAGGACTATTGCATGAGCAGCACGCTGGTCACCATGATGCTTGACGGGCTTACACAAAAGCACAAGTTGAAGCTGCGCGACAAGAGACCTACACGTTGATCGGCGAGGCGATGGCCAAAGCCATGATTGATTTGAAGCGAAAATTTTAACCTGAAGCGCAACATATCTTCCTGCGCCAAAAGACCTCTGCGGGTGTCCGATAGTTCAAACATTTACGTGGACGATTAGTTAGTATCTGTTGCCGAAAGCAGAAACTGGAAATGTCACCCCTGCGGAAGCAGGGGTCTATATCGAAAAAACCTGGATTCCTGCTTTCGCAGGAATGACAAATACTGTTTCCACAACAGGTACTAGTACTCAGTCCACGCTAGATTGTCGGGTATAGTTTTCTCAGTTTTACTCGGGCATCGGCTGTAGTGAATTGCCAGTCTATGCCTATCTTGTTTTTATTTCTCAAACGCTCCCAAGCTGAAATAGCTATGGTCAATT
>JAUWPZ010000115.1 GCA_030611315.1 Sedimentisphaerales bacterium
TTGGTCGATATTACTATATGGTATTGAGCATAATATACTGCATGTGCTTGCTTCTTGTACTCCATCCGTGTACTATACACGAAGACAGCGGATACTTCCATCTACGGGTTAACACCCGTAGAATTACGAAGGAATATTAAATTAAGTATTAACTGCAAATGGGTCAGTTAAGTTTTGCTCTCACCACCTTGTAAGCGTTCAGGCGAAGCCTCCTTTCGTTCAGATCACCTCGCCGCCTCTATAATCTGCCGACGACGCTCGCCGACAGGCACATAAACACAACGAATCCAACTATTGAAAAACATAATCTCATCACGTATTATTGCTTATACCCCATTCGGGGTTTTCTACAGAGCGCCGCAAGCTAACTTAAAGGCCTGCCTTTAGGTTTATCCACAAAAAAAGAACTGTTGGAAAGCGCAGAATGACATGTTTGGCGGTCACCACATTAACTCCTTCTGTATTTTTGAGATTTGACGCTTATCCTGGCTCAACTGACAGTGTTTTTCCAGGCCAAATCTCATTTAAGCCATACCATCATATTACCAATATCATTTGAAAAAAGCAAGAATTTTTATGAACTTAAGGCCCGGAAGCCGTTTCTTGCTTTTTTGTCTTGTGTGGGGGGGGGAAAGTACTTGACAGACAAGTACTTACAGCGATTAGGGCCAACCGAAAAAAAATTTAAAAAACTTTCCCTGCCCCCCCAAACGCCCCCCCCCGTTCCCGCGTCAAAGCGGTCATTGCTTTATCCAAGGGATGGTCGGCGGCGCAGGTAGCGGAGATTCTTCTCTTTGATGAGAAAACGACGCGGAGGCCGCGAAAAAACTTTGCGGCGTTTTTTACAGACCCCTCTGCCGCGCTCGGGGTAACGGTGTTGTACCGGCCTCATGCTCTGACCCACACATGCACGTACAATCGAGGCGTGCACCCACCAGGCCTTATTTTTTGTCCTTGTTGAATTCTCTGATTTTCGTAACGTCAAGCACAAAAGCGCTTCTTCCATGTGTGCCGATGACCATCTCATGCTCTCTCGGATGAATCGCGATATCGTGCACCGCCGCCGTCGGCAAACCATTACACAGGCTATGCCATCTCCCGCCCCGGTCTAAGGAGGCGTAAATCCCAAGGTCGGTACCGACGTATAAAATATTCTCATCGACGGGGTCCTCACGTATAACATTTATCGATTCGCAAGGCAGATTGGCCGCTATGGATTTCCACGTCTCGCCGAAGTCGCTCGATACGTAAAGATATTTTTCAAAGTCATCCTCCCGATACCCGGTAAGAGCGACATAAACCCTCCCCAGCTCATACTTCGACGCCACCACCCTGCTGACCCACTTGGCCGGCAGGCCGGCGCTGTGCTTGTTCCAGGTAAATCCATCGTCCCGGGTAACTTGCACATTACCGTCGTCCGTGCCCACGTAGAGCAAACCAACTTTGAGCGGAGATTCCGAAATCGTCGTCAAAGTCCCGTATGGCACGTCGCCCTGCTTCTCGGGCCCGGGATTCGTTGTAAGGTCGCTGCTTATGCAGGTCCAGGTTTCGGCCCTGTTGACCGATTTGAATAACCTTTGGGCGCCGAAATACAGCGTATAAGGATTATGATGCGAAATAATATAAGGCGTCATCCAGTTGCGGCGCAGGGGCGGCTCGCCTTTTGCGGACTTGGGCGCCACGGACCTGGTCTTGCCGTCTTTCAGATTCTTACGCCTCAAGCCCCCGAACTGGTATTCATAATATACTGTGTCCTTGTCCGTAGGGTCGAGGTACGTAAAATAATTATCGCCCCCACAGATGAGCTTCCAATTTTCAATCCCCTCGGTAAGAACATCGGTGCTGTGGCCGTAAGTGGTCCCGTTATCCTGCGTCCCGCCCCATATTCCATAGGGGCTCTCCATATCTAAGGTAATCGCGTAAAACTCCGCCACGGGTATATTGTTGAGATGCAGCCAGGTTTCGCACCGGTCGTACGATACGTACAAGCCGCCGTCCGTGCCCAGCAATATTCTGTCCCCGTCCAAAGGGTCAATCCACATTGCATGATTATCCACGTGAAGCGACTTGGCCGGATGCGGCAGAAGATGGACTAATTGCCCTTTGACCCTGCTGTAAGTTTTGCCTGCGTCTTGCGACCTCAACAAAATGTTGCCCGTAATGTATATCTCGTTTTCATTGTCGGGCGAGATTCTCACTAAGTTAAAATCATATCCAATCGTGGCGGGCAAATAATCTTCGTTCATCTTTTGCCACGTTTGGCCCTTATCCTCCGAGCGATAAACTTCACCCATTACAAACCTCCTGCCGTCGGGCCGTTTTTGGCGGTTGTCAACGAGGACATAAACAATATTCGGCTTCGACGCTGCTATGGCAATCGCCATGCGTCCCACGTGCTCTCCCCTCGGCAGCCCTCCGCTCAAACGCTCCCAGCTCTTCCCTGCGTCGGTCGTCTTGTAAATACCGCTCTCTTCACCGCTGACGAGATTGTTCCAGGCCTTTCTGTCGCGCTCCCACGCCACGGCATACAACGTCTCGTTGTCCTCGGGGTCCATCACCACCTCGACAACGCCGACCTTCTCGGATATATAAAGGACCTTCTCCCAGCTCTTTCCGCCGTCCGTGGTCTTGAAAACACCCCTCTCTTCGTTGTAGGTGTATGAATGACCGATCGCCGCGACATACACCGTATCCGAATCTTCCGGGTCGATAAGCACCCTCGCCACATGATGACTGTCCCTGAGCCCCACGTTATCCCAGGTCTTACCTGCGTCAACGGACTTAAAAACTCCCGTCCCGGCGAAGGAACTCCGCGCCATCAATACCTCTCCCGTACCCACCCAGACAATATTCGAATCCGAAGGGTCAACCGAAACAACACCTATGGCAAACGTGGATTCGTTCTCGAATATGGGCTCCCAGGTTATCCCGTTGTTGATGCTTTTCCAGAGATTACCCGCGCCGACTCCGACATAAATAGTCGAGCTGTGTCCCGCCGGACACGAAATACTCTCGATTCTCCCGCCCTGAAATTTGGGCCCGAGCGCCTTCCATTGCAAATCCTTGAAAATGGATTCATTCTTGAGCTTGACATGATACTCCCACGACTCCATCCTCTCGGCGGCACTCGTAGCCGCCGAAGAACCGGCGGCATTACCGCAAAGGTAAACCACTGCAAATAGCAAGGTGACAAACATCTTCCCAAAACAACGCAATCTCAATTGACAAATACATTCCATCCTAAATCCCCTTTAATAAGAATACAAAATCATCCTCGATTCATTTCTTTTTCGGCAAAGCACCCCGCCAGCCGGCTTTTAACATCCGCGAAAGCCGCTTAACGTCCTTCTTGTATTCGCTCTGTTCCACGGCGTTGACGTTCTCCCGGGGGTCTTTCTCGTGGTCGTATAATTCCCGGGCCATCACCTCGGAAGTCTTCCTGTCCTGCCATTCGGTATAGCGAAAGCGCTCCGTCCGCATGGAGTAACCCATAATCCTGCCGCGGGGATACTGGCTAAAGGCCGCCTTTTTCCACGAGCGGTCCGGGTCCTTCAGCAGCGGAGCGACGCTTAGCCCCTCCAAATGCTCCGGCACAGCCAGGCCGCACACTTCGCACAGAGTCGGATACATATCTACATATTCGGTCAGTGCCCGCGTCCGCCAGCCGGCGGTCTCCATACCCGGAACACTGATTATCATAGGCACGTGCGTATCGAGCTCGAAATTGGTGTGTTTGCACCAGCCGCCGTGCTCGCCCAGTTTCCAGCCGTGGTCGCCCCAGAGAATAACCAGGGTATTGTCACGGAGCTTTAGCCTGTCGAGCTCGTCAAGCAGTCGGCCTATCTGCGCGTCGATATAGGAAACACAGGCATAATAGCCGTGTATCAACTCCCGGGCAAGCTCGTCGGAGCAGGGGCCTTTCTTCGGAATGCCGTAGTAATTACGCAGCTCGCCCCAGTTGGTCATCGCGTAGTTCGGCGCGTTTTTCGGCAGAAACGGATTATCCGCTAATTTGATTTTATCACGGTCGTACATGTCCCAGTATTTCTTCGGCGCATTGAAGGGCAGATGAGGCTTATAGAATCCCATCGCGATAAAGAAGGGCTCGTCCTTGAGCCGGTTGAGCTGCTTGACGGCATAATCGGTATTCGCGCCGTCGGGATAGACGTTGTCGGCGACGTCGGCCGCCTCGAACGCCGGACCCCTGCCCTTCATCCCGGGATTGGCCTTGTTATACTGACGCATCTGGGCGATGGCCTTTTCCGTAAGATAGCCCCGGCCCTTCCACGCACCTTCGGGAAAAGTGCCCGCGCGATAAGGCTTGGCGCTCCAGCCCTGCAGGTCATCTTCGATGTGGTGATAGATTTTACCGATGGACAGGCTCTCGTAGCCGTTCTTCTTAAAGTGTTCCGGCAGCGTCAGCACATCCGGCATGGCCTTGCGCAGCGGCGTGTTGAGGTCGTAGATTTTGGTCGTGTCGGGCCTCGTGCCGCTCAACAGGCTCGCCCGCGAGGGCGCGCAAACCGCCTGCTGGCAGTATGTCCGCTCGAAGAGAAGTCCCTCGCCGGCTAAGCGGTCGATATTGGGCGAGATGATATATTTTTGGCCGTAGCAGCCCAATTGAGGACGCAAATCATCCACGCCGACAAACAGGACATTCATTTTGCGACGACTACTCCTGCGCTGCCGCCCCATGGAAATTGCCGGCCGAACAGTAAGCATCGCTGCACCGGAGGCTATCATAGCAAGAAATTCACGACGATTTAATCGATTATTCATTGCAGATTCCCTTCAGCTAACAACGAAAACTTCTTTACACAATACTCACAGCACACAAGTATATCGTATCAGGCGCAAATAACAATAGCAGTCATTCCGAGCGCAGTCGAGGAATCTATAAAAAAACCGCCGCAAATTCATTTGCTTACCTCAACTTAACTCAACACTCAAAACTCAAAACTAAATCTCCCGCTTTCACTCATCCACGAGTCACGATTCACGAACTAAGAATCTGAAATCTGAAATTTAGTGCCCCCAACGAGCAATACGCAAATCAGAATTTCAACCTTCATATCGTTACTCAGCGAAGTTCGGCAGACTTTCCACGAAGTCTGTTAACGCGTAAATGGTATTGACATTGTAACCGGCTTCGAGATGATATACGAATTCCAGGTTGCCACAATGTTTTTTTGAGGCATCCTCGTTACGATACCCCCAAAAGGATTATATGATTGATCCATTTCTTTTCATCCGTCTACTTAATCCGATATTAGTAAATCGAGTTTCATCGCATGGGATCGGGCTTGACAGGGGGGGCGATGTTGCTGGTCTCGGTTACCTTGTTTGGGTCGGCATTGAATCCACCGGGGATCTTCAAGACCCAGTAAAACTCGCCGTGCTGACTGACCTGGTTGATGTCTTTGATAGTAAGATTGGGTCCTTGATTGCTCCAGGAGAGGGGTGTTTTCTTCGGATCGGACAGCAGAACGATGTTTTCCCCCTTTCTGGCATAGACACCTTTTAATGTAATCGAGTTGCCCGGTCTATTCTTAATGAACGCATAGATCGTCTTATTGCTCTTGTGACGTGTGAATTTGATATTATCGCCCTGCTCTGATTTATACGGCAGACGGGAACCGTAAACAGCTTCTCCATTTGCCCTGAGGAATCGGCCAAAGTCTTGGAGTCTATTGTGAAAAACATCAATAAAGGTGCCATCAGCTTTAGGACCTACGTTGAGTAGGAAGTTTCCTCCTCTTGACAGGACATTGACAAAAACATCCAGCAATTTCTGGGAGCTGGGGTAACGGTCATCCTTGTCTTCATACCATGAATTATACCCAAAAGAACGCCCGATCCCTCGGTTCTCTTCCCAGGGATGCGCGCCTCCTTCGGTTCCGTGTCCGCCGTATTCGGTTGTGTATACGGCACCGTGTTTTCCGCGGGTGTCCTTTCCCCATCGATCGTTCCAAACGATTTCCTCTTTGTTGACAGCATTATTGGCGAACCAAGCTAAAAAATCCTCACTACGCCAGTAAGAAGAATCCCTATCCCATTCTCCATCAGGCCATATTATGGAGGGGTTGTATCTTTTTACGAGATCTTTCATCTGGGGTAATAGATGCTTCTCTACATATTCATCGCTGTATTGGGGGTAGCGATTTCCGGGCAACTTGTCACCAAAATCCCATTCCATCATGGAAATATAGAGCCCGAATCTTAATCCCTGGGCTCGGACGGCTTGCGCCAGGGGATCGATTAGATCTTTTTTGGGCCCCACATCCACCGCGTTCCAGCCTTGACTGTCTGGAGAGTCCCACAGGCAAAAACCGTCATGATGCTTGCTGGTGAGAATAACATGCCTAGCCCCAGAGTCCTGGAACAGCTTGGCCCAGGCCTTGGGGTCATACTTTTCCGCTTTAAACAGGGGGGCAAATTCAGGATAGCTAAAGTCTTCTCCCCACGTTTTTCGGTGATGCTCACGCATGGTTTTACTGCCACCACTCCCATCCTGTATAAGGCGGTAGTACCACTCTGCATACCAGCCGTCGCACCAGGCAGGCACCGAATAGACACCCCAGTGGATGAAGATGCCAAATTTGGCATCGCGCCACCATTCGGGCACTGGCCTGGAATCCAGTGATGTCCAATTGGCTTGCCAGGTTTGCCCCTGGCTCCGTGAAAATGTGGCAACAATAATGACCGCGATAATAAGGTAATATTTTTTCATAATTTGATGTTCTCCGGACAAAGTTCTTACGATACCATGTTTGGGGCCGCTAATCGGCATCATCTGACATTTCCCATTTAACTGGGATTTCCCATTTAAACACTTAACAAGCATGTTTTTCTCCGTACGACATCAACGAACTAACCAAAATCACCTTGAACAATCAAGAATTTTCGATTTCGAGACGTTTTTTTTTGAAAATACGTTTTTCATACCCGAAAGGCCTGCAAGAGGCTTCGACGCGAAGGTATACGGATCAATCACAAGAAAGTCGAACGGCTCTGGCGTGAAAACGGCCTACGATGAACTTCTGGAGCATGAGGAGGTGCTGAACGCCCTATGAGCCGGAACCTGCGTAAACAACTGATCCCACTGCTCAAGAAACTCCACCTGCCGGTCTTCCGGCAACTCCATGAGGAATATGCCCGCAAAGCGACACAGGAGGGCCTCAGTTACGAGCAGTACCTGTTTGAGCTGGCCCAGGCCGAATGCGAGGTTCGACAGGCCAACAAGGTGGCCCGCCTGGTCAAGGCATCGCAGTTGCCCATGGAGAAGACGCTGGACAACTTCAACCTCAAGCGTCTTCCGCTACGAATCCGCCAGCAGGTGAAGATGCTTCTGGACGGCACATTCATCAACCGCAACCTTACTATAGTGCTCTCAGTTGAAATTTCCTGTTTGTTCGCGGGCAACTTGTGCCACAGGTAGTGGCTTTAGAACAATAAGTTACAATCTTACTCGCGGGAATTTACTACCCTTCAAGAGTATAATTTTTTGCCCGTATCCCGGTAAAGCTTATAGCTTCTATAGTAATGCTAAAGCTTACCACAAACGCTGACCAAAGACCAAAGATTTAACCGCACCAGAACGCAGGGGATTAGAGAATTAGAGATTGGAGATTAGGTGGTTCGTAGTTCATTGTTCGTGAATGAGCCGATGACAATTAGCGTTCAGCGTTCAGCGGATAGCGGATAGGACAAAAGGGACAAAAGAAGAATTAGGCACGGATGGACAATGCCAGGGCAACGGCTTGCAGCGCCCATATCTTCAATCTGTCAGACGGCCATTTGCCCTGTTCTTACGGCAATGGTCAACAACTTGCCCATTTTAGCAACCATCCCGTGAACTTCAGGACAACTTCAAAATGCCTGCCGCTATCGAAATCGAGGAATCGACCGTGGCTTCACGGACAATGAATATCGCAGCCTCAAGACAAAAAGGCCGGGAAATGACTCTTGGCACTTCCCCAAAACTCGATTATCATTTATTTGGAATTTCGAATGAGGAACAGACAGAAATGAAAATAGTTGTGGCGATGGATTCCTTTAAGGGGTCACTAAGCGCCGTGAGGGCCTGTGAGATTGTCGCCGAATCCATCAGCTCGATAATACCCGGGGCAGAGATTATTATCAAGCCTATGGCGGACGGCGGCGAAGGCACAGCCCAGGCAATGATAGCCGCCGGTAACGGACAGTGGGTTGAGAAAACCGTTACAGGACCATTGCCCGATATGCGCGTTTGTGCAGGATTTGGATGGTTTGCGAGCGAAAGAACGGCCGTCGTGGAAATGGCCTCGGCCAGCGGCCTCGAATTGCTCTCGCCCGATTTGCAAAATCCTCTAAAAACGACCACCTATGGAACAGGCCAGCTAATCACCGCCGCTGAAAGATACGGAGCCGGGCGGATTCTGCTTGCCGTCGGGGGCAGCGCAACCGTTGATGGCGGTGTCGGCGCCGCGATGGCGATGGGATGGAAATTCCTCGACAAAGAAGGAAAAGAAATCGGCCTTGGCGGCGGCCAACTGCCGCTGATTGTTAGAATAATTTCGCCTACAAAGCCAAACCGCGCAGCGGTCGAGGTGCTCTGCGACGTGGATAATCCGCTCTGCGGAGACCACGGGGCGGCGAAAGTGTATGGCCCGCAAAAAGGCGCAACCGAAGAAATGGTCGAGCTGCTCGAGAGAGGACTGTTGCATCTTGCTGAAGCGGCCCGGGTACAGTTGGGATGCGACGTTAAGAATTTGCCAGGCGCAGGAGCGGCAGGTGGGCTGGCAGCAGGCGCGGCGGCTTTTATGGATGCACAGCTTGTATCAGGAATTGAAACCGTTATGTCGCAAAGCCGTCTGGGCCAAAGCGTAGCCGGGGCGGACTGGGTTATCACCGGCGAAGGGCGATTTGACCGGCAGTCGCTGCGGGGGAAAGTTGTTTCAGGAGTTGCACAAACGGCAAAAGATGCCGGCGCGAAGGCGGTAGTGCTGGCAGGGCAGGTGCTCCTGGAGCCTCGTGAGTATCGTGCTCTTGGTATCGTCGAAGCACTCGGATGCGCGAGCGAACAAACGGATTTGCAATACGCAATGGAAAACAGTGAGAAACTGCTCGCAGAAGCCGCGAAAAACTGTGCAATGAAACACCTTTGTGGATAAAACGAATCATCGCCGCATCAAAATATCTGGGTCGTGGAACAGCAGACCAACATCGCCCGGCCGGACACCGACAAATGGCTTCAAAGTGAATCTGGAATTCACCGCGCCGAAGTGGGGCGCTTTTATTAACATCGTCTTTATTGCCAACGCCTGCACGGCCTACATGGACGATTTTTATATTGAGCCAATCGACAAGGCACAGGCCGCAATCAAATAACAAAAGACCGGGCCGGCACAGAAGAAAAACTGCCCTATATGGGCTGAAACCACAGGTTTCGTGCTCCGTACAAAAATAGTTGACGGCGGTTTGCAGTGATATTATACTATACTTGCTTAATGTAAAGATTGTGTTGCAGCGATTAATACTGGAGTGAAAAATGGACAAGAGCAAAATTATCGCTGAAGGTATAACCTTCGACGATGTTCTGCTGATACCGGCAAAGAGCGATTTTGTGCCGAGTCAGGCCCAGACCCGTACGCAATTGACTAACAATATCGCGATGAATATACCGATTGTCTCTGCCGCCATGGACACCGTTACCGAGGCGGCATTGGCGATAGCGCTGGCCCAGGAAGGCGGTATCGGCATAATTCACAAGAATCTGACGGTCGAAGCCCAGAAAAGGGAGGTGGCCAAGGTCAAACGCTCGGAGCATGGGGTGATTCTCGACCCGGTAACGCTATCACCAAAAGAGCCCGTCAGAAGGGCGCAGGAGCTGATGAATGAGCAAAACGTCTCAGGCATCCCCATAGTTGAAGGCAAGAAGCTGGTTGGCATCTTGACCCGAAGGGATTTGAAGTTTCTCAAGGACTACGAAGTTGAAATAAGCTCCATAATGACAAAGAGTAACCTTGTAACCGGCCCGGCCGGGACGACGCTCGAACAGGCAAAGGAAATCCTACAGAAACACAAGATTGAGAAGCTGCTGCTGGTCAACGGCAATGGCGAGCTGGCAGGTTTGATTACCATGAGGGACATCGACCGCGTTCAGCAATACCCGATGTCCGCCAGGGATGAGCGGGGCCGGCTGCGTGTCGGAGCTGCGGTGAGCATTCACGATTACGAGCGAATCGAGGCCCTGATAGCGGCGGATGTCGATATTATCGTGGTTGATACTGCTCACGGCCATTCGCAGAACGTCATCGAGACGGTAAAGAAAATCAAAGCCGAGTACGATATCGACGTGATTGCGGGCAATATCGCGACGGCCAAGGCGGCGGATGATTTGATAGCAGCCGGTGCGAACGCCGTGAAGGTTGGAATTGGGCCGGGAGCAATTTGCACGACCAGGGTGATTTCCGGCGTTGGAATGCCGCAGGTATCCGCGATAATCAACTGTGCCGAGGTCGCCGGCAAGCATAATATTCCCATCATTGCCGACGGTGGAATCAGGCACTCGGGCGATATCAGCAAGTCGATTGCGGCCGGGGCTTCGAGCGTGATGATAGGGTCGTTGTTTGCCGGCCTGAAGGAAAGTCCGGGCCAGTTGGTTATCTATAAGGGCAGACAGTTCAAGGAATACAGAGGTATGGGCTCCTTGGGAGCGATGGTCAAAGGTTCGGCTGAAAGATACGGACAAAAAAGCTCGACCGAGGAAAGCAAGCTCGTCCCCGAAGGCGTTGAGGGGCGGGTGCCGTACCGCGGGACGCTGGGTGATTTTGTCTATCAGCTTGTCGGCGGACTGCGGGCCGGTATGGGCTATTGCGGAGCGCGGAATATCGAAGAACTGATGCAAAAGGGCCGGTTCGTGCGAGTCAGTGCAGCCTCAGTCGCCGAATCACACCCACACGATATACAGATAACAAAAGAAGCGCCGAACTATTCTGCGACAATGCCTTTCGAAGATTAAGGAGTGAATAATGAAATGCCTTTGGTGTGCCCTTCTGGTTTTCCTGATTGCCGGTCAGCTCGTCAATGCAGATGACAAGGACCCGAACGCCCCAAACGAATCAGCCGCCGCAAAAGCGGAACCTGCTGCTAAGGACCCGAACGCCCCGAATGACCCGAACGACCGAAACGCCCCCCACGTGTAGATGGGGACAAAGGGGGAAGTCGTGATTAAGGACCGGATCGAGC
>JAUWPZ010000035.1 GCA_030611315.1 Sedimentisphaerales bacterium
TTGGTCGATATTACTATATGGTATTGAGCATAATATACTGCATGTGCTTGCTTCTTGTACTCCATCCGTGTACTATACACGAAGACAGCGGATACTTCCATCTACGGGTTAACACCCGTAGAATTACGAAGGAATATTAAAATTCAAAATGGTAAATGATGATTTGGATTGATTTTTTGTGGTTACCTGGGGAGTATGGAGAACCTGATGAGTAAAATTACAGTTCTTAGTTTTATTGTACTTATGGCAGGATTGGGGTGTATGGTGAGCGGAGGTGGGGGAAATGGTGACGCGGGGATTCTCGTCGAGGCGGAGCAGTTCGAGGAATTGGGCGGCTGGGTTATTGACCAGCAGTTTATGGACCAGATGGGCTCGCCTTTTTTGCTGGCGCACGGCTTGGGTGTTCCCGTCGCCGATGCAAAAACCACGGTGGCATTTAAGAAGGGCGGTACTTACAGGGTATGGGTCCGTACGCGAAATTGGGTGGCTGACTGGGGCGCGAAGGGTGCTCCGGGGCGATTTGAGGTGATGGCAGGGGGGCGAAAGCTGGAAACGATGTTCGGTACGGAAGGAGCGAAGTGGCATTGGCAGGATGGAGGGACGGTTCGCATAAAGAAGGCAAAAGTGCCTGTAGTGTTGCATGATTTGACGGGTTTCGAGGGGCGCTGCGATGCGGTCTTTTTCAGCAGGGACCCAGAGTTTCGTCCTCCTAATGATGAGCCGGCGATGAAGTTATGGCGGAAGGAGTTATTGGGATTATCCGATGGGCCCAGCGATGGTGGTCAATACGATATGGTTGTCATCGGAGGGGGTATAGCCGGGACATGCGCGTCGCTCAACGCGGCAAGGCGGGGAGTGAAGGTGGCTTTGATACAGGATAGGCCGGTATTGGGAGGCAATAACAGCTCGGAGGTGCGGGTCTGGCTCGACGGCGAGACGAACTTCGAACCTTACCCGAGGATTGGTAATATCGTTGGGGAACTGGAGCCGGAGCGGCGGGCCCATTACGGCCCGGAGAATACAGCGGAACTCTACGAGGACCAGAGAAGGATTGATTTGGTCCGGGCGGAGAAGAATATAACGCTGTTTCTGCAGTACCGGGCGAACGAGGTTAAGACATCCGGGGATTTGATTACCGAGGTGATAGCTCAGCATACGGTTACGGGAGAAAGGCTTAAGTTTACGGGCAAATATTTTGCGGATTGCACGGGCGATGGGTGTATCGGGTACCTGGCGGGGGCCGACTATGATATGACCCTTGAAGGGCACATGGGCAGGTGTAATCTATGGAACGTGGCGGATACGGGCGAGCCGGTGTTTTTTCCTCGATGTCCGTGGGCTGTGGACTTGAGTGATAAGCCTTTTCCGTCGGGCGAAAAGCAGTTGGGAGGCTGGTATTGGGAGAGTGGATTCTATTACGAGCCGTTCGAGAAAAGCGAATACATCCGGGATTTGAATTTTAGGGCCATGTACGGCGCCTGGGATGCGCTGAAGAATGCTCGGGGGATGTATCCGAACCATAAGCTGAACTGGGCGGCGTATATTTCCGGCAAGCGGGAGTCGCGGCGGCTTTTGGGGGAATTTATTTTGACGAAAGAGGATATTGTTCAGGGGATTTCTTATCCGGATGGGTGCGTGCCGGCTACGTGGAAAATTGACCTGCACATGCCTGACCCGGCCTACGATGATGGGTTCGCGGGGGACGAGTTTCTCTCGAAGGCGTATTACACAGATTACACCAAGCCCTACTGGGTTCCGTATCGGTGTTTGTATTCGCGGAATATCAACAATCTCTTTATGGCGGGCCGGGATATCAGTGTTACGCACGAAGCTCTGGGGGCCGTGCGGGTGATGCGGACCTGCGGGATGATGGGCGAGGTTGTCGGTATGGCGGCGGCTATATGCAAAGAGCACGACACAATGCCCAGAGGGGTTTATACGGATTATTTTGGGCGGTTAAAGGAGATGATGAGAGGGGAGGATACGGCCAAGTGGATTGAAAAAGCCGGGCCTAATTTTGCACGGGAGGCAAAGGTTGTAGTCTCGTCGAATTATGACCAGAACAAGTATCCCGTGGGAAACATCAACGACGGCAGATTCGACACGAAGGCCAATCAGCAGCGGTGGCTCAGTGAGGCGGGGGATGTGTCGGCCTATGTTACATTTTCCTGGTCCGGGCAGCAGACTATCAGTGCCATTCGAGTCGTTAGCGGCTGGTTTAACGGTCAACGGGCGGGGGATGCGGTTCGTGATTTCAGGCTGCAATACTTTGACAACGGCGAGTGGAATGATGTGGCCGGTTCGGGCATTCGTAATAATGTTAGCGTAGATTTAGTGAAAAAGTTTGCCGCTATCCGCGCGGAACAGGTTCGCCTTATGATTACGAAGAGTCCCGGTGATATCAGCCGGATTTGGGAGGTCGAATTTTATAATCCTTCAAGAGAAGTAAAAAGTTAAAATGTAAAAGGCAAAATGGATTGCCACAAAGGCAGAAAGACACGAAGAAGAACAGCGACAGAGGGCAAAGTACGAGGGACGATGGATGAGGGACGAGGTACAAAGAGAGAATTTAGAATGTCGAATTATGAATTGAAGGAGCTTACGGGGGGCATTTTGCGCAAATTGAGCGGAAGAGGGTGGTGCTGAGGTATCGGTCGCCCCGGTCGGGTAGAATCACGACAATCGTTCCGGGATCCATTCTCTCCGCGACATGTAAGGCACCTGCAACCGCTGCTCCGCTGGACATTCCAACAAAGACTCCCTCTTTGGCGGCGAGCAGGCGGGTTGTTTCAAAGGCTTGGCCATCTTCGACTGTGATTTTATCATCCAGCATCTTCGGCTCATAAATCTTCGGCACAATGGCTTCGGTCATATTTTTGAGGCCTTGTATGGTGTGGCATATTACAGGCTCGACGCCGATGATTTTGACCTGCGGTTTTTTCTCGTTGAAAAAGCTTTTTACTCCCATCAATGTTCCTGTTGTGCCCATACCGGCGACAAATACGTCTATTTCTCCGTTGGTCTGGGACAGGATTTCGGGGCCGGTTGTTTCGTAATGGGCGAGGGTGTTGTTCTCATTTTCGAATTGATTGCCGGATTCCTCGGCTTTTTTTATCATCCAATAAGCAGGGCGGTCTTTGATGGAACCTCAGGGGTTGGTTCCTTCATACTTTCCGAGGATTCTTACTTTGGTTTTTTTGTTATTCAGATTGTTCAGTTCGATAAGCAGCGTATTTCCTATGGCAGATAATATGCTCATATCGACTTAGCTCCTTATACTTCAGTCAACTTGCACGATTGATTTTATTGTTCTATTATATGTATTACAATGGTAATGTACAGTAAATTAGTAGAGATGCTTTGCAGAGCTTGGGAGGAAAATGATGTGTGAGGGATTGAATTATGGTGAATGAAGACAGAAGACAGGAGACAGAAGACAGGAGACAGAAGGCAGAAGATGATGGGATGTCGAATATCGAATGAGGAATGATGAATGTCGAAGGGAGATTCTTCGCTTCGCTCTCCTATGGAGTCCTTACGGACAGAATGACAAGAATGGGGAAGAGATATAATTATGGCAACTGAAGGAAAATTTCTTAAAAAAGCGGTACTTTGGGAGGCGGAAGATGGCGAGAAGGTACGGTGCAAGTTGTGTAGCCATCGGTGCGAGATTGGCGAGGGTAAATTAGGAAGGTGCTGCGTGCGGAAGAATGTCGCCGGCGTGCTGTATTCGCTCAATTACTACAAGGTGTGCTCAGCCAATCCGGACCCTATCGAGAAGAAGCCGTTATTTCATTTTCAGCCCGGGACGCGGAGCTTTTCGGTGGCAACGATGGGGTGTAATTTTCGGTGCGAGTTTTGTCAGAACTGGCAGATAAGCCAGGCGGCGATTGAAGACGGCGGGATAGAAGGCCAGGCAATAAGCCCTGAGGAGATAGTCGAAGCGGCTGTTCGCGGCGGGTGCAGGAGTATCGCTTATACATACACGGAGCCGACAATTTTTATGGAGCTTTGCAATGATTGCGGGCGGTTGGGCAAAGAAAAGGGGCTGGCGAATGTTTTTGTCAGTAACGGGTATGAGACGGTCGAGGCGATTGATTTTGCGAAGGGCTGGCTGGATGGGATAAACGTTGACCTCAAGGCGTTCAGCGAGGATTATTACAGTCGGCTGTGTAAGGCAAGACTTGGGCCGGTGCTTGAGACGATTGAGTATATCGCGAAGGAGACGGATATATGGATGGAGATAACGACGCTGCTGCTGCCGGGAGAGAACGATTCGGACGATGAGTTGAAGAAACTTGCAGGCTTTATTGTCGAAAAAGCGGGAGCGGATGTGCCCTGGCATATCAGCCGATTCCATCCGCAGTATAAATATCTGGATTCGAGCGCGACACCTATGGAGAGCTTAGAGAGGGCGTTTGAGATAGGCAGAGCGGCGGGACTGCGGTATATTTATATGGGTAATGTGCCGGGTTCGGAGGGCGAGAGCACTTTTTGTTATAAATGCGGTGTGAAGCTGATTGGGCGTGTTGGATATAGGATAATTGCGAATAATGTAAAAGAATCGCGCTGTCCGGAGTGCGGAGCGGAGATAGCGGGATTTGAGCTTTAGTTTTTTTGCCACAGAGGGCACAGAGAGCACAGAGGTAGATTCCCGCTTGCGCGGGAATGACAAAAGGCGGGAATGACAGGAGGCAGAAGTGATAAAAAGGCAGGAATAACAAAGGGCGAACAATGAAGATAATTGCGGATGGTAATATACCGTTTGTGGCTGAATGTTTTTCCTCGATTGGCGATGTTGAGGTCCTCGGCGGCAGAGAGATGACGCGAAGCGTTGTTGCGGGGGCTGATGTACTTCTTGTTCGCAGTATAACTCAGGTAGATGCGGATTTACTGGCGCAGAGCAAGGTTCGCTTTGTTGGTAGTGCTACAATCGGATTTGACCATATAGATATTGAATTTCTGCGGCGGGAGAATATTGGCTTTGCATCGGCTCCGGGTTCGAATGCGAATTCCGCGGCGGAATACGTTATTGGTGGACTGCTCGAAATCGGCCAGAGGCGGGAAATCGAGCTTCAAGGCAAGTCGATAGGCATTATCGGGGTGGGTAATGTGGGAGGAAGGCTGGCTAAAAAGTGCGCGGCTTTGGGGATGGAGGTTTGCCTGAACGACCCGCCGCTTGCGAGGCAAAGCGGCGACAGCAAATATCGGCCCATAGAAGAACTCTTCGAGTGTGATTTTATCACGCTTCATACGCCTTTGACTTTTGAGGGCATCGACAAGACGTTCCATCTGGCCGACGATAAGTTTTTCGAATCGCCCAAGCCGGGATGCGTTTTTATTAACGCTTCGCGCGGTGGGGTGGTTGAGAGCGGGGCTTTGAGGGCGGCGATTGAGTCGGGGCGGCTGGGGGCTGTTGTGCTGGACGTGTGGGAGAATGAGCCGAATATCGACGTGGAGCTTTTGAAGATGGTCGATATCGGGACGCCGCATATCGCGGGGTATTCTCTGGATGGGAAGATTGCGGGGATGATTATGATTTATGAGGCAGCGTGTGAGTATTTTGGAGTGGAGGGCAAGCTTGGGGCGGGGGATTTTTTGCCTGAGCCGGCGGTACCGGAGCTTGTAGTGGACGGCAGCAGCGGCAGTGAACAGGATGTGGCAGCGGGCGCTGTGCGAGAGGTTTATGATATAGTTGAGGATGATGCCGGATTGCGGCGTGTTGCGGATGAGCCGGTGGAGGAAAGGGGGGCATTCTTCGACGGGCTGCGAAAGAATTATCCCGTGCGGAGAGAATTTCAAAATACAAAGGTTTTATTAGCCACTGAGGCCGCAGAGAATAAATTAGAAAGAAGTCTGAAAATTAAATCTCTTGCCAAGAAATTAGCGGGGATAGGATTCAGGATTAAATGATAGGAATAGCTAAAACCGGTAAAATCCGAAGCGCAAGGCTGGCAAAAGTCCTGTGATGAAGGTATAGATTTGGGCAAAAACTCTAAGGAGATATTTGGTGACTATGATTAGATTGGCTGACAATGCTTTGACTACGCTCAGGACAGGCTTGAAAGCAAACGCAGCAGGAAGAGGGTTTTTCAGCGGGGCAAATTGGCGAGCGCTTCTCGTGGTGCCGGTTGTTGTGGGGGTTGTGATGGGGACGGCTTTTGGCAAGGTGGTTGCGGAATGGGACTTTAGCAAAGGGACCGGCGGCTGGACGGGAAACCAGAAAGTTGAAAAACTCACTTTCACGAATGAGGGTTTGATTGTCAAATCAACGGGGACTGACCCGTGGATAGAAGGGCCTGCACTTGATTTGCCGGGCAGTGAAATAACGAGATTACGAATACGGATGAAGTCGAATGCGGATGCCAGTGGTGAGGTGTTTTACGGCAGTGCGTTCAGTGCGGGCAAGTCGGTTCGATTCAGCGTTCAAAATGATGGGCGGTGGCACGAATATCTCGTTGTTATTCCGGCGAAGCTGGGGGCGGGGACGCGTTTTCGGCTTGACCCTTGTATGGAAAAGGGAGAGGTAACGATTGGCTTTATTAAGGTCGAGGCATTGGGTAAAATAGTGCGTCCTGCGGTGGAGAAGCCGAGAAGACCGTATAAGGGCGGGGGCAAAGTGATGTCGGTCAGGTCGGACGGGCTTGAATTTGAACATTATAAAAAGGGATGGGGGGGCTTTGTTGTCAAGGTCGGCAGCAAAGAAATGGCGGCGGGGTACCAGAGCGAGTTGATAGGTGTGATGGCGGACGACAAGCCGGAGTGGCTCAACCTTCGAGATGCGAAGGTGACATTTACGAAAGGAGCCAAAGGTGAGTTTCAATGTAAGGCGGTGATTGAAGACGACGGCGGGGCAAAATGGGAGATTCAAAGGCGAGTCAGGCCCGCTGAGAAGGCCGGTGCGATTTTAGTTGAAACGCAACTGGAAGTAGATAAGGACAGGGACGTTTTTCATGTGTCGTGGCTTACGATATTCCCCGGCCTTGGCACGTTCGGCGAGAAGAAAAGCCAGGGACTCCTGGCAGGCCTGGAGTATCTTTGCGATGAGCCGAGCAGCAGCGACGCGGACATAGCAAAGCCAAAACATCTCAGGCGAATTCCCGATGCCTATAAGATAACATTTCCGCTTATAACTATTACGCATAAGGGCAAATATATCGGCGTGATATGGGAGCCGTCGGATATGGCGGCGGTGACTTTCGATTCGCCGGACAGGATTTATAATTCGGGCGGGCACGTTATGGCGTTATCGGCGCCGGGGGTGGGGGAGTTGCGTTTTGAGAATGAGATTACTGCGCATAGTCCATTCAGGCTCGAAGCGAATAAGCCGATTGGCGTGCGGGCGTGGATAATCGGCGGCAGGGGCGAGACGATTGTCCCTGCGGTGAAGCAGTACGTGGATTTGAAGGGATTTCCTGCGGTTCCGGAGTTCGAGAGTGGATTCGGAGCTGCAGTAGAATTATTTGCTCACGGCTGGTTAGATTCGCAGATAAATCACGATGGACTTTTTAGACATGCGGTATGGGGCAGCAGTTTCAGGGCGCAGCCGGCGGCGGATGCGGCGATGTTTATCGACTGGCTCGCTAATTATGCTGAGGACGCGGGGCTTCGCCGGAGACTTGAGGCAGCGAAGCAGCAGGCGCTTGGCAGGATACCGGGCGCAGAGCCATTCTCTAGCAGGGTATCGCATGCGCGGCTTATGACGGCTCCGTTTATTTTCGGGCGTACGTATGAATTCGTGCAGCAAAGGCGCAGAGATGCTCTGGGACAGCTCAGGGATTTCGACGAAAATGGCATAAAAACCTATCGAGTTGGCAAGGCGGACTATTCAAGAACGCATTTCGCCAAGCACGCCAACGGCTACGCGGGGCAAGCGGTGGTGAGTATTCTCGAGGGAGCGGCGCTGTCGGGGGACAAGGAGCTTATCAAAAAAGCGCTGGAGCTGCTTGATAAACAGACGGCGCTTTATGCCGGGACTGTGCCGCGCGGGGCGCAGACGTGGGAGGTGCCGCTGCATACGCCGGACATACTGGCCTCGGCGCACATGGTCAAGGCATATACCTTGGGGCATATTATTTCGGGCAAGGCAGATTATCTCGAGCAGGCGCGGTACTGGGCGTGGACGGGAGTTCCGTTTGTGTATCTTCACCCGCCGACTTCCGGGGAGATTGGAGTATATTCGACAACCGCTGTGCTGGGAGCGACGAACTGGCGGGCGCCGGTCTGGTTCGGGCGGCCTGTGCAATGGTGCGGCCTTGCTTACTGTTCGGCATTGCATCTGCTGAGCGAGTACGATGCGGAAGGGCCCTGGAAAAAAATTGCCAGGGGAATCACGAGCACGGGCCTGGCGATGACGTGGCCGCTGACGGACAAGGAGCGTGTGGGGCTGCTGCCGGACTTTTTCGAGTTACGGAGCCAGGTTCGGGCGGGGCCAGCCATAAATCCGGGGACAGTGCAGGCGCATCTTCCTGAGCTTTACGGAAGAGGCAAACTTTATGATGTCAAGAAGGCGCCGGCTCGCGGCTGGTTTGTTCATGCGCCGGCTGCGATAAGTGATGTTCGAGAGAGTAACAACGCCGTCACATTTAGAGTGGGCGGCTGGGCCGGGGAGCCTTATTATGTTCTGATTTCGGGCCTTGAGGCAGCGCCCAAAAAAGTGTTAGCGAGTAAGGTTGGAGTGCTAACTGCCGAGCCTCGGCCTTTTGAGACTGTTGAGAAGGAATACCACAGCGAATCGGGGAGTTTGATAATCAGGCTCAAAGGGGAGTCGCAAGTGCGCATAGAAAACTGATGGCCTGGCTCGGAGTGACGATTTGCATCGAGCGTTTGCTCCGTCAAGGCATTAGCGCATGTTTTTGGGCGTCGTGAGCTTTGCGGTTTTCATCGGCCGCTGAAGCAGAGGACCCTGCCGTCCATTGTCGCTAAGTATAAGCGTCCCGAAGCGGCAGCCATACCGTCGAAGACAGGCGGGCTTTTTAGCTCATATTGTGCCAGTTTCTTGCCGTCGTCGGTCGAGGCGATGTACAGCAGGCCTTTCTTTTTGCCCTCGAGGGCTGCTGTTGGCTCGTCGGAGGCGAAGATATCGGGCGGGCCGGCCAGGAAGAGCGTTTTGTTAGCCAGTACCATCGCCCGTGCAAGAACCGGCGGCTTTTGTGTCCAGCGATAGACTTTGGGCGATTTGGCTTTTGGTTTTGCGGGTGGGGCTTTGCGGTCTATGGCGAACGCCTGGTAATATGTGAAACGCCGCTGAGCATCACGGTCAGGCTTGTAGTGGAAGATTGTGGCTCCGTCGATTCCAACGTGCGCACCGTGATGTATGTACTGGTTGCGGCCAAATCCATAAATGGCCGAGTCGTCAATGACCAGCAGCCGGCCGGCCGGGGCCTGCATACCGGAGCGGGGCCAACCGCCGTAATTCGTGCCCATCGTTGTGCCAAGCAGCCAGTAGGTGCGGTGCCACCAGGTATCGTCCAAAAAACCTGTCGCGCTGAAGAGGTGCGGTACATCAGGCGGCAGCGGCTTGCCGGACAGGTCGTAGCGGGAGCTTCGCATGTAAATCGACTCGTTGTCGGAGGAGAGGATGTCCGGCAGCACTCCGGGCATATTCGTTCCGCGAACGACGCCTTTTTTCTGGTAGCCGGTTTTGGGGTCACGGTCATCGAGGGGCGTTTCGGAGAGTAATTTGCCGGTCTTGGCATCGATTCGGCACAATCGGATGCCTCCGTCGAGATAGGTTGACCGACCGGCGGCGCAGTACACGACGCCGTCGCGCACCAGGACGCTTCCGTGGACGGGCCAGAGCGATTCGAGCTGTCCATAGGCAACGATTCGCCTGTCATCGGGAGCGGCCTGGAATCGCCAGGCCAAGGCGCCATCGGATGCGCGGAGGCAATAGAGCCAGCCGTCGGCGCAGCCGAAGAGGACCCGGCCCTGCCATATCGTCGGTGGAGAATCGACCCGCCCGCCTGCGGTGTAACTCCAAAGGCCCCGGCCTGTGTCTGCTTTGAGCGAGTGGACGGTGTGTGCGTTGACCTGCGCGACGAACAACCTGCCTTGAGCGACCACAATGCTGCTGAGCCGACCGCCCAATTGTGTGTTCCAGGCGGGCTTTAGTTTGGCAGCGACCGGGACGGAAGTGCAGCCGCTTCGAGCGGCATCGTGCCGATATGTCGGCCAGTCATCAGGATTTTCGATTTTCGACTTTCGATTGTCGATTTTTTTGTAAGCGGAGCCTTTCACGAGACGCCTGGGAGCTTTGGCTTTCGGCCGGTCGAGATTGGGACTATCAGATTGGCGTTTCGGAGCGAAGCAGTTGAAACCGTCGAGCTTTACTGTGATAAAACACGCGCACGAATTTGACGGCACGTAGAGCAGCCCATTGCAGGGCATGACGCCGTACTGGCACGTACCGCGCGTCCAGTGGTTGGGAATTGCTTTGCCGGTGGCCACGTCGATGAACTCTGCGCCTGAGCGGCCGAAGATGAGATACTTGTTGGTCGCTTTGTTGCGGTAGCATCGCTGATGGCCCATACCGGCTGCGAAGAAGGTCTGGTCTTTGGGGCGAGTTCGCTTGATTTGTCCAGTTTTTGGGTCACGGCCTTCGGTGGCGCCGGGGTCGGAAGCCCTGACGATGCTCCCTGTCCAGACGAGACCGTCAGCCACGAGCACATCGACCGGGGCGTTGTAGCACTCGCGCGACGAGCAGCTCCAAAGCCGCTTGCCGTCCCTGGCCGAGAAGGCGATTAGCTCGCCGACCGGCGCCTGGCCGCCCTGACTGCTGACGAACCATTCGACCTTTCTTTCGCTGGTATCCTGTGTTTTATTCTCAGTTACAGCGCGGTCGGCCGAGAGCACGACATCTTCATAGACCACGAGCGTAGGCGCCGACCAGGTCGGCCGGCTGCGGCTAACTGTCCGTTTGGCCCGCCAGATATCACCGCCGGAGGTCGCGTTTATGCAGAGGACCTCGTCGGCGTTTTGAAAAAATGCTCGATTTTTGCTTACGGCGAGCGTCGTGGGCATCAGCTCATCCGTATCGCTGTCGGATTTGGTCCACAGGATGCGACCGGTTCCGGCCTCAATTGCGACAAGACGCTTGAGGGGAGGAGTATCGGGGTACGCGGGACGCTGAGAACGCACCTCAGCAAAGCCGGGATGCTGTTTGCTGTGTTTAGGGTCGGGACCGGGCTTCTTTTCGGCCTTATTACCGGCCACGACGAAGAGCGTGCCATCGTTGTAAACAATTTCGAGGGCCCCTTCGGTTTTATCATAAGTAGTGATGGTTTTGCCCGTGGCCGCATCGAGGGCGCTGAGGGAACCATCTATCGAGAGGGTAACATAGACACGGTCGCCGACGGCAACGAGGCGCCTGGCTAAATCGCTTGGGCCGCTGCGGAAACCCCGCAGCTGCCACTGCCATTTCTCGATGGGCCGCTGCCAGAGCGTTACCCCGCTGAAGGCATCGCGCGCCGCAAGATACCAGCGAGACTGCAATACAACGGCGGCAATCGGGGCCTCATCGACGATGTAGAAAATGCGGCCGCCGGAGGAAACGACGGCGCTGATGCTGGCTAAGTGGTCGTGGCTTCGGGCCCATTTCGGGTCGGCCACCCATTGCAGTTGTCGCGGCGGACCGACCACCGAATCGTCTGCCACGGCGTTGTTGGTGGCGTCATATAGGAAGTGCGTCCACTGGTCAATCTTTGCCGGACGCGGCTTGATGGTCTTCTTCCAGGCGTCGTTGGCCTTGATGTATGCCACACCATCCGGAGCTAATACGCGCAGGACCTCGTCCATCGAGACGTCTCTCAGGTTCTCCGAGACCACGAGGTTCACGAGGTTGTTGACATAAGGGAGCCGCCTGCCGTCAAAGCTGCCGGCCGAGACCTTTCCGTAGAGTCCAAGCGACTGAATATGCGCCTGGGCCTTTTGAATGTTCTTCTCGTTGGTATCGAGGCCGTGTACGAGGCAGCTTTCGCCCGTCCCCAGCGCGGCGGTCAACTTGCCATCACCACAGCCGATGTGTACAACCAGGCCTCCTTTGATGCCTGTGCTCTTGAGGATTTGCGCAGCTTGTTGTTGGGCCGCTGCTGGAGGCAGGAAAGATAGTGCCAATATGATGAACATAAGTTTTCGTAAGTGCAATTTTTGTGTTTTCATAAATGCCGGTCCTTTCCGTCAAATGGTTCTGCTGAATTTTGCATTTTTCATATACTCGGCTTTGGAACATTCCTGAGCATATCGCCCGGCTATATTACCAAACTTACCCCAGAACTTCAACTGCCCATATTGCGTGCTTATCGCAGCCGCGACCGGGATGGTTTTCCTTCCGAGCGAAGGATAGTGCTGCTAAGGGGCAATATTACTATTATAGTGCTCACGATTGAAATTTCCCCCGCCGCGGCGGGTTCGCGGGCAAGTGGCTTTAGAACAATAAGTTACAAGCTTGCTCGCGGGAATTTACTACCCTGAAGGGTATAAAACCTTGTAAATGGGCGAGGAAGGGATTAGTATATTGGCTGATTGAAGCAAAGGGGCGAACGATTATGGCAGAAGAACTTGTCGGTATAATAGGCGGTACGGGATTAGGCGATGCTCTGGCCGAGCAAATAGTCGATGCGGAATTTGTCGATGTGGATACGCCGTTCGGCAGGCCGAGCACAGCTATTTGCACGGGCAGGCTGGGCGAAAGGCGAATCGCGTTTTTGAATCGTCACGGCAAGGGACATAAACTTTCGCCGAGCGAGGTGCCTTTTGCAGCTAATATCTTCGCGCTAAAGAAGCTCGGCGTCCATGCCGTGATAAGCAGCGGGGCGGCAGGCTCACTTCGAGAAGAGATTGCTCTGGGGGATTTGGTTATCGTTGACCAGTTTATCGATAAGACTTTCAAACGGACGAGCAGCTTCTTCGGCGGATTCGGGGCCGTTCACTGCGAGATGGCTGAGCCGAGCTGCGTGCGTCTCGGCGGGATACTCGAAGCTACGGCCAGCCGGCTCGATGTTAAGACGCACTCGAAGGGCACGTACGTGTGTATGGAAGGGCCGCAATTTTCCACGCGGGCCGAGTCGCTGATGCACCGGAGCTGGGGGGGCGATTTGATAGGTATGACGGCTATGCCGGAAGCGAAGTTAGCCAGGGAGGCGCAGATGTGCTATGCGATGGTTGCGTTGGCCAGCGATTATGACTGCTGGAAGCCGCACGAGCCGGCCAAGGACAAGCAAAGCCTGCTCCAGGAGATAATCGGCAATCTGCAGTCGGCAACGAATAATTGTCTGAAGCTGATAGAGGCCGTTTTGCGCGGCGATGATGAACTTATCAGTGAAAAATGTTATTGTCGGGGCAGTCTTGATTTGGCTGTTTGGACGAAACAGAGACAAATAGAGCAGGGCGATAAAGAGAAGTTGGACGTGCTTTTCGAATAGAGACACTCCATTACGGTCGTGGCTCTGTTGAGGTGGGGGGTGTTTTGGAGCATAAATGAGTAGCGAATAATTTTAATACAGTTACGCTGGCGAGAGTATAATGGAAGCTTGACGGCGGGGGAATTAATGATATAGTCGGAGTCAAATTGGAAAGAATAAATTCGAAAGGACAATGAAATGGAAAGGACGTTCAGGAAAGTATTTGTTTTAGTTTTTTGCGTTGTTATCGGATTGATTGCGGGCTGTGAAGAGCAGGAGATGGCCGGTACAAAAAAGAGCAGACTTATAGCAGCCGAAAATATGGATTTGAAGAAAGAATTAGGGCAGCGCGACAAGCAAATTGAGGATATGAAAAAGCAGCATGACAAGGAAATCAAGCGGCAGGAAGAAATACTTGTAGATTGTCGGAAGAAAATAAAGGTCTGGAACGATAAGGCACAAAAAAGTGTCGAAGAGAAGCTGGATGCCTTCATCGGTAGTGTAATGGAGCAAACCGCGCAAGTGCAAAAAGAAAACGAAGCCCTCAATTCGCAGGTGGAAGAGCTTAAAGCGAAACTCAAAGAGCAGGGCGAAACCGCCGAGAAGGAGTAAGAGCAAACATAGCTTACGTTTTCAGGCTGGAGACTTTGCGTGCGGCTTTTACGCAGTCGGGCATTTTTTCTTCGGGGTACTGTTTTTGTGCGGCGGCTGCGACGAGCCCTACGAACATCGGGTGTGGCTGCAGCGGGCGGGACGTCAGGCAGGGGTGCGCCTGAGTGCCCATAAAGAACGAATGGGAGGGCAGCTCGAGTATCTGCATAATCGGTTGCTTGGGGGCTTTCCCGGAGAATACGAGACCCGCATTTTCGAGTTGTTCAATATAGCGCGGGTCAACCTCGTAGCGATGCCTGAATCGCATCCTGACGGAATTTGTTTTACCGAAAAGCTCCCATGCCATGGTCTGTGGTTTTATTTCTATGTCCCTTCCGCCGAGCCGCATATTTCCGCCGAGGCCCTCGATTTTTTTCTGCTCCGGCAGTATGTCGATTATGGGCTCGGCGCAGTCCGGCTCAATCTCGGTGCTGTTGGCTTTTGTCAGTCCGCAAACATTTCGGGCAAATTCCAGGACAGCCATTTGAAAACCGAAGCATAATCCGAGATAAGGTATATTATTTTCTCTGGCGTATTTTATGCATGCGATTTTGCCTTCGGCGCCGCGAGTGCCGAACCCGCCGGGGACGATAATACCGTCAACATCAGCCAGTTTCTCGGCTGCCGTTTGGTCGATAATGCCTGTTGTTTCAATCCATTTTATTTCTGTCTCACAGCCCAGGGCGATGCCGGCGTGTTCGAGGGCGTTTATTATCGAGGCGTAGCTGTCGCGGACGGAGGTGTATTTGCCGGTGATGCCGATGGTTACGCTGTGCCTGGCCGAGCCGATTTTGTCGGTGAAGTCGCACCATTGGGCCCAGGCCTTGCGTTCGACTCTGAGATTGATTCTGTCCTCGATTTTGAGTAGCCTGGCGACCTCGAAATCCAGGCCGTGGTCTCTGAGCATTGCGGGAATCATATAAATGCTGGCCGAATCCGGCAGACTGATGACCCTCTCGAATGGGACGTTGCTGTAAAGGCTGATCTTCTGGCGGACCTTTTCGCTGACGGGATTTGAGGCCCTGCAGGCAATGATGTCCGGCTGAATACCGCATTGCATGAGCTGCTTTATTCCGAGCTGGGCGGCCTTTGACTTCTGCTCACCGAGGGTTTTGGGTTCGAGGATGTATGTCAGCGCCACAAAGCAACTGCTGCCAAGGCCTTCTTCGTATGCTAATTCGCGCATCGCCTCGATGAAGTAGGCATTTTCGAGGTCGCCGACGGTCCCGCCGATCTCGACGAACACGATATCGGCGTTGGTCCGGGCGGCGAGATTACGGAGCTTTAGCTTGACCTCGCCTGTAACGTGAGGAATCATCTGGACGTCCCTTCCGAGGTAGTCGCCGTGGCGTTCCTTGTGAAGAACGGAGCTGAATATCTGGCCGCTTGTTGTGAAATTCGCCTTGCTCAGGTCCTGGTTGAGCATTCTCTCGTAGGTGCCGAGGTCCATATCACATTCCATGCCGTCGTCGAGGACAAAGACTTCGCCGTGGCGGAATGGGTTAAGCGTGCCGGAGTCTATGTTGAGGTAGCCTTCGAGCTTGATTGGCGCGACTTTCAGGCCCTTATCCTGCATAAGCAGGGCCAGGCACGATGAGAATATGCCCTTGCCGAGTCCGCTCATCACGGTGCCCACTACGAAGACGTAGCGTGTTTTGCCCTTTTTATACCCGGCCGGCATCGGCGAGAAAAATTCGCTGTCGGTCGAAATGTTACTGACAGAAGCCAATAAATCTTTTTCTTTTGGCATAAATTTTCCTTTTTTATCTTTTTGCCACCTATGAAGAGCTCGCCCAGAACAATCATCTCAGTTCGGATTCTTGTTTTTTGCCTGCTGCCACTGCATGAATGGTATACCTCCGTCATTGATGTTCTCTTTGTGGATTATTTGTTCCCTTTCAACGTCAAAAATTAAATCCACACCAAGAATCCGGGAACACCAAGCCCGCACATACAGCAACTTTTCGTTAATCCATTTAGTGTAACGCATGTAATGACCTATATCCAGTATCTCTAACCTCACAAGGTAATCACGCTCATTATAGATGTTTATCTGTAGCTTGTGTGGTCCCGGCTTCATAAAGTCAGGTTCAGTTACCGAAAACCAATAAGCCTTGTTAGGCGAAAAGACTTTCTCATTGGCGACCTGCGTAAGCGGTGTTCTCCGCACCACAATCCGGTCTGACCATCTCTCGTTAAAGGGTGTATGAAAAATTCTCGGTTTTTCCCACTTATTCGGCGTAGTATGAAAGGGAGATTTCGTATAGACCTGTTTACTCGCAGTTCGGCCTTGGCATCCGCATAAAACGAGCAAGCAACATGTTGTTATCAACGTTGTTCTCATTGTTTTTGGTTATTTGTTCTCTCTTTCTGCCGTTTCACAAACTCGGCGTATTGCTCCGGGGTGTCAATGCCATCGCAGGTGTGTTCGACTTTGCCGACTAATATTCCAAAACCATTTTCAATCGCGCGCAACTGCTCGAGTTTTTCGATTTTTTCGAGGGTGGTTTGCGGTAGAGCGGTTATTTCCAGTAAGAAATCTTTTCGATACGCGTAAATTCCGATGTGCCGGAGATATTGCTGCGTTTGGCCTATGCCGGAGTTTTCTCTGTCGTAGGGAATTGAGGCACGTGAGAAATAAATCGCCAGGCTGTTGCTGTCGGTTATTACTTTTACGATATTCGGGTCGGCTATCTGCTCGGCGTTCTGGAAATCGGCGGCGAGGGTGGCCATTGGCAAATCCGGATTCTTTATCAACATTCGGGCCAGAAAGTCGATATTGTCCGGGTCGATTTCGGGTTCATCGGCCTGTATGTTCACGACGATGTCGATGTTCATCGAACCGACGGCTTCGGCGATTCGGTCGGTGCCGCTTTTATGGTCGATAGATGTGAGGACGCATTCGGCCCCGAAGGCGGCGGCGGCATCGGCGATTTTCCGGTCGTCAGCGGCAATTATCACCTTTTCGGGCAGGCTGGCACGGCAGGCCTGCTCGTATGTGTGCTGAATGAGGAATTTGCCGGTATCTTTGGCGAGAACTTTGCCGGGGAATCTTGTAGAACCGTAACGAGCAGGAATACAAGCTAAGATTTTCACTTTTGTTTACACCTTCAGGTCAACAAAGCCTTTTATTGAGGCAAGTACGAGATATTCAGGGCTTCCCAATTGCCGAAATGGCTTATCGGCAGGGAAATCCAACTGGGCACTTATCGTAAACCAAGTTGTGGGGCTTGTCAACAGGGCGGAAAGATTTTCTTTTGAAAAAACTTAAAATTGGGAAAAACCGGGTGGTGGACGAGGCGGCAGCGCGTTCGGCAGTGCCGGATTGTGTAACTGTGGGGGATTGATTTTGTGGGATAGAAGCCTTGTAATCCTGCCCTCGAGCAGATATACTTTTCAGGCGATGGAATTGTCGAAACTAAGATTTGGAGAGTACGAATTATGAAAAGGGCATTGCCAATCATTATAGTGCTTGTTGTTGATAAAAGGAGCAGGCCGGTAAAGGATGAACGCGGCAACGTGCCCATTGGGTTGAAATATGAAGTGCCGAGGCTGCGGTGCATTTTGGATTGATTTGCTGATTAATTTTGGAATGGCTGCTTGTAAGCTTGCATCAGGGCGGATATACTCTGGCATCTGTTGATTGTTGATAATTTGTTGTTAAAAGACAAAGGCGTTAATTGATAAAAATCAGGGAGTGCGAATTATGAAAAAGGTCTTACCAATTATCATTTTGCTTGTTGTAATCGCGGCGGTTTTTGTCGTGATTGGAATTATCAATAAAGGCAAGCAGGAAACAGGCCTGCGCATAGCGGTAATTCCGAAGGCGACGACTCACATTTTCTGGGAATCGGTGCATCGTGGCGCTCTGCAGGCGGCCAAGGATGCCGGTGCCGAGGCCGACGTGCGAATCTACTGGAACGGGCCGAAACTCGAAAGCGACAGGGAAGGGCAGATACAAATCATCGAGGACTTTATTACGCAAAAAGTTTCTGCCATTGTGCTTGCTCCTCTGGACAGCAAGGCCCTCGTGCCGGTCGTAGAGAGGATACATGATGCGAGCATTCCCTGTGCGATTATCGATTCCGGTATCGACACGAACAAATATCTTTCTTTCGTGGCTACGGACAACTATATCGGCGGAGTGATTGCGGCCAGGCGGATGGGCAAAATTCTCAACGGCAAAGGTAAAATTCTCGTGATAAAGTACATGCCCGGTTCGGCCTCGACGACGAATCGGGAGAACGGCTTTATGGATACCATCGAGCGGGAGTTTCCGGAAATCAAGATTGTGGATGCCAAATACGCGATGGATACGGTTGAGACGGCGCTCCAGACAACAGAGGACCTTTTGACGAAGAATGCCGATGCGGGTCTGAACGGTCTTTACGCGTGCAATGCTTCGACGGCGGTAGGCGCTCTGCAGGGCCTGCGGGGGCAGGGGTACATAGGTAGGATAAAAATGGTCGGTTTCGATACCGAAGAGGCTCTGTTGGACGGCCTCAAGGAAGGCGCCATAGATTCGCTTGTCGCACAGAATCCGTTTAAGATGGGCTACGAGGGCGTTAGGGTGGTCCTGGCCAGGCTCAACGGCGAAGAAGTACCCAAGCGGATAGATACCGGGGTTGCATTGGTGACTAAAGAGAACCTGGAGACGCCCGAGATTCAGGCATTGCTGAAATGACCATATCGGGCCAGAGGAAATTTACGATTTACGATTTGAGATTTGAAATTTGAGAACAGAATGACAGTTACACATACCGGCGTTGCTCTTCAGATGACGGGGATATCCAAGAGCTTCGGGCCCGTACAGGCGCTTAGTGACGTGAGCTTCACGGTTCGGGCAGGGACGGTTCATGCTTTGGTGGGTGAGAACGGTGCGGGCAAATCGACACTTATGAATATTTTGGCGGGAGTTTATTCACCTGACAGCGGGTCAATTGAGATTCACGGCAAAGGATACGCGTTTGATAAGCCTGAGGAGGCGCTGGCGGTCGGGGTGTCGATGATATATCAGGACCTGGACCTTGCAGAGCATCTGACTGTGGCGGAGAACGTTTTCCTCGGCAATGAGCCGGGAGGTATTTTGCCGTTTGTTGTTGACTATGGGCAAATGGTGAAAAGAACAGCGGAGCTGGCGAAAAACTTTAACTTTGATATCGACCCGACCGCTGTAGTATCGGAATTGTCCACGGGTAATTGCCAGGTCGCGGAGATTATCAAGGCCTTGGCGCGCAGCGCTTTGATTATCGTGATGGACGAACCGACGTCATCACTTTCGGAAACGGAGGTCAAGAGGTTGTTTGAAGTCGTCCGAACGCTTCGCGACAGAGGTCTTTCGGTTGTTTATATTTCCCATCGCCTGGAGGAGATAATCGGTCTTGCCGACGATGTTACGGTTTTGCGGGACGGCAGGGTGGTTCATTCCGAATCGGTTACGAAGCTGGATATTCTGCAAATCGTTCGGTATATGGTCGGGCGTGAGCTGACGGAATTTTTTCCGGCACGCGATGTCGAAATCGGGAAAGAGCGAGTGAATGTTGATAATCTTTCGTCGGGCAGCCGAATAAGGGATGTTTCTTTTTCTATTCGTGCGGGTGAAATAGTCGGTATGGCAGGCCTTGTTGGGGCAGGACGGACGGAAGTTGCGCGGGCCATCTTCGGCGTTGACAAAAGGGCGACGGGCTCGGTTGTGCTGGATGGAGAGGAGCTTTCGATAAATTCTCCTTCGGACGCCATATCGTGCGGTATTGCCCTGCTGACCGAGGACCGGAAACGAACCGGGTTGTGTCTTGGGCTTGCGTGCAGTTGGAACGTGACCTTGGCGAGCCTGGATATGATAGGAATGAAGCACATTATCAATCCGGCCAAAGAGAATAAAATTGCAGGAGATGTGGGGGCGCAATTATCCATAAAGTGGCTAAGCCCCGAGGCGCCGGTTGATTCGTTGTCCGGGGGCAATCAGCAGAAGCTATTGGTCGCTCGTTGGCTGTTGGCCAAGGCGAAGTTTATGATTTTTGATGAGCCGACGCGGGGCATCGATGTCGGGGCAAAGAAGGAAGTTTATACGCTTCTTAATAAGCTTGCAGAGGAGGGAAAGGCGATACTTTTTATTTCATCGGAGCTTGGCGAATTGTTCGGGATAGCGGACAGGATTTTGGTGATGAGGAGAGGGCGGCTTGTGGGGAATTTGAAGACGAGCCAGACTACACAGGAAGAAGTTATGCACTTGGCAGCAGTGGACCCCGTTAGAGATTTTACTCTCACGGGAGTCAAAAATGTTACTGGTGTTATTTCTAACGGGGCGGAGGAAACCAAATGAATAAACTCGTCAGACAGTTGCTGCCCTTTGGAAGTTTGGTACTGGTAATCTGTATTCTGTCTTCGTTGAGGCCCGATACGTTTCTAACAGGTGACAACTTCTGGAACGTAATGCGCCGCTCAAGTGTCAACGGTATCATCGCCATCGGTATGACGTCGATTATCATATCAGCGGGTATCGACCTTTCGGTAGGCTCGATGCTGGCCCTTTGCGGCATGGCGGGCGCATTTATGATGGTTAAAGGGTGCGAATTGATGGTTTTTCCAGCGATGACGGTCGGCAGGATTGCCGTTGCTCTCGCCGCTGCGGTGTTTTCTTTGCTGCTTGTCAGGATTCAGATGACTAAGTGGAAATTCTCGCCGTTTTTAGCGGCATCGCTGGCTCTTTTTTTAGTCGTTCTTGCCGATATGGGGATGGTTCGTCGGACGATGGGCTTTTACCCTTTTATCATCAGTGCTATTATTGGGATTGGTGGGGCGGTGATTTTCGGCTTCCTCGCCCAGGCGATTCTTAAGGGATTTAAGCTGCCGCCTTTTATCCTGGCCGGGGCGGTGTTTTTATTAATGGCTTGTTTCTATATGGCGCTGATTACCAAAGGGATAGCATTGCTTACGCCTTACCCGATGCTTTTCGGGACGATTATTGGTATTGTTGCGGGGATTTATTGCGGTTTGCTAAATGGCGCCCTGATTACAAAACTGAAGCTTCAGCCCTTTATCGTAACATTAGGCACGATGAGCATATTTCGCGGGATATCGCTGGTGATGAACAGCGGACAGCCATACAACGTGCCCCTTTACAAATACCTTGGTGAAGGCGAGGTGGGAATTATTCCCATCTCCGTTATTATTTTTGCGGGTGTTGTCGGTGTTGCGTCTTTCTGCCTGAGATACACGCGGCTCGGACGATATACGTACGCGATTGGCTCAAATCGCCAGGCGGCTTTTCACGCCGGTGTGAACGTGGAGAGGTATCTTATTTATATCTATATGTTTACGGGGCTTCTTGTCGGTATAGCTGCAATGATTGCGACCAGCCGGACGGTCTCGGCGCAGCCGACCGCCGGTATTGCGCTGGAGCTTGATATTATCGCGGCGGTAGTGATTGGCGGCGCGAGCTTGGCGGGGGGGCGGGGGTCGATAACCGGGACGATAACAGGGACACTGCTGATAAGCTTCCTGCGGAACGGCTGTACACACCTGGGAATATCGACGGATTGGCAGTATATCGTAATCGGCGCGGTCATTGTTCTGGCCGTTACCGTTGACCAACTGGCGCAGACAAAGACACGAGAACTACAGAAGTAGCGGCGAGAGTACAGACCCTGAAAAAAGGGCGGGACTACCGGTTGACAGTGGATTTTCCGGGGGTGCACGTTATCTTTGTAATAAAAAACCTGTGTATTTGGACTTATTCGTATGTCGATAGTCGCTTCAAGGCGTGGATTCCCGCTACCCGCTTTCGCGGGCACAGGCTTCGCGGGAATGACAGAGAGGTGATAACTATTATTGACGGAAATTGGAGTTGAAGGCCTGAAAAATCCACCTACAATCGTGACGCGCACCCGAATGGCAATTTTATTGATTTTAGTTGACAAAGACGGGGGGATTTGGTTTAATAGTGATGTTATGAGGCAAATTAACCGTATAAATAACGTTAACTGGTGGTGGCCTTCGGAGATATTTCCGACAGGTGAGCGGTAATTTATTGAAAAAAAATTGCTTGAGTTACAAAAATAGCGCAGCCTGTCGAGAAAACAGCCCTGCGTTTTTTTTTATTTGTATTTTTGGTGATTTGCGAATAAAAATTACTTGTAGAAACAGTAGTAAAAGAGCACAAAATGAGAAAAAGAAATGGAGATTGTTTTGCTGGTCTCACAATGACGACATACGATATACGCGATACGAGTATGAACTATGGATGAATACAGGCAAATAATCGATAGCGCCAGGCCGGGGCAGCTCGTGCCAATCGTCAAGGAAATTGCGATTGACGAGCCGGTGGATTTTTTCGCCAGGCTCAGCGACTATGGGCGCTCGGAGAACTGCTGCTGGTTCGAGTCCAGGGAATACCTTGCGGGCAGCGGGGCGCTTAGTTTCGGCACGGCCAGGCCCGCCCTTTACCTCACGGGCACCGGTGCCGACTTCACAATCAAGGCCCTGAGCAAGACGGGCAGGCGCATATTGAGATATTTGTCCACTGAGGGAAAGGGGAGATTTGATTTCTGCGAATCGGTTGAATTCGGCGAGGAGGTGATTACGGGACGGATTAAGCAGATAGAAGAGGTGGTTGATGAGCAGACCCGGCTGACAAGCATAAATCAGATGGACGTGCTTCGAGCGGTTGCGTTCGCTTTTAGCCTGGCGAGCAAGCCGTTTCGGATAACCTGCGGGCTGTTCGGGGCGCTGAGCTACGATTTCATAGACCAGTTTGAGAAGCTGCCTCCAAGCAAAACCGATTTGCTTGGCAATCCCGATTACGAGCTTTACTTTGCGGACAATATATTCCTGATGGACCACGAGCACGGCAAAGGTTACGTGATTGTAAATTGTGTTATCACCGATGGTAACCGTGAAGTTGCAGTGGCTGAGGCCCAGGAGTGTTTCGATTACTATTTCAAAATTGCGGGTCTTGACAGGCCGAAAGGGCAAAGATATGACGGGCCGATTGCGGAAACCTCGACCGATACTAATCAGGACGAATACGAAGAGATGGTCAGAAGGGCCAAGCAGCACATTTTGGATGGCGATATATTTCAGGTTGTTTTGAGCAGGACGATAACCGAGCCTTGTCCGGATGAGCCGCTGGATGTTTATAAACGGCTCAGAGAGTTGAATCCATCGCCTTATATGTTCTATCTCAATACGCCCAATACGGTACTGATGGGCTCGAGTCCCGAGTTGAATCTGCGAGTGAGCGGGACGGAGGAGCGGACTGTTGAGATTCGGCCGATAGCGGGGACCAAGCCGAGGGGCAAGGTCGGTAACACAATCGATATGGATACGGATTTTCGATATGAGGCGGAGTTGAAGCTCGACCGGAAGGAATTGGCCGAGCATATAATGTTAGTTGATTTGGCGAGGAACGATATTGCGCGTGTGGCAGAAGCCGGCACCAGGATTGTTACGGAGCTGCTGATAGTCGAAAAATACGCTTCGGTCCAGCACCTGGTCAGTAACGTCAAAGGCACGCTAGCCATTGAGCTTGACGCACTGAGCGCATACCTTGCCACGATGAATATGGGGACGTTAACAGGAGCCCCGAAGATTGAGGCAATGAAACTGATACGTCTGTTTGAAAAGACCAAGCGCGGTTACTACGGCGGAGCGGTGATGTACCTGACGGTGGACGGCCAATTCGACAGTTGTATCACAATACGAAGTCTTCAGGTACGGGACCATACCGCTTATATTCGAGCCGGCGCCGGTATCGTGCACGACAGCGTCCCCAAGACCGAATTCGAGGAGACAGAACACAAGGCAATATCCTGTTTACACGCGATTCGCGGAGAATGAGGGAGGATAGTTTTATGAAAGATGCGAATAGAAAAGTGTTGTTTATCGATAACTTCGATTCGTTTACATACAATCTGGTCGATGATTTCTGTAAGCGCGGCTGCGAGGGGAAGGTTTACCGCGCCGATACCCAACTTGATGAGCTTAAGGTGCGGGCCGATGAGTTTGGGCCGGATTTGCTTGTGATTTCGCCCGGGCCCGGCACGCCGGACACGGCGGGCGTCTCGCTGTCGGCGGTGGATTATTTCAAGGACAAGCTGCCCATATTCGGCGTATGCCTGGGGCACCAGGTGATAGCTCAGTATTTCGGCGGAAAGGTCGGCCATGCGCCGGTACCGATGCACGGCAAGCCCTCGCGGGTAACACATAACGAAAAGGGCATATTTACCGGTGTTGAAAATCCGCTGCAGGCCGGAAGGTATCATAGTCTTTGTGTTCTGGAGCTGCCGGATTGCCTGGAAAGGACCGCCGATTTCGAGGGGATTGTTATGGGAGCCCGCCACAGAGAGCTGCCGATATTCGGCGTGCAGTTTCATCCGGAAAGCATTCTGACCCCGGCAGGCGGGAAAATTATCGAGAATGTTTTGTCGATAGCAAAAAAAATAAAAGCTTAAAATGGAAAATGTAAAACCAAAGCGTAAAATGTAAAACTTTTGGATTCTGAAATATAGTTTTTCAACTTTGAATTTGTAGATTAAAGAGAAGCCGGGAATGGCAACAATAATCGAATATATAAATCCTTTACTGCAGGGCAATGATTTGAGCTTTGAGCAGGCGAAGGAGCTTCTTAATAGGATTTTCGAAGGGGACGTGCCCGAGGTCCAGATTGCGGCTTTTCTTACGGCGATGCGGGTCAAGAAGGCAACGTCGGCGGAATTAGCGGGGCTTGCCAAGTCGCTGCGAAGCCATGCAGTAGCGGTAAAGGTCGATATTGAGAATATGATTGATACGTGCGGCACAGGCGGCGGGGCAATCAAGACGTCGAACATTTCGACGGCGGCGGCGATAGTTGCC
This sequence comes from Sedimentisphaerales bacterium, assembly GCA_030611315.1. Lineage (GTDB taxonomy): Bacteria > Planctomycetota > Phycisphaerae > Sedimentisphaerales > Anaerobacaceae > JAUWPZ01. Next base: position 24,903 of record JAUWPZ010000035.1, read on the forward strand.
GCAGGCGCGGGTGTTTACGTCGCCAAGCACGGCAATCGTGGGATAACGAGCAAGTGCGGCTCGGCGGATGTGCTTGAGGCGCTTGGCGTGAAGATAGACGCTTTGGCTGAGATGGTGGCGGAGTGTATAAAACAGGCGCACATCGGATTTATGTTCGCGCCTATGTTCCACCCGGCGATGAAATATGTTCAGCCGATACGCAAGAGTCTCGGATTCCGGACGGTCTTTAATATTTTAGGCCCACTGGCTAATCCGGCCGGGGTAAAGAGGCAGGTGTTGGGTGTGGCCGATGAAAATTTGATGCAGATTATTGTCGAGGCGCTTAAGTTATTGGGGACACAGTACGCGATGGTGGTCCACGGCAAGGGGATGGACGAAATAAGCACGGTAACAACCACAAAAATACTCGAACTAAAAGAAGGCAGGATTGAGAGCAGGGAGCTGAATCCGCAGGATTTCGGTATCAGTTTGGCCAATGTTGATGACCTGAAAGTGACCGATGCCGGGACGAGCGCGAAGGTTTTAAGGGACATACTAAGCGGCAAAGAAGCCGGGCCGCGCAAAGATATTGTTGTTCTGAACGCCTCGGCCGGGATAATCGCCGGCGGCCTGGCCGATGATTTTGCCCCGGCAATCAAGCTGGCCCAGGCTTCGATAAGCGATGGCGCCGCGGCGAATTGTCTGGAAAAGTTGATTGAAATCTCAAATCGCCAATAGTGAATCGTGGATAGTGAATCGAACCACGAGCTACGAGCTACGAACATGTTGATTGTGAAAGTCAAAATTTGCGGTATTACCAATTACGACGATGCGTCGGCTGCGCTGGATATGGGCGCCGATTTATTGGGCTTTAATTTTTATCCGGAAAGCCCGAGGTTCGTAACGCTCGAAAAGGCCACCGAGATAATAAACAAGTTGCCGGCGTTCGTAGATATTGCCGGTATTTTTGTCAATGCCCCATTTGACCAAATCCGAGAGAAGATAGACCAGTGCCAGTTGGACTGGGTACAGCTTCACGGCGACGAAACCCCCGACTTTTGCCGGTCGTTTCATTCTCTTAATGTAAAAACCATGAAGGCGCTGCGTGTAAAAGAGCGGGCCGATATCGACAAGGCGGACAGCTTTTTCACGGATGCCGTTCTGCTGGATGCATTTCACCCCGCCAGATACGGCGGGACGGGTGCGACGTTCGACTGGAATATCATAGGGCATATCGGCAAGCGGATTTTTCTGGCCGGCGGAATACATCCCGATAACGCGGCAGCGGCGGTTAAGGTGGGAGTGTACGGGATTGATGTATGCAGCGGCATCGAATCCGAGCCGGGAAAAAAAGACCATAAGAAAATGAAAAAATTGTTCGATAATATTCAACATTTGAGAGGATAAAGTGTGGATGAGTAGATGAGTAGATGAGTGAATGAGTGGCCGAATAATGCACAAGCGCATTCACACATAAACGCATATACACATTGCCGGGAGTTAGATATGAAAGAAAAGGGAAGATTTGGCGACTATGGCGGTTTTTATGTCCCGGAGGTCCTGATACCGGTGTTGGAGGAATTGGAGGGTGCCTTTTACCGCTTTTATGAGGATGAGCAGTTTGTTGCAGAGCTTGGGCAGCTCTCGAAGGAATATGCCGGCAGGCCCAGTCCTCTTTATTACGCCAAGAGGTTCAGCGACTATGTCGGCTGCAGGGTGTATCTAAAACGCGAAGACCTGCTGCACGGCGGGGCACACAAGGTCAACAACACGCTCGGCCAGGGCTTATTGGCCAAATATATGGGCAAGACCAAGCTCATTGCCGAGACCGGCGCAGGCCAGCACGGCCTGGCTACGGCGATGATAGGCGCTCTGTTCGGTATGGAGACGAAGATTTTTATGGGCGTAACCGATATAGAGCGGCAGAGTGTCAACGTTCATAAGATGAAGCTGTGCGGCGCCGAGGTGGTCGATGTCGAAGGCGGCACGGGGACTTTGAAGGACGCTATTAACGACGCCCTTCGCTACTGGACGGCGCACGTGAGAGATACGTTTTATCTTTTCGGCTCGACGTGCGGGCCGCATCCCTACCCGACGATAGTGAAGCATTTTCAAATCTGTATCGGCAAAGAGGCCAGGCGGCAGAGTCTTGAGCAAATCGGCCGCCTGCCGGACATGATTGTGGCGTGTGTGGGGGGCGGCAGCAACGCGATAGGAATTTTCTCCGGCTTTGTGGATGACAAAAACGTCAGGCTGATTGGCGTCGAGGCCGGAGGCAGGAGCCTGAGCAGCGGCAGACACGCCGCGACTCTGGTGGCCGGCAGGGTGGGAATCCTGCACGGCGCCAAGGCCTATCTGCTGCAGGATGAGGAAGGCCAGGTTTACGATACCGAGTCGGTAAGCGCCGGGCTGGATTATCCGTCAGTCGGGCCGGAGCACTGCCTCTTGAAAGATACCGGCAGGGCCGAGTATGTTGCAGCCGAGGATGAAGAGGTCCTCGATGCCTTCGAGTTGCTGAGCAAAACCGAAGGTATATTACCGGCCTTGGAAAGCGCACATGCCCTGGCCTATATGATGAGCCAAAAGGGTAAACTAAGCTCCGAGCAGGTAGCGGTGGTGAACCTTTCGGGCAGGGGTGACAAGGATGTTTCAATCGTTGAAAAACGCCGACCCCTTGAGCAGTGATTATTGATTAACGGTCAGTGGTTAGTTATCTTGGAGCATCTAACAAGAAGAAAGTGTACTCTCTGTCATTCCCGCAAAAGCGGGAATCCAGAACTATCGAGTAATCTGAAAATTCATTTTGTGTAGTTTCTTAAAAGAAGTAAGGATTTGATTGATGAAGACATATAAGCAGGTTTTTTCGGAATTATCGCAGGCCTCAAGGGCGGCCCTGATACCGTTTTTCGTTATAGGCGACCCGGATTTTGATACGAGTCTTGCGGTCGTAAAAACAGCCATCGACGCCGGTGCCGATGTTCTGGAATTAGGCATAGCGTTCTCCGACCCGATAGCAGACGGGCCGACGATTCAAAAGGCCGATATTCGGGCAATGAAAAGCGGGATGAATTTGCAAAAGGCCCGCGACTTTATCCGAAAGCTAAAGGAATACAAGGACATTCCTATCGGCCTGCTGATGTACTATAACCTGGTTTACCAGTATGGAGTGGAGAAGTTTTTTACCGATTTTCACGAGGCCGGCGTAAATAGTGTTCTGGTCGCGGATTTGAGTATTGACGACGCCGATGAAATAGCCCGCCCTGCCGCTTCCGCGGGTCTTGATACGGTTTTTATGGTAACGCCGGTCACCGAGGATTCGAGGATGGAGCTGATTGCTTCAAGGACGACGGGCTTTATTTATATGGTTTCGGTGCTGGGAGTTACGGGCAGCAGAGATGAGCTTTCCGATGCGGTCGCCGAGCTGGTCGGCAAATTAAAGAAGCTAACGAGCGTTCCGGTCTGCGTGGGTTTTGGGGTCAGCAAGCCCGAGCACGCCGCAGCAATCGCCTCGGCGGGGGCCGACGGCGTCATAATCGGCTCAAAAATTGTGGGATTGATAGAGAGAAATCTGGGCGACAGCGAAAAGATGTTAGCCGAAATCTCAGTTTTTCTGCGCGAAGTAAGAGACGCGATCGACACCCAGGCCGGTTGATGTGGATTCGGGGGGTATCTTTAGCAGATAGCGGTTTTTGTCGCGATGAGGGATGAGTTTCAGCCGATTTTCGTTTCAAATTGCCCTTGATATCAGGCCGACGGCATATTATCGTAATATTCAGAAGTTTTTTCAGATTGCCGCAATAAAGAACCGCATTTTTACGTCTTTTCGTAGCAGCGTCAATGTGTGTATAATCTCAGCGTTTGGCTTGAGAATGAGTATAATTGTAACGTTCAACTTTTTTTGGAGGTCATTATTATGAAGAAGTACCTGGTTTCAATCGGTTTGTTGGTGGTTCTGCTGGTTACCTGGAGCGCGTTTGCCGAGCGTGAGGGCAGAGTTGCCAGGCCCGGCGGCGCAGGCGCAGGACGCGGCGGCGGTTTTCAAAGTCTTTCTCCTGAAGAAAGAGAAAAGATGCGAGAGAGATTTCAGAACATGTCCGAGGAGGAAAGGCAGAAGTACCGCGAGGATATGCGTAAAAGATTTGAGAACATGTCTGATGAAAATAGGGCGGCGCTCAGAGGCCGGATGGGCAGCGGGTTCGGCCCAGGCCGTACGAGAGTCAGTAGCGAAGACCAGCTCAAAGCCATCGCGGCGATTTCGGGGCAGCTTGCGAAACTCAAAAAGAGCATCGAGAGCACGAAAGCTCCGAGCGGCAGCTATCGGGACATGTCCGAGGAACAGAGGACCAAATTAAGAGAAAGCATGAACAAAACTCGTCAAGTGCAGCAAGCGGCGATGCAGGCGATTGAAGAGGAGCTTGCGAAGCTGGGAGGCATGAGGCAGCAAATGGCAGCGCAGCAGGAATCCCTGCGTGATTTAAACACGATTCGCGAGCAGGCTGTCAAAGACAAGGCCGAGGGGACGGTCAAGCTTGTCAACCAGCTTATCGAAAAGCGTCGGCAGGCAGTGGGCGTGGGCGGTCGTGGTGGTCGTGGCGGTCCGGGCGGCGATGGTAGTAGGGGTGCGGGTGGTGGAGGTACAGGCGGAGGAGGTCGTGG
>JAUWPZ010000159.1 GCA_030611315.1 Sedimentisphaerales bacterium
TGGTATTTTAATGGATATTTCGCCTAATTTCAAAGCTTTTCACAGCCTATAACACTTGTATGAACAGCCTGGCTCGTTATATATACCCTTAAGGGTAGTAAATTCCCGCGACTGGGATTGTAAATTATTGTTTTAAGGTTACTACCTGTGGCACAAGTACCTATGGCACAAGTTGCCCACCCCTATGGGGCAGGCGAACCCGCCGCGGCGGGGGAAATTTTAATCGTGAGCACTATATATTAAGAGGTGTAAGCTGATGGGTTGGTGGTTAGTACTTGCTATATTTCTTTATTTTGCCTGTGCGGCATTGATAATAGCCGAGGTTTTTGTACCGAGCGGCGGTCTGATAAGTATTTGCGCACTTGCGTGCTTGGTGGGAGGGGCGGCGATATTTTTCCGCGAGGGCAGGACTTACGGCTGGATAGGTATAGCTATTGCGGTTGTGATGGTGCCGTCTGTTTTGGTGGTCGCTTACAAGATATTTCCCAAAACGAGGTTCGGCAAAAGCGTTACACTGACACCGCCGAAGCGAGAACAGGGCGATGCGGTCCCCGATACGCCGGAATTGAAAGAGCTGCTCGGGGCCGAGGGAGTGGTGCTTACGCCGCTTCGGCCGGTGGGGATGTGTGAACTGTCGGGGCACAGAATCGAATGTGTAGCTGAGGGCGGATATGTTGATAAGGGAAAAAAGGTCAAAGTTATCGAAGTGGAAAGCACGCAGGTGACTGTTCGTGTAATAGAAGAGAGCTAATGAAAGGACACAAAAATGTTTGACTTAACAAGTATCATATTAGCAGGACAAGGAGTAAGTGAACCAATGAGCGATACCGCGAAAGTGGTCCTCACTGTAGTTGCGATTGTCGGAGGAGTTGTAGGCTTGGTTTTCTGCCTGCTGTTCCTGAAGTTTTTCCGGTTGTGGCTTCAGGCCAAGCTGTCCCGCGCGGATGTGAAATTCTCCGAGCTTATCGGGATGTGGCTGCGAAAAGTCGATACGCGAACCATCGTGCTGAGCAAGATAACCGCCATCCAGGCGGGCCTGACGGTAACGACTCGTGATTTGGAAAGCCATTATTTAGCGGGCGGCCGGGTCCCAAATGTCGTGCGTGCGTTAGTCGCGGCAAACCGGGCGAACATTGGCTTAACTTTTCAAACGGCAACTGCGATAGACTTAGCCGGGCGTGATATTCTCGATGCGGTGCAAACAAGCGTTAAGCCAAAGGTGATAGATTGCCCCGACCCCGAGAAAAGCAGGGGCACTATAGACGCTGTCGCCCAGGACGGCATCCAATTAAAAGCAAAGGCGAGAGTAACAGTTAGAATGAATATGGACAGGTTAGTAGGCGGCGCAACCGAGGAGACAATTATCGCGCGTGTCGGCGAGGGTATTGTAACGACGATAGGCAGCGCGATATCGTACAAAAGCGTTCTGGAAAACCCGGACAATATTTCCAAGTCTGTTTTAGCCAAGGGGCTCGATGCGGGTACTGCTTTTGAGATTTTATCGATTGATATCGCCGACGTAGATGTGGGAGAGAACGTTGGCGCTCAGCTTCAGGCTGCCCAGGCCGAAGCCGATATGCGAAGGGCAAAAGCCGAAGCTGAAAAGCGCAGGGCAATGGCGGTGGCGCGCGAGCAGGAAATGCAGGCACTGGTCGTGGAAAACGAATCAAAGGTGCCGTTAGCTATGGCGGAGGCTTTCAAGAAGGGTAATCTCGGCGTTATGGACTATTATCGAATGAAAAACATTATGGCCGATACGTCAATGCGCGATTCGATAGCAAAGCCCAAGAAGAAGGAACAGTAACGGGAAAAGCCAGGATAAGATGCCTTGAATAAGTTTTTAGACACTGATTTGATTGAGGCTTCGCCTCAGAGAAGTTGTCTTCCTGGATTCCCGCTTGCGCGGGAATGACAAGTTGGTGTGAATGTCTAAAAAATTGCAACAGTATCTTAGTGGATGGTAGTTGAGAGTTCGTTGAGTATGAACTGAAAACTATGTACTGCTTATTATCACAACTGAATATGGCTTTGTGGCGGTTAGACAGCGATGAGGGCGGGTGGATGCAGCCGCTGATATTCGCGATAGTGGCGTTTATTTATGTGATTGGCAGTATTATCAAGGCAAAAACGAAGAAGCCCGAAGCCGAGGGTGAGGAGCGATTGGAAGGTAAGCCGGCACGGAAGCCGCCGATGGTCAGCAGAGGAGTACAGAAACAAGTTGTTAAGCAGCCTATAAAGGTTGCGGAGGTAGGGCCGCGCAGAGAGTATCGCCCGACAGAAAGGCCGCAGAGCAGGAAGGCTGCTCGGCCACAGTCTGCCGCCCGGAAGGTTGCCGCCATACTTGAGCAGGCCATCCAGGGCCAGTTCGCGGAAGTCCCGGAGGTTCCGAAATTGCCTGAACAGATTCGGCCAGTTCAACCTGAACTCGAGGAGCTGCCGGAATATACGGGCAAAGCTGTTGGGAAATTACGGGGCAAGCGTGCCGCGGCAGAGGCCGGTGAGGAATATCTCTCGGACATTCTGGATTACGCAGACCCTGACGAGTTGAAAAGAGCGATTCTGCATTATGAAATCTTGGGCAAGGCCGTGTCAATGCGCAACCCATCGGAGCGTATGGCGGGATTTTGAAATCATTTTGTTGGCCGGGGAGGCGCTGATTTATTTTCGTTTTCCATCGCCATAAAACTTCGTATATATGTTACCGCTGCTGTTCCTCAGGCTGGTAGCGCAACATCCGGCGCTTCATCCAGCGGACGGCGAAGACGTCCCGCAGCACCTTGAAGACGCGGTTTAATACTCCATATTTTGCCTTGCCCGCGACGCGGGGGCGATGATTTACGGGCATCTCCATAACGCGGTAACCCTCCATTCTCACGAGGCTCGACAGAAAACGGTGCATCCCGCCGAACAACTTGACGCGGGCTATGCACTCGCGGCGGAACACTTTCAACCCGCAGGCCGAATCGTGCACCTCCTCGCCGATGAGCAGATTTTCAACGCCGTTGGCAATACGCGTCGAAAGGAGGCGAAGCCAGGTGTCACGGCGTTTCGCGCGCCAGCCGTTGACCATATCACACTGCCCGGAGGCTATCAAATCCAGCATTGCGGGGATATCGGCAGGGTCATTCTGCAGGTCGGCATCGAGTGTAGCGATAAACCGCCCTTCTGCGCTGCGGAGGCCGGCATCCAGGGCGGCGGTCTGCCCGGCCCGCTGACGCAGCGTCAGGATGCGTAACTGCGGGTATCGGCCCAAGAGGTTTTGCAAAACGTCGGCGGTTGCGTCAACGCTGGCGTCATTGACTATGATTACTTCGGATTTTTGTCCGAGAGCGGCCAGGGCATCAGCTATTTCCTTGAGCAACTGCGGCAGATTGTCCGCTTCATTGTATGCCGCCGCTATTACCGAGAGGTAAATATGGTCATTTGCCCGGGCCTGAGAATTCATAATCTCACCGCCTGTTACAAGCAGCCTTTCTACATTTCTTTTACTCTGTTGAAAAGGTTTGGTGTCATTCCTTCGCTGTCGCTCGAGGACAGGTCTGAGCGCAGCGAAGAATCTCTCTGTTTCTGGGCGATAAAGAGATTCTTCACTTCGCTTTGCTCCGTTCAGAATGACATTCATAACAAGTTTCCAACAGAGCACATTTCTTTCAAAATGTACCCGTTCTGGTCTCTTGATATCGACGGACTTATTTTAGACGTTTGCAGTGGAATTGTGCAAGGAAGTTTTGTGGCCGGTGCCGCGGATTAACGCCCGAAAGAGCCGTCGCTTAGTGAAACAGGACTGATAACGATAAGGTTTTTCGGCGATTTGGGTCTGTGGGTTTTGAGCAGGGCAAGGCCGCCGAAGCCGAGCAACGCCAAGCTCGTCGGTTCAGGAACTGTTGTCCCGACAGCAGCAACGCGGTTTGTGTAGGGAGCGTAGCCCGAGTTGGTCGTCGAATAAAAGTAGTACTTCGGTGAAATGTCATATACAGACGCAATGAAGGAAAAGCCGGCAACGGCTTGACCGGGCTGGATGGCTGTCTCACCGGGGCACACCGTTTCAACTACGAGGTGCCGACAGTTATTTGTGTAGGTGAAACCAATAATGGCCTCATCAAGATTTCGCCCATCGAGCCGAGGGGCGATAATGTCTACAAGCCTGAAGCGGTTTGTTTCCCAAGCAGGGAAAAGTCCGGTAAAGGTGTTTTCCGCCTGTGCCTCAAATGTCGTGTAGACACCGAAAAAAATAATCGGCAGGCTATCTTGATTGACAAAAGAGTATTCATACCGATATTCGCCGCCACCAATGTTGGTTACATTCTCGATAACGGTTAGCGGTGAGTCATAATCCCACACTATTGCCGCGCCTGCCGACGAAACCCAGCACAAAGCCAATAGATAAACTCCATACCGCATCATACTATTCTCCCATGGTCTATTCATATCTATAATCTACATCAAGATTGTTAAGAGAGCAGGACCTCGATGGACTGGCCGGTGGTGATTGAGGTATCGGAATCGAGCGTGATGTTGACGCGATTGCCCGTCCTTTTGAAAGAGGCCTGAACCGCCCTGCCGGCGGCGGTGACCTTTACATTGCCGAGGGAATTGCTTTCGGAGACTTCAAAGGCAAGAGTACGCAATTTGAGTCTGCCCCACTTGATGGTAATATTTTCCTGCTGGGTTTTGCCGGCTCTTTTCTGGCCGAATGTGCCCCAGCCTTCGGCGGCGGTGAAGGCAGCGCGGAAATTTTCGGGAGTCAATTTCGGAGCGAAGGCGAGGTGTCCCTTTGGGCCGTGATATTCATAGCCGCAGGCGGCGAGGAAGACGCCGTAGCCGGCCATCGCGCGGGCGTAGTGGTCGGAACACTCGATTTCGTTGAAGGGATTGCGCAGGCGGGCGTGGTAACGGTCGTGAATTGCGCGGGTGACGGCAAGGCCCTCCTTCAGCATTCCCTCCCAGAGCATGTGGCCTGCGACCTGATACTCGAAGCCGGTCATGCACTCGTTGAAATATCCGAACTGCCAGTGCTTTTCCCAGTCTTTTCTTTTTCCGCCTTTTGGCCAGGTGCACATAATCATGCCGCCGTCGCCGGCGAGGGCATAAGGGCGGCCCTTTTTATATACCTCTTTGAATGGGCCGACGTCGGGGGTGAAGTTGTATTTCCAGAGGGAGCGCAGGGCGCTTTTGATGTGCTTTTCGCTGTAGAGCCTGCCGAGGCCGACCTGGAAGGCCCAGCTCTGGCCGAAGACCTGGTCAATATAGCAGCCGGTGTCGGCGCCGATTGCGTCCATGTGCTCAGGGTCGGGGATTTGAATGAAATATTCGCCGTTGAAGAGCAGCTTGACGAGCTGTTCGCGTCCGCGGTCGAAGATTTTGCGGGTTTGCTCGGCGAAAGCAGTATCACCAACCTCAAGAGCCATCGCCTCGGCGGCGCGGAGGGCTGCGAGATAGAGTGAATTCAGCCAGGCGATTTTTCCATACCAGGCGGCGTCGAGGGTGTTGGGCTGGGCGCCCTCGACCATACCATCGCTGTCAGAGTCTTTGTTGATGAGGTAAGTTACGGCCTTTTTGACATTATTCCAACTGCGTTTTAGAAACGTATCATCGGGGGACATCTGGTGCTCGCGGTATGTCCGCAGGATTGCTCCGGCCTGGCCGTCATCGGCGGCGCTTCTGGCGAACTCTCCGCGATGGCCGATTGCGCCGGTTTCGGAGTTGAACGCGATGCCGTAATCGGTGCGCCGGCGCAAATCGCGCTCTAATTCGGGGAAGATTCGCGCGACGGCCTGGGCATAGTGCCAGACGTGGGTGCAGGTGCCCTGGCAGCAGCCGACGCCCTCCCAGCCGTAGAACCGGCCGTCCCGAAAACGGTAGGCGGTTGACGTTGCCAGCGTCGAAACGGTAACGAAGGTGCGGTCGAGAAACCAGTACGGCAGGGTCGAGTCGTACCAGGTGTCGTGCCAGAGCCGGGTTTGCCGGGAGAGCGAATCAAAGTGGGTGCTTATGCAGACGGCCACCTCCTCGGCGGAAAAAAACCAGTTGGCATAGTATCGGCCGACAACCGAGCCGAATCCCCGCAATCGAAGGTTCGGGAAATGCCAGCAGACGACAAACGCTACCGTGGCCCGGCCGCCGGGCTTGAGGGTAAAGGCACGGCCCAACGCGCCCTTTAGCTTGGCGCCAAAAGGCCTCGTTGCTGTGGTCGGGTGAGCTTCGCCGCCTTTGGCTGAGAAGAGGTTCTCAAGAAATTTGCCATCGGTAATCGACGGACAGGCCCTGTCTTCTTCGGTCGATTTCAGCAGTGCCAGGGCCATCGTGCCGAAATCCGGCTGCTCGGAGAGCTTGAGGGGAGATTCCCCGGGCTTATCGCTGAAGACTATATGGTCGATGCCGATGTTGCCCCATCCGCCGCTATAATTGTCAACCACCTGGAGTCCGGCGGTTTTGCCCTGCAGGTCGCGAACATCGAATGAGTGTGGCTGCATGCGATTGTCATTTTTGCCGGTTGCGGTGCGAACTATTTTGCCGTCAATAATCAGATTGACGCAGGTTTTGCCCTTGTGGTCACCGCCGCCGATGAGAAAGTTGATGTAGCTGCGTTCGATATTGAAACCGCTGCTGGTGAGCGTGCCGACGTGGGCGTCACCGGCCCGGACATCTTCGCCCCGGCGGGTGTTGTGCGAGTTGACGAGGAATTTGCCCTGGGAGCCGACGTCGCCCTGGTATTGAGGCATCTTCGCCTTTTCGATGGGGCCTTTTCCGAAAGCCGTTCCGGTGGTCTGCCAATTTTTATAGGTTGGCTTTTCAAAATCCTCAAAGAGAATATCGGGGCGGACAGATTGCCGGGCTTTTTCAGTTTGTTCTTCGGCGATACAATTGAGCAGTGTCAAGCCATCGCGGCGGATGATAGTATTTCGGCGGATACCTTGAGCCTTGTTTGCGGAATACAGGCAGGAGGCATTTTCGAGCCAGCCGGCCAATTCAACTTTGACATCGCCGCCGGAGGTGTTCTTGACGGTGTACTGCATCACGGTCGCGGGCATGCCGGAATCGAGGGCATTTAGCGGCGTGAAGGGAGAATACGCCTTGAGGGTTACTTCCACCGGCGCCTGGTCGTCACGGTAATCTACGGTCGCGATGGGATATTCGCCGCAGAAACTGATGTCGGAAAAACCCGCGCGGTCGAGGGTTCTGAGCTGAGAATCACCCTTCGATGTAAGGCGAACTGCAAAGCTCTGGTCGAGGGGCGAAGCGGGCTCGAGGGGATTGACGTAGTTCTCTCCCCTGGAGCCCTTTCCGGCAACGCCCTTATAGAACCGGTTGAATATGTCCCAGAGCCAGAGTTTGCCGTCGCCGGCGATATAGAGATGGCCTGCGCAGATACCGCCTACGGGCATGCCGATATATTTTAATTCTTTATTGCGGTACACGGTGCGGCTGCCGCGGGCAAAGAGCGACTTTACCCAGTCGGGGTCGAGCTTTTTATCCGCGGGAATGAGCTTTTCAAAATCCGACTCCTCGAAAGGTCCGGCCATTACGGGTAAACCCGCCGTTAGAGCGCCGGTGGCGGTAAGCCCGGCCGCCTTTAGAAAGTCCCTGCGATTTATCGGGGTGCAACGGCCTGTGCCACAATCCTTTGTGTTCGGTGTGTTATTCATTTTCGTTCCTCGCCATATTTACAAGATACCAAGTGTCGTTCTTATGCTATGCCAGGGTATATACCATATTTCAACCAAATTTTCCACTGATATAAAAATGAGTTTCTGCGCTTGATAAAAAAGGGCTGCTGCATTATATTTAGCCGAACAAAATGAAGCATAATCTCAACTTGACTAACTTATAAACTGTCATGCTGAGTGAAGCGAAGCACCCGGCCTTATATAATAGAGGCTTTGCCCTGTTGCGAGTGTGAGATTCTTCGC
>JAUWPZ010000049.1 GCA_030611315.1 Sedimentisphaerales bacterium
TTTTTGAATACCCATTATGTTCAAAGCGCTGCGCGTAAAATCAATCATTTTTCGACAAAACCGTGAAGGTTCCGCCATTTGTACACGGCCCAAAAGGGCCCTTGGGCGTTTTTGCGGCAAGGCACAGAGGTGCAAAGGTGCAAAGGTGCAAAGGGACAAAGAGCGAAGGGCAGACGACGGAGGACGGAGGATGGATGACAGACGAAGGGCGAATTTGAAATTCAAGGCACCACTCACCATTTAACCAATTAACCAGTTACCAATAACCAATAATGCGAGGCGGGAAATAAGAATCATCATTACATCTGACTTGCGAAAATGGCTCTGGCAGCCGTTCATTGGACTGTTGCTTTTGTATCGCCGGGTGCGGTACGGGTATGCTTTTCGGCGGATTCGTATGAGCCAGCCGAGGTACGCGCTCGTTGACCCGGAGGATTACGAAGAGCTTAAGGTGTATGAATGGTTTGTAAGTACGAAAGGAACCTGTTTTTATGCGACAAGAAAATATCCAACAGGAAAAGCTGGAAAATATTTTCTTAAAACCATGCACCGTGAAATTATCGACCCGGGCAAGGGAATGCTGATTGACCACATCAATCGTAACGGGATGGACAATAGAAGGGCAAACATAAGGCCCGCTACATATTCACAAAACTCATATAATAGAAACAAACATTCCCGTCCAAGCACTTCGAAGTATAAAGGAGTTAGCCGGCGTAAGCAAAAGAAGAAATGGAATGCTCGGATAACTGTTGAAGGGAAACAAAAATGGTTAGGCAGTTTCGAGGATGAAATCGAAGCGGCAAAGGCGTACGACAGGGCGGCGAAGAAATATCACGGAGAATTCGCGAGCTTGAACTTTCCAGGTAACGGATAGCGTGCAGCGTTTAGCGTATAGCGGAGAGAATATCGAATGTTGAATGTAGAATTTAGAATAGAAAAGCGCGTTAATTTGGGTAACTCCGTCAATCAAAAGTGGGGGTAGCGCGGGGTAAAAATCGGGAATTTGCAATTTTTTTTTATTCCTTTTTGCATAAGCACTTAGGTCAATTCTCTGAGCGGAAAATCAATCAATTTTCGACACAAAGCTGCAAGTTCAGCCAATTATAGAAGCCGTTATACGGCTTCCGTATGTCGTGAAGCGTGAAGCGTATCGCGTAGCAAAGAACAAAGATATAAGACAGAGGACAGAAGTCAGAATAAAGAAAGGAAGTAAGCGTTCACCCAATTTTGGGGAACAGGGGAATATCTCTTACCGCAGAGAGCGCAGAGCTTTCCGACACTAATGCAATGTTAGCCAAGGCGATTCGGAATGTGGCCAGGACGTATAATGCGGCTGACATGCCACCATCTGCGGTTTATCTTGCCAACGGAATCCAGACTTCCATAAAGCAAATGCTGATTTTCAGCGATTATCATGTAACCGCGACTGGACAAACAAGCCAAAGGTCTGTATAATATAATGGTAATTATACTTTAGCTCAGTGAAATAAGTTAAGTATCAAAAGAGGAGCAAATCATGTCGGAGAATCTGGACCGCCGCAACTTCCTGAAAAAATCTGTTATCACAGGCGCCGCTCTGGGTTTAAGTCTTGAAGAGAAAGCATTGTTGGCAAAGGCAGGGGAAAAACCGCGCGACCCGGCCCCGAAGGATTCCGCCGGGACCCTGCCGATGGGCCGGATTGGAAAACTTAAAATTACCAGGCTCTTTGCCGGCGGCAATCTAATCAGCGGCTTCGCACACAGCAGAGATTTGATTTACGTATCTTCTTTGCTGAGGAACTATTTCACCGATAACAAGGTGATGGAGACCTTCGAGATATGCGAAGAAATGGGAATCAATACCGCGATTCTCAGGCTCGATGAACACTGCATCAGGATTATGAACAGGTACTGGAACAACCGTGGCGGCAGGCTGCAGTGGATAGCACAGGTCAAAATGAAGTCGGATGACCCAACGAGTGAGACGAAAAAGGCCATCGATAACGGGGCCGTCGGGGTGTACGTGCACGGCGGCGTCGCGGACAAGTTCGTCGAGGCCGGACGGGTGGACCTTCTTGGAAAAGCGGTTGATTTCATCAAGCAAAACGGGGCTGCTGCCGGTATCGGCGGGCACAGCGTCGAAGTGCCGATGGCCTGTGAAAGGGCGGGGCTCGATGTTGATTTCTATATGAAAACGCTCCACAGCCATAACTATTGGACCGCTAATAGACAGCCGGAAAACGATAATATCTGGTCCAAAACTCCGGAAAAGACCGCCGAATTTATGAAAAACGTCAAAAAGCCCTGGATCGCCTACAAGGTTATGGCCGCGGGCGCCATTCATCCGAAAGACGCCTTCAAGTATGCTTACGAAAACGGCGCCGATTTCATCTGTGCCGGGATGTTTGACTTCCAGGTAAGAGAAGACGTTATAATTGCAAGGGACATATTAGCAGGAAAACTAAACCGCCAGCGCCAGTGGAGTTGATAAGCTAAACCGCACCTCTGCCGGTTATATTTCCTCGGCTGTCCGATAAAGAGACCCTGCTCGGCCTTGGTGCAGCGATGTTGAGAGACCGAAGGTCTCGCCAGGGCGAAATCGAAGATTCCGCTCTGCGAACAATGCTTGTCTCGCCGTAGCTTTAGCGAAGGCGGAAACTACGAACTTTGTGCCTCTGTGCCTTTGCCCCTTTGTGCCTTTGTTCTTTATTCTCTATTCCTCTTCCTTCTTGGGGCCGAGCAGACCCTTGATGCCGTCGCCGATTTTCTTGCCAATGTCGGCGCCTTCTTTGAGAGCCTTCTTGCCTATGTCGGCTACTCCTTTTATCGCATCTTTGCCGATGTCCAAAGATGTGCTCCATGTTGTTTTCATTGCATCGACCATCTCATCGGGCAGGACTCCAACGCCTTTGTCGGCTATGCCTTTGAAGATGGCTGTGAAGATTTTGCCCGACAAGGCAGCCGTGTCGAGCTTGTTGTCGCTGCCCAGATTGGTCATCGTTATAGGGGCAAGCGGAATGGTCATTGTGTCGGCTTTTCCGGGTACAGGCAGCAGCTTGACCTTGGCGGTTATGTTGGTCATCTCGAGCTTATCTATATGGAGTTTTTTGCCGGGCGCTTCGGCCTTGGGTTCTGAGGGTATTGCTTTTGCAACATCCTGGAGGTTGTTGCCGGAGATGCCCCTTTGCTCGAGGACAACCGTTGCGCCGTCGAGTTTGATTGCTCTTATCTTGACCACGTCGCTCAAAAGTGATTTTACATCAACTTCGATTGTGGCGTTTTCCAGCTCAAGCAGTTTTTCGCGCTTGTAACCCGGCGGATTATTTATCACAAGTTTTTTAAAGGTGAGTTTGCCACCCAAAATCGAAAGATTGACGTTATCAACGCTCACGCCGACGTTCAATGCCTTCGTGGCCGCGGCCTCAATACCTAACTTCACGGCACGGTCGGCAAAAAGATTGACGAGCACCACGGCTGCAACGACTAAAACCAGTATCGCCAACAAAACGCTGCGCACGGCTTTAAGTGGTTTTTTCATGTTCCAGGCCTTTCAAATGTTTTCTCTGGTAATCTTTGCTCCGAGCGGATTTAGTTTTTCCTCGATTCTTTCGTAGCCCCGGTCTATGTGGTAAACCCTGTTAATCGTCGTGGTCCCTTCGGCGGCCAAACCGGCCAGCACCAGTGCCGCAGATGCCCGCAGGTCCGAGGCCATCACCGGAGCGGCTATTAATTTTTTTATGCCGGCTACAATAACGACCGGCCCTTCCTTGCGCAGATTTGCTGCCATTCGATTTAACTCGGCGACGTGCATAAACCTGTCGGGGAAGATTTTTTCGATTATGACGCTGTTGCCGTCGGCAAGTGACAAAAGCACCATAAATTGGGCTTGTAAATCCGTCGGAAAGCCGGGATACGGCTGAGTCGTAATGTTGGCCGGTTTAATTGAGCCGCTGCCGGCAACAACGCAGCCGTCACCCTGCGACTCAACCGTCACGCCGATATTTCGCAGCTTGTCAACGACGGCCATCATATCTTCGAGCCGGCAGTTCAGCAGTTTCAACTCGCTCGCGGTTATGGCGGCGGCAGCCATAAACGTCCCTGCCTCGATTCTGTCTGAAATCACCTCGTACTCGACCGGCTGAAGCTCACTGACCCCTTCGACAACCAGCCGAGGCGAATCTATACCGCTTATTCTCGCGCCCATTTTATTCAGACAGCGCGCCAAATCGCCTATCTCCGGCTCACAGGCGGCCGATTCGATGACGGTTCGGCCCTTTGCCAGCGTTGCCGCCATCAGCACATTTGCCGTGCCGAGGACGGTCGAGCCGAACGGCCCGCCCATAAAAATATCCTTGCCGCTCAAACCATTCGGCGCCTCGGCGATGATGTAGCCGTTCTTCAGGTGGATTTGTGCTCCAAGCTCCCGCAGGCCCCTCAGGTGTATGTTGACCGGCCTGTCACCAATCGCGCAGCCGCCGGGCATTGAAACCTCCGCCCGACCGCACCGGGCCAGAAGCGGACCGAGTATGCAAATACTGGCTCGCATCTTGCGCACGATTTCATAGTCGCCCACTGGATTATCGATTACCGTCGAATCTATACAAAGCTCGCCGTTTGCGCTTTTCGTGACTTTACAGCCTATGTTGCCGAGCAATTCGCCGCACACGGAAATATCAGAAAGATTCGGTATCGACTTCAGAGATGATTTGCCGGCGGCTAAAATCGTAGCGGCCATTATCGGCAGAGACGCATTTTTCGAGCCGTTTATTCTGACGCTGCCCGAGAGCCGAACCGGCCCTTCGATTTGGAATATATCCATAATCTATTTTCCTTGAAAAGCCGACCTTGTCCCTATAAAATCACATCAGCCCAAGTATGACTAATGTAATACAAGACGGCTTCGGTTTCAAGCTCGACAAAAGATTATATAAATGAATATTTCCGATATTACCAGGGGTCTGCATATTGCGATGCTCAACATTATGCAGGGCCAGCCCCCCCCACAAAAACCAGGCCCCGGAGCAATTGACCTAACGGACGTTATCTGCTTTGTAGGGCTGATAATATTCGGGATTTGGCTGCTCAAAACCTCCTTTGGCAAAAACGCTTTGAATGATTCGAAGCCCCGTCGAAACAATATGCCCTTTTATATGCCTTTTGTCCCGCTTTTAATATGGTTCGGGCTCGTTTCGCTCGCAATATTAATAGCCGGAAGTCTCATGGGTAATTTAGAGAATTGGAAAAGCGCTCTTCTGGATAATGTTGTTTTATGTATCGGTGCTGTAGTCGTCGTGGCGGTCATCATTTATTTGGCCAGAACCTACTTCGCCCGGCGATTAAAAGGCTTCGGCCTGAATGTAAAAACGATTCACAAAGATTTTGTCGCCGCTTTTATCAATCTGCTCGCCGTTTGGCCCCTTATCCTGCTGGCGATAGTGCTGACGACGACTTTCGGCAAGCTTATCTGGGGCGCCGATTACGAAATACAACAGCATGAGGGGCTCGATATGATAACAACATATTCTCAATTGCCGCTTCGAATATTGATTATCATTGTCGCTGCGGTAGTGGCGCCGGTGCTCGAAGAGATGCTTTTTCGAGGCTTGTTTCAAACGGCAATACGGTCTTTCTTTGGGAGTTTCCGGCAAAGTCATTCGGCGTGGCTGGCGATTGTAATAAGCTCCGGATTATTCGCTACGATACATTCGAATATGGCACATTGGCCGGCGTTGTTTGTCCTGACGCTGTGCATGGGTTACGCGTACGAAAAGAGCGGCTCTTTATTTCGACCTATTTTCATCCACGCACTTTTTAACGGCCTGACCGTATTGGCCACCTTGAGCCAGTAATTCGTTTTTCACACGGACAACGGCGGTCGGCGCCGCTTGCGATGTGTAAATGAGTATCACAAACAGGAACATCACTATGCACAACAAAACAAATTGCGGACATTCCAATGCCTACGGATTACTTCCTCGAATCCTGGGCATTTTTCTTGTCCTTGTCGTCGTCAATTCCGGTTTTATCCGTATCGCCGTAAAAACCGCCGGCGCGGCAGAAATAGTCAGCTCGCCGGATGGCAATGTTGTCGTAACATTTGAACTCAGGGACATTGACAATCAGCCGGGCTTGCTGCTTTACGGCGTCTCGTACAAGCAAAAGCCCGTCATCGTTGATTCCCGGATGGGGCTCGCCGTGAAGGATTCATCGCCCCTGGAGGCCGATTTTCAAATCGTAAAGGTTTCGCGCAGCAGCAGCGACAGCGTATATTCGCCGATTTACGGTGAGCGAAAGACCATTCCCGACCGCTATAACCAGCTCACTGTCCGGCTTAAGGAGCGAAGCAGGCCAAACCGGCGGCTTTGCCTTGTGTTCCGTGCTTATAATGAAGGAGCGGCCTTTCGATATACTCTGCCGTCACAGCCCAATTTGAAAAAACTCGTCATTTCAGCAGAGAAGACACAGTTTCGTTTCACAGCCAACCACACGGCCTATGCCGTGTATTCCGCCCAGGGCCGATACAGCAAGGTACCGCTCAGCGGTGTTAAAAACAATTGCGAAAGACCGCTCACTATGGAAATTGCAGATGGCCCCTTCGTGGCGGTCGCCGAGGCCGGCCTTGTTGATTATGCCAGGATGAAGCTTTCCCCGGACAAGCAGTCCCCATATACCCTCGTCAGCTCGCTTGCAGGCCAGGTCGAAATGCCTGTGCCCTTTTCTACCCCCTGGCGGGTCCTGCTCCTGGGCGAGAGTCCCGGCGAGTTACTCCAGCGCAATTACCTTATCCTGAATTTGAACAAGCCCTGTGCAATTGAGGACACATCCTGGGTTAAGCCGGGCAAGGTAATCCGGGAGGTTACCCTGACCACAACGGGCGGCAGGGCCTGTGTCGATTTCGCCGCCGAGCACAACCTGCAGTACGTCGAGTTCGATGCGGGCTGGTACGGCCCTGAAAACAGCGACCACTCCGATGCCACTACAATATCCGTTGACCCGCGACGCTCGAAAGGCCCTTTGGATTTGCACGCGGTCATTGACTACGCAAAGAAACGCGACATCGGAATCATCCTGTACGTTAATCGCAAGGCCCTCGAACGCCAGCTCGATGAGATTCTGCCGCTGTACGAAAAGTGGGGCATCAAAGGGCTGAAATACGGCTTCGTGCAGGTAGGCTCACAGCGATGGACAGCCTGGCTCCATGAGGCGGTTCGAAAGGCTGCTGAGCATCGCCTTATGGTCGATGTACACGATGAATACAGGCCTACCGGATACAGCCGAACATACCCGAATCTTATGACGCAGGAAGGCATAGCCGGAGATGAGACAAGCCCCTCGAACAGCCAGACACTCACCATTCTCTTTACGCGAATGCTTGCCGGGGCCGGGGATAATACTATTTGCTACTACGACGGGCGAGTCGATGAAAATGCCACTCACGCGTATCAATTGGCAAAATCGGTGTGCTTTTACAGCCCCTGGCAGTTTCTCTATTGGTACGACCGTCCGCAGAGTTCTCCTCGAAGAATCGGCGGTGCCGGTGGCAGCTACAACATAATCGGCGATGAACCGGAGCTGGAATTTTTTGATAATGTCCCCACGGTATGGGACGATACAAAGGTCATCCACGGCGAAATCGGCCGGTTCGCCGTGATTGCCCGCCGCTCGGGCACAAACTGGTTCATTGGCTGTATGAACAGCAATGTGGCACGCGTGCTTGAAGTGCCGCTGACTTTCCTCGATGAGGCAAAAACCTATGCAGCGCACATTTATAGCGATGACCCTTCGATTCAGACCCGCACGCACGTCAGGATTGACCGGTATCTTGTGGATTCAAAAACTATCCTCAAAGCGGCAATGCCAGCCAAAGGCGGCCAGGCAATAAGAATCGTTCCTGCCACCATCGAGGATATAAACACGTACCCCAAACTCTGACGCCATAGCGCCCTTCCATCAGCAATGAAGTGATGCCTTTGGGGCCCCTTAATAAACTGCCCTGGACTTTTTTAGAGCCGGTCGGAACCGGTATTATTCGCTGACTATCTCTATCCTGGCCCAGTAGCCCGCTTCGAATTTCCAATCGCTCGGCTGGTTGACGAGCTCCAGCTTGACCTCCTTGCCGGAGTATTCCGCCAGGTTAATTTCGAGGTCCACCCAGCCGTTCTCGGCGGTTTCCTTGCCGATGGTTTTACTGAGCAGCTTTTTGCCGTCGGCCTTGACAATCAGCCTCCAGTCGCCTTCCGGATGATGGCCGACCGTCAGCCGCAGCATAGGCTTTTTGACGGCGGGAATCTTCACTTTGTTTGACAGCATACAGCCCGTGTCCCTGTTCAGAGGATGCGTTACCAGCACGTTCTTTTTACCATACATCTCTTTGTAGAATCCCGGGTTCATATCGCTGCCGCACTTGGCCGCCTTCCACCCCGGCGCTAATTTCTCGACCGCCCTGGATATGTTCTTTCCAGCCGTGGCGGTTATCTTTGCCATCTCTTCTTTGGTAAAACGGCTCTCGGCAATGGGGCCAGGCTCCCAGCACTGTTCGAGCCGGCTGGGCCTTGGCTTTTTAACCGGAATGACAAAGACCTCTTTGCCGTCGGCTTTTTCGATTCGCCCCCCGGCCTTAATCACAGACTCACGCACTAATTTCTCACACACCTTGATAAGAGTCGGGAAGTTGTACGGGGTATGGCTGAACTTGCCTTCCGGGTTCAATGCGGATTTGAACCTCGCCGGCAGTTTCTCGAAGCCGATGGTCGTGAACAGCACGCCTCCCGAGTTCGACGGGTTGCAGTCGGAGTCCTGACCGCAGCGGGTCGAAATGATAATCGTCTCGTCCGGGTCGCCTTTGCCGTAAAGCAATCCCATCACGATGTATGCCCCGTTTATCTTCGCGTCGATGTTAAAGTCGCTCTTTGGGCCGCTGCACGAGAACCGCCGATACGCAGGATTAAGGTGGTATTTTTCTTCGATGAGCTGCCACGTCTTTTCCCAGTCGTCCGGATTCTGCTCGTACCACTTGAGCACATCGGAAATGCACTCGTAGTATTGGCTTTTCTTCGGGATGCACTCTAATCCCGCCTTGACGATTTTGACCATGTCCTCTTCGAAAAAGGCCTCGGCATACATCCCGCCGACGAACTGGCCCCCGTAGAGCCCGTCGCCGTAGTTCATCAGGCGGCCGAATGTTTCGCCGAGCTTAATGGCCACGTTGGGCAGCCCCGGCGCAATCAGGCCTGCGTAATCCGCCTCTATCTGGTAGTCGATATCGTCGGCATGTTTGTTGAACTCGGGATGGCCCGAATCCGGCGGGGCGACGCCGCTTCGTAGAAGCGTCCTGCCTGCGTTGTTGGCATGCCAGAGCGAATAGCCGCTGTTGGCGAAATCGATACCCGCCTGTTCGATAGGAACGTCCATCCCGTACAACTCCAGCGTTCGCAGGAAGGTCATCTCGACGTAGATGTCGTCCTGGCGAAACTGGTTAATCAGCTCCGGGCGCCACTTCGGCATCTTCTCGGCGGGTATGATTTCGCCCTTATATCGAAACTCGGTCGGCCCGCCCCAGCCGACACCCGCCATTTGACCAATCCACCCGCCTTTCATTTTATCGATGTAATCCTCGACGCTGATGTGCCGAACGCCCTGAGCACGGCCGGCCGAACGAGCTTGTGCCCGTCCCTGGCAGCTAAAAACAAGTAACAAACTCACGCTGACAATCACTGCAAACTGAAGTATTGAAATTGACCTGCGCACAATTATACTCCTTGCCTGGCGATTCAAAGTATTTTGTTATGCAGGGCTTTGCTGAAGAGCAAGTACGTGTTTGGCCAAGCAACTCGCTGAAGCACTATCCTGGCGTGGCACGGGCTTCCAGCCCGTGAAAGCACGGCCAAGATGGGCCGTGCCACTAAGAAACTTCAACTGGCTAAACACGTACAAGAGCAAAGCCTTGCGGGTAAAACTTATCTTTGCTATTACTGGTTCCACTGCTTGATTAGATTTCCTATCGTTTCCTTTTTAGAGTCCCAGTTCTTCGGCTTCGGATAATCCTGGTTGGCTTCCAACTCTTCCATGGTCGGAGTTTCCGATGCAACCCCGTTTGCCGGCACATCGACTTTGCAAATCCACACCAGCGCATTTAGAACGATTTTGCGAAAATCCGGGTGGGCCCAGTTATAGTGCCAGTGTCCGCCGGCAAATCCGAATCCGCGTCCGCCGCCTGGCCGTTCATAGGCCCAGCCCACGTGCTCATCCATACCCATCCGCGCACGGACGGTGGGATTGCCACTGTGGGCTCCATCTGGCCTTTTTCGCGTGCTGTCCGGCGGTATCGCCGAAAGGACCGGCGTTACTCCCTTCATATTCTCAGGGAAGCGCATGTGGTAATACCACTCATCATCTATCTCGAAGGGCTTGACCCCGCGGGTGATTGGGTGTTTCGGGAATTTTTTGAATTCCGCTTTCCAGTGCGGATTGACCGACCAGAACGTCTCGAAGTAGCCGCCGGTCCAGCCGAGCATCGAGTTGCCGGGCCTGCCCTTGGGAATCTCAACCCCGTAGTGCAGACACGCAATCCCCATGCCCTTCTTCGCCATCGCATCCATTTCATCGAGAGCATTCATCGCAACATGTCTGCCGCCGCCGTCGCAGAAGATGGATATGGCGTCGGCGTTGTCGAAAGCCGTCGGGTCCTTGGGCCAGCCGTTTTTGTAAACCGTCGCATGAATATTCGACACGTTTTCGTTCAACCATTTTCCCAGCAGTATGCACCCGGCGTTATGCTCGTGGGCATTGTAACCGTGGCTCTTCGGCCCCGCAACCAATACTATTTTCTTCCTTTCACTCATCTTCAGACGCCTCAGAAGAACATCCTTGAACTCTATTTTCATCGGTGGTCCCTGGTGTAGCTGCAGCGCCAGAACCCCGGAGAGCTCCCTGTTTTTCGTGTCGTTATCAATCACTTCCGCCGTGAGCTTGCCGTTAATCTTTTGAATTATCCGGTTGCCCTGGGCGATGATATGGTACTCGTTCCAGCCGTCTTTGTTGATGATGCTCATCAAAGCCTTCGAGTCCCCGAACATCGTGCCGGCCTTTTTGCCGTCCGCGCCGATAATGGTTTTCTGTCCACGCACCGCCAGCATTCCCCTGCCTTTCTCGTCGAACAGCGCCCCAGCCCAACGCCCGCCCCGGTCGATGTCCGCCTGATAACCGGCGACGTGGCCGTCCTTGTGGAGCTGGCTGCGAATCTGGATACCGGAGTTGGCCGAATCCGTCCCGCTGATGCGGTACTTGAGTTTCACCTCGAAGTCATCCACTTCCCCTAATTGCCAGACCAGAAACTGGTTTGACTTTGCCGGATGTTCCTTCGTGGTTTGACCGACGATGGCCCCGTTCTCCACCAACCAGAAACTCATGTCTGATGATTTCCAGCCGTCGAGCGTCTTGCCGTCGAAGATAGGCTTAAAGTCGGCCTCGGCGGCCGCCGCCGTTACAACACCCAAAACCACAATCAACGTAACACCGACCAGTTGCAAATAATTCTTACACATAATAAATCCTCCCTGGAAGAAATTTATTGTTATGCCCGGGCCCTTAGCCCGCGGCTTGCCATTGTTCTTTGATAAATTTTAAACCTTCGGTATAGACGCTTTCCCTGCTGGGGAAGAAATCACGCCACACACGCGTAGCCGCCGCCAAATCCGGCAGTGCACGCCCGAATGCTTCAATTACCAGCCAATTGTCGTAACCGCCCGACCGCAGCGCCTTGAACGTGCCCGGCCAGTCGATGTGCCCTTTGCCCGGCGTACCACGGTCGTTCTCGCTGATGTGCACGTGGTTGATGGCGTCGATGTGCTGACTGATAGCGCCGACCGGGTTCTGCTCTTCGATATTCGCGTGGAACGTGTCGTACAGAACCCCGCAGTTCGGATGGTTGACCCGCTTGACATACTCGGCCGCGTCAGCCATCGTGTTGAGAAAATAACATTCGAAGCGATTGAGGAATTCCACCCCCAGCACAACATTTACCCCGGCGGCAAGCTCCGCAGCCTGGCTGTGCACCTCGGCTGCCCGCTGCTTTTCCTCTTCGGTCGGGCCTTGCCCGCTGAAAACGCCCAGAGGCTGGTAAAACGGCCCGCACAAAACATCGGACCCCAACGCCGCTGAGCAGTCGATTGCCCACTTGAGATGTTCCAGGCCGCCTTGCCGGTTCTTGGCGTCGGCGCTTATGGGATTATGCTCCTCATCCGGAATCACCGTTACGCTTGTACAGCCTAATCCGTTGTCTTTAATCGCATTAGCGACCTTTTCAAAGTGCGCCACATCACCCTCGAACAGGGGAATCTCGACCCCGTCAAAACCGACCTTCTTTATAGCTTCTAAGAGCGGTAAATCATCCTCGGTAACGTGCGTGGTCCACAACAACATATTAAATCCGATTTTCATTACAGTTTCTCCTTTTTATTTGCGTCTAAATGCCATTATCGTTTTTATTTCGGTAGGTCCTTTATGATACCTTCATCCACGCAGCAGTCAATGCCTTTGCATTTTTAATTTCTTCGCCCTTCCCTATACCCTCTACGCTAAACCCTATACCCTATCTTATGTTCGCCGTCCACGCACAGCCTCGCCGGAACAGTTCAGCAACGGGCGGATTGACAAGGGCCTTGACATCATGGCCCAGAACATTGTGGAACACTCGGCCCTTGCCGTACTCGAATACAAACGCCATCGGGTAGTCTTTCCCATCGACTTTCGAGCGCGCCGTCGCCAGCACGGTGACCGGCCTCTCGCCCGCAAGGCAGGTGTATAGTTCATCGTCGGTCTCGAAAGATTCCATCCCCCGCGTAATCGGATGGTCGATGTCCGTGATATCAACCTTGAATGGTCCTCTCGGGTCATGCGCTCTCAATTTCGGGTCCCATGCCCGCCCGGCTAATTCGACGAATTCAGGCCACTCTTGAAATGCTCCGCACGCGAAATGGACCAGCACCAGACCTCCGCCGCTCTGCACAAACTCTTTGAGATTGTCACGGGCCTTGGGACCGGGGTCCGGCACCTCCCAATCCATAAAGTGCAGCACAATCACGTCATAATCGCCGAGTTCATCGCCCGCCAAATCACTCGGCTTCTCCGTAACCGTAACGTTTAATCGTTTGTCCGCCGCAATACCCTCAGCCAGAACCGGCGCCGTCAGTTTCCACTTATGCCCCGGATGATCGACACCGGTAACAATCAGCACACGCGCTGTGGTTTTTGCTTTTTCCACCTTGCCCGTCAAATTCCCCTCCTCGCAACCACACATCAATACCACAATCCCCAAAAGCAATAAGCGCCATATACCCACAGCCTTTATAAAACCCCCAACTGTCCTTGCCTGCCTACTCATAATATACCCTTTCAACTTCGGTCCTCTGTCGTCTGTTATCTGCCCTCTGCCCTGACACGCTCATAGCATATCATTTCGTCTTCGCTGTCTTGTTACTTCGACGCCGCAGGTTCGCCGCGGCGAATTCGGAATTCCTTGTTCGATATTCGATATCCTATTAGTCCTTCGCTCTACGATTATAACCCGCAACTCGCATCTCACAATACACAATAAATAATCATCATCGGCCGCACAGTTCGCTGGATTATATGACGCCAGCGGCCTTTGCGGCCGGATGTATTCCGCCAGGCTACGCTACGCTCCGGCTGCCGGAATACCCGATACAGAACGTAGAGAACTCTCTAATTGCAGGTGGTACATAAAACGGGGGCAGGTCAGTACGACGCGCGCCGACAGGAAACACTCCAGAAAGCGATGCAGGGCGGGGGTGCCTGGTGGACGGTGAAAAATACGGGCTAAGTGCAATTCTAAAAGCGGGCAAGTTCCGGCAACCACCGTAAAACCGGCATTTTCAGCATTGATAGGACGGTTTTGCGGAGTTTCTTTGTTAGATTCCGTGGGAAGCATAGTCCTTTTTGCGAACAATAACTTCAGAACCTCCGGCAGAGATATTAAAGAAAATAAAGAAGGTGAACCGAAAGATTATACGGACGTTTGTGTTTTATTGTTTCTTTTACTCAATTAGGAGCGTCAATAATGAATTATCTGCAAGAAATAAAGAAATGGCTTGGTGAGATAACAGAAATCCTCCTGTTATTAGTGGCCCTGGGGATTGTCGTTGAAATCCTCTTTGGTGCAGAAGTCCTCTTCTTCGGAGGAATCGTGGGCAATCTCACCGGTCTGCTCACTACACTGGGCAAAGAGGGGCTTGTCGGCTTGATAGCATTGAGCATTATTCTTTTCCTGTTCTACAGAAAGAAAGTCGTTGCGTAGAGTACCACTCGCTTGATTTGGTCAAAAGTGAGCGTGCTTTAGTTTTCTTGGCTGACGAAGACCATCGAGTTGTCTGCTCATTGTTAGGACATTACTTGAAATCGATGGTCTTAGGGTCTGAATGCGGATTTTCCATCGCAGGAAAGAGCCAGGAGACGTTCAAGTCAAAGGGCGTAGTTAAATAAGCCGCAGTACAACGAGAGGAAAGCCTTTTCCAAGGCAGAGCCAGGCTTTAGCGCCTATTGACCGCCGGAGAATTTTAGCACAGCCCAGAGACCTAAAAGAACAAGTACGAGAGCCGCGGCCCTTAATACTCGCATCAGTTGCGTTTTGGGCTTGATGTACCGCCATATAAAGGCCCAGAGTACTGCGATGAGCCCTATTCGTAAAAAGAAGGATATAATGTCTGTACCCATAAAAGCATTATATCCTATTTTACCAGGACATGTCAAGCAAAAATACCCTATTTTAACATAAAGGTATATAGAGAAATAGGGGGGGCGACCTAACAGGCAATCCGCTGGCTTGATACATCGACACACCACTCGTTCTTTGTAGCCGGCTGCAATAGATTTTGGGATTCAGGATAGGCCCTAAGGCCCATCAACAACACAGAAAACTGCCTTTCCGGACACACCACCCCACTTACAGTACACTCAGAACCTGTATCTCCCAGACGCTGGATTGCCGCTGGAGAATAGGAGGTCGTAAAAATTAGGGAGAAATTAGGCCATGTCCTAACAAAAATCCTCACTATTGAGCTAATAATGAGGATTTTGGAATCGGGGAGACAAGATTTGAACTTGCGACCTCTGCGTCCCGAACGCAGCGCTCTGGCCAAACTGAGCTACTCCCCGGTAGTCTCACTTCTAAAATGTAGCACGCCCGTTCTAAAATTGCAAGCTATAATAAATTTACAGGGTCAACATCTATAGCAACCCTGACCCTCGGACGAACGGCCGCTCCCGCTCGCAAACTCGCAAATAACTCCTGCAAAATCGCCGCTTCCGGGGCCTGGATAATTATCTGCATCCTGTGAAAACGCTGTATTCGACTTATAACAGCCGGTATAGGCCCGCGAACGACTGCGCCCAAACCGCCCCGCTCGACAATCTCGTCTATTCTCTGGCGCATTGCTTTGCCCGCGGCCTCGAGTTTTTCAAAACTCATATCACGCATAATGATAACCGCCATTCGCCAAAACGGCGGCAAATTGCAGGCCTTGCGATGCTTCAATTCCTCTTTTACAAACCCGTCAAAGTTCCCGCCCAAGGCAAACTGTATCGCCGGCTGACCCGGCAGAAATGTCTGTACGAATACCGTTCCCTTTTTCTCCGAGCGTCCCGCCCGGCCGGCCACCTGTGAAATCAACTGAAACGTCCGCTCGTTCGCCCGAAAATCCGGCAGATAAAGCGATGTATCGGCGCTGATAATGCCGACCAGAGTCACATTTGGAAAATGCAGACCCTTGGCCAACATCTGTGTGCCGGCCAAGATGTCGATTCGACCCTCGCCAAAATCCTTCAAAAGCCGGTAATAGCTTCTGCCTGCCATCGAATCACTGTCAATCCTCGATACGCGTGCCTGCGGAAATTTCTTCCCCAGTTCTTCTTCGAGCCGCTGCGACCCAAGCCCTATCATCGCCATACCCTTGCCGCACACCGGACATTTCTCAGGCACAAGCGTCTGCGCCAGACAATAATGGCAGAGAGCATAACCATAATTCATGTGTTCGCCCGTTACCGTCCGCATCCGCTGGTAGCGAAAAACTTTCGACTTGTGGAAAGTCAGCGTTACATCGCAGTTCCGGCAGTGCAGCGAATATTTGCAGGATGGACAGAACACAAAATTACTGTAACCACGCCTGTTCAAAAGTAAAATCGCCTGTTCTTTTCTCGCGATGGTCTCTTTCAGCCTCTCGCCCAATGGCTCACTTATCAGATTGAATCCTTTTTGCGTCATCCCCGCCTGCCGCAAATCCACGAGCCTCATCTCAGGCATTGGCAGGTTCATCACTCTTCTCGGCAAACGGACCAGGCCAAAATGTTTTTTATTGCGGCAGTTGAACAGCGTCTCCAGCGACGGCGTTGCGCTGCCCAGAATACAATGTGCATCCGACAGTTGCGCCCGCTTTATCGCCACGTCCCTGCCGTTGTACCGAGGCGCCGTATCCTGCTTGTAGCTCGGCTCGTGCTCTTCGTCAACAACGACAAGACCGAGCTTCTCCAACGGCGCAAAGACCGCCGAGCGAGCGCCTATGACAACGTCCGCCCCGCCCGACTTTATCATTTGCCACTGTACATTCCGCTGAGCAGCCGTCAGGCCGGAGTGCATTACCGCTATCCTCTCAAATCTCGAACCGAACCGCTGAACAGTTTGAGTTGTCAGCGCAATCTCAGGGAGCAGCACGATAGCCCCTCGGCCTTTTCGTATAACCGCCTCGATGGCCCTCATATAAAGCTCGGTTTTACCGCTGTCGGTAACGCCGTGTAAAAGCGTAACGCCAAATCTCCCTGCATCTATCTGGTCTGTTATATGAACCAGCGCCTTTCGCTGGTCGTCATTGATCGCTACCTTTTCCGACTTAATCAACATCCCCTTCGGAATCGCAGGCAATGCCGAAAGAGTGGTCTTGCGCGTTATCTTGATAATCCCTTTTTCAGCCAATCTCTTTACCGGTTCTCTGCCGCAGCCGACCGCTTCGGTAACATCTTCGGCCTCCAAAGCCGATTTCGAACTAAAGGCCTTTCGTTCCTGCAGACAGGCAGCGATTTGCTTTTGCTTCTTTCCCCTTAATTGCTCGACAGCCTCGCCGGCGCCGCCAACAAGATAAATGCACTTTTGCGTTTTAACTCCCGCCCCTTTTTTCACCGCCCCGGGCACCATCGCCGCCAAAACCTGGCCCAGCGGACAAACATAGTAACTGCTGAGCCATCGCGCCAGCGCCATAAGTCTCGTATCAAGCAGCGGACTTTTATCTATAAGTTTGGATATTTTTTTTAGCTTGCGGCCTTTCCCGCGGGCAATGAAAGATTCCTCAGGCAGGATGTCCGCTTGCGTACAAAACCCTGCCTCCGCCTTGTCTTTTCTGCCGAACGGAGCCTCGACCCGCTGGCCTGTTTCAATCGGCCAAAGTTTATCCGGCACGAAGTAATCGAACTCCGTATCCGCAGCCGATTCAAATGCCAGACGAATAATATGACCGCAAACCGCCCCACTGTCATTCCCGCGAAGGCGGGAATCCATTTCCTCTTCCGCAAACAAACTCTCGGTTCGGTACTTGCTCATAGGACCGCCATTGTTTACTTATTGGCTTCTGCGAAATCCGCCTTCACTTTTTACTTTTTCTTTTTGCTTTTTACTTTTGGCCTTTTTGGCCTTTTTGGTCTTTAGTCTTTGGTCTTTAGTCTTTCCCAGTTGAAAGTGTTCGGCGGCCATCCGGTTCACCGAATCGCCGATGGCCAGCGCCGCCGTCGCAGCCGGCGAGGGCGCATTCAAAATATGAATGGAATTGCCCTGCCTTTTTATCAGGAAATCATCAATCAATTCACCCTTTGGCCCAAGCGCCTGGGCACGCACACCAGCCCCGCCGGGCTTTATATCATCGGCCGTCAGCGAAGGAATCAGTCTTTGCAACTGCCTGACGAACCGGCTCCTGGAAAACGCCCTGCTGTATTCGCCTAATCCGTATCTCCAGTGCTTCATAAACAGCTTCCACGTCCCGGCGTAGCTCAATGAATCCCACGTATCCGCGAAACTAAAATCAGTTTTCCCGTAGCCTTCCCTTTTGAACGAGAAGACCGCGTTCGGACCGCACTCCACCGAACCGCCAATCTTGCGAGTAAAATGCACGCCCAGAAAGGGCATCGCCGGGTCCGGAACGGGATATATCAGGCCCTTGACTTTTTCCCTCGCTTCTTCCGTCAGCTCATAATAATCACCCCGGAAAGGCACTATCCTCATCCCCGGCTCGACCCCGCCCATCTTCGCCACCCTGTCGGAAGCAAGCCCCGCGCAGTTGATAATATACTTCGCAGCGATACCGCCTTGATTTGTCAAAACCTTCGTATAAAAATCGTGCTTGTCGAATCCCGCCACCTCATGCGAGGTCAGGACTTTATTGCCGTTCCCTTTTTTCTCTATCAGCTCGCCTAATTTCTTCGCAACCTCCGCAAAATCGATAATCCCCGCACCGGGTGCCCGTATCCCGGCAATGCCCCGGCAAAACGGCTCAATTTCCTGGATTTCGTCCGGCCCAATCTCTTCAACGCCTTCTATTCCGTTCTCGACTGCGTTATTGAAAACACTCTCGAGGTTCGCTAATTCTTTTTCCGACGTCGCAACAACAATCTTGCCCGTAATCTCAAAGGCAATTTTGTGCTCCTTCGCAAAATCCATAAGCTCTTTGCGTCCCTCGGCGCAGGTATTCGCCTTGTTTGAGCCGGGCTTATAATACAGGCCGGTATGAATTACGCCCGAATTATGCCCCGTCTGATGCGCCGCTAAGGTGTCCTCTTTTTCCAGCACGGCTATGCGAATACCGGGATGGCTCAACATAATCTTGTACCCGGACGCCAGCCCGACAATCCCGCCCCCGATAATAACAATATCAAAATCCATATTTGGCTCCATTAGCAAGCATCCTCAATCCGCCTATGGCGGACTCGCCCATACAATAACCAAAACCACAAACTCCGTCAATCAGTAACAATCGCACAATCAAATAACTCAACTTAACTGACTTTCAAACTGTCATGCTGAGCGAAGCGAAGCATCTGGCCTTAGAATAGAATTTTTGCCTTGTTGCGAGTGTGAGATTCTTCGCTGCGCTCAGACCGGTCCTCGAGCGAAGCTTGGGGATGGCCCCAACGCTATACGCTATCCGTCCTCCGTCATCTGTCCTCCGTTGTCTTCGCTCTACGCTAAACGCTCTACGCTATCTGTTATCCCCTAAACCCTATGCGCTATACCCTATCTTTTATACGCAATCCGAAATACGAAAACGGTTTTGCACTTTGAACTTTAACCTTTGATTTTTCATCGCCCCGCTTGTCGCAGATCCGCCCGTGGCGGACCTATAAGGCAGCGTTCGGGGATTACCCTCAACCCGACCTCCTTCGCCGGGCGTATTTACCCCACCAATTTATTGGTGGCTTCTCTTCAACATTCGTTATTCCTTGTTCGATATTGGATATTCCCTTCCTCCCTCTCCCCCGGCCCCCTTTTCAACTTCAACATTCGACATTCCTTGTTCGATATTCGATATTCCCTTTCCACCCCTGTACTGGGGGGAAATTCCTTATTGCCTGACCCGGACTTCTTCCAACTCCTGCCTTTTCGCAGACCTTGACCGCTCGCACCTTCACAAATCCAAGTTTTTTAGCAATTCTTATCATTAACCATACCCAATGTGCCCTGTGCAAGGGCCCTGTGGCGAGGGGAGCACACTTCTTGAGAGATGAAGTTTTTATGTTGCAGTAGCCGGGGCGACCGCTAAAATCGGAGCTATTGACGTAAGGTTCGGAATATGCTATACTTGTAATGAGGGCGGCATTAGTCGCCGATATACTGAATGCCTATTGGAAGTGTGTGTAGGTAAGAGGCAGGAGAGCAAATATGGAACAATCGCCATCTCCTTTACCAGAATACGACAATCCTCCGCTTATTGAGGTGGTCTTTGGTGCACAGTTCAGAGAGCTTGAGGGACTGAAGGCCCCCCATATAGGGGATTTTTGGGATAAGATCGGCAGGAACGAGTATCCAGAACTTAAGGAGATGCCACCTCTGGCCCATATCGTGGAACAGTACGGTAAGCCCAGCCCCAAGTCTCCGGGTATGACGGTCACGACTGCAACGTTGCCACCCCTGGCAAGGATTTTCTTTGTGAGCAAGGAACAAGACCGCCTCATTCAGTTGCAAAAGGATAGACTCCTTCAAAACTGGAGAAAGCTGAAAAAAAATGGCGAGTACCCACGATACGAACGTTTGTTTCCACAGTTCGTAAAGTCTTGGGACATGTTTCGTCGTTTTGTTAAAGATCGTGATCTTGGCGAATTGGAACCTGATCAGTATGAATTGACTTATGTTAACCATATCGAATGCGGTAGTGGGTGGACAGATGAGCACGACATCGAAGAAGTTTTTCCCTGGTTCAAGTGTAGGCTCGATGGCGAGTTCTTGGACGTACCTGAGGAAGTGGCGTGGCGTAGAACCTATAGGCTACCCGACGAGACTGGCCGACTTCATATTGAAATGAAGAAAGGGCTGAGAGTAGGCGAGAGAACTCCCGTCTTGGTGCTGAATCTTACTGCAAGAGGTTTTGCAACGGGCGACTTGAATGACTGGTTTGATTTGGCGCACGAGTGGATTGTTAGAAGTTTTGCAGATTTAGCTGGCCCTTCAATCCAAAAAGAGGTGTGGAGAAAAAGGAAGTGAGCGAAATGCCTGATCAAATTGAATGTTGTCCTGTGTCTCTCTGTGGGAGCTCAATTCCGTGGGAGACGTGGTACGACAATCCCGCAAGTGGCTCTGTCTTCGGGATGGTGAGCCAGCGGACATTTGCCCCATCGATTCATAGCCAGGTAGTGCTGTATTCAGTGCAGCCTGAAGCATCGACAGTAGAAGGATCACGGTCAAGCGTCAGGGCACGCGAGCTGATGAAAACCCTGGAAAGCAACTTGGTTGTGTGCGAAGAGGACTTCTCAGACTTGGATGACACAGGCATTGTGATCTTTGAACTGGAGCCTGCCGACTGGACAGGCATATCAGCACTGACGATCCAGTTCACTGATGAGCGTCTCGACTTTGCACATATAAAGGAAGCACAGATTGAATCACAAAGAGGTGACACATCTGTGTTTGAGCCTGCGCCGGTGCAGGTGCGAGAGTTCTGCAGTGCTCACGGGCTCAATCCACCCCTGAAGGAGTGTTTTGATGCGGTAAAGGCTTTCTTCTCTGACATAAAGACCCTCCATCTTGAATTGGCATATTTTCAGGACGAGGAAGTCCCTGATATTGGACATGTTGTTATTAGGGTGGAAGTTGGTTCAGATCAGGAAACCGCTCTGCGTGAGGAGGACGCTTGGGATGACTGGTTTATCGACAACGTGAGCAGTCGAGACAGGCAGTTCTTGATTTTAATAGTTAGCAGAAGATAACCATGAAAGCCAGGGATTTTCTCAACACGGCAGTCTTGTTAAGCAACTATAGTGATGAAGAGCATCTGCGCACATCCATCTCACGGTCATATTATGCCACATTCTTGTACTTTCGGTCTTTCCTGGCCAGCAAAGGGGTAGAGAAGCGGGAAAAGAAGCGGGAGATACACGCTTTTGTTAGCGGTTGCCTCCAATTCTGCGAAATCAG
Organism: Sedimentisphaerales bacterium; assembly: GCA_030611315.1. GTDB lineage: Bacteria > Planctomycetota > Phycisphaerae > Sedimentisphaerales > Anaerobacaceae > JAUWPZ01. The sequence continues at coordinate 21,662 of JAUWPZ010000049.1, forward strand.
AGAGGGAACCAAAGTTGCTGTTGAACTAAAAAAACTCGAACAATTGCGCACGGACTCCGATTATGAACTGTTGGAGACGATCGCAGAAAACGATTGCCAAGATGCGTTAGCCAAAGCGAGAAGAACGATAGACAGATTTGATAAGCAGGTTACATCTAAACAGAAAGATGATATTGCCCAAGGAGCAAGGGCGCACGCTGTGATGAAAGGCTGGGTCTAAGCTGCACCTGGGGGGAATTAAAGGTGTCCGGGGGAATTCGTTTTTCGAGTCAATCTGTGGTTCAGCTTTTTTTTCGGTCTCCTGTCTTCCGTCTTCTGTCTTTTTTTTCCTTGATTTTTGTCTAAAATTATGTTAAAATACCCGCATGTTTGCACTTGTCCGCCACAGCCGGTTCTTTCGTAGCCTTGGCGAAGAAGGATGGCAACGGCGGAAGTAGGCAAACGCAAACCGCCCGACGGCGGAGTTCAATCCCCCGTTCGTCATCCGCCTCTTCATCTTATCGTTTCTTACTTCTTCAAGACTTCCATTTCAGTCGGCCTTAAAAAAGGTCGGGTACCGAACTTGTGGACGAAGGCAAAAGACTTCTCG
>JAUWPZ010000046.1 GCA_030611315.1 Sedimentisphaerales bacterium
CGAGAAGTCTTTTGCCTTCGTCCACAAGTTCGGTACCCGACCTTTTTTAAGGCCGACTGAAATGGAAGTCTTGAAGAAGTAAGAAACGATAAGATGAAGAGGCGGATGACGAACGGGGGATTGAACTCCGCCGTCGGGCGGGTTGTGTTTACCTTCTGGTAAACATGTGGGTATTTTAACATAATTTCTGATAAAAGTCAAATAAAAAAAAGGGGCAGATGGGCAAAGGTTCAAAGGCACAAAGAAAACTTAGACACGGATTAACACTACTTAGAATTAGACACGGATTAACCACGAATTCACACGAATACCACGCTACACAGGCACAAGTTACTCGGATTAAACTGCTTAATGTAAATAAATAGCTCAATATGTACATTTTGAGTTGTTTTTTTGTTGATTTTTGGGGTGATTGGGATATTGTTTACTCGTTGAGATAATAACGCGTTGCCTTAACGAGTAAAGACGGATGTGGTCTTGGCGGAATTTCTTGCGTTGACGAGAATTCCGGATTTGGCGCTCGTAAATAGGGAGGCGGGCGTATTGTAAACTGAGAGGTTAACATGAGTGATGACACAAAGCAGATAAATGAGTTGGCGGCGCTTAGCAAGGCGCCATTCGACGAGGTTGTGAGGGAGTTTGAAACGTTAATGGGGCAAAACAATCGAGTTTTCTTGCTTGGGGCGGGGTGCAGCAAGTGTGCGAAACTTCCTTTGATGGATGAGTTGACGGACAAGGTGATGGATAATGGATCGCTGGGAAGTACGGCAAAACACGTGCTAGGTTATTTGAAAGAGCAATACAATGGAGGGCACGGGGCGACCATTGAAGATTACATGAGTGATATAGTAGATATCATGGCAATTGCTGCGAGACGACGGGATTGTGGAGCCAAGGATGCGAAGCTGGATTTGGATGGGAAGAAGTTGGATGCGAACGAGTTGGGGGATGTCCTAAGTGAGATAAAGAATGTAATGGTTCGCTTCTTCGAGGCAAAGGTAGATATTCAAACACATCGAGAGTTTGTAAGGGCGGTTTACTCATTGCGAACTGGCAAAACAAACTCCAGTGATAGAGTAGACTACTTGCTTCTGAACTATGACACGCTCGTCGAGGATGCTCTTGCGCTTGAACGGTTGTCCTACGTAGATGGGTTTGCTGGTGGTGCGGTAGGTTGGTGGGATGCTAACACGTACAATTTGGCGAAGAGTGGATCTCGGGTTTTCAAGTTGCACGGGTCCATTGACTGGCGTTTGTTCGAGGGGGATGTGCTGCCAAGGAGAATGAGAGATGGGGGCGTGTTGCAAAGCATTGAAGATAAGATCAAGGAGAGAGTGATGATTTGGCCTACTGCAACGAAATATCGAGAGACCCAACGGGATCCCTACGCTCAGCTTTTGGAAGCAATGCGTTTGTCGCTTAACCCGAAGGAAGCACAAGAAGTAATCCTGACGATCTGCGGCTATAGGTTCGCTGACACGCATATTAATGCAGAGATAGATAGGGCATTGAATGAGTCGGCAAGGAGACTGAATGTTCTGATATTTACGGAAGAGGAAAAACCGACGGGGTGGGTAGAGAGATGGTTTAAGAATAAGGAAGTGAACCAGCAAGTTCGAATCCACGCAAAACGGGGATTCTTTCATGGGGACAAAGTATATCCTGCTAGTGAAGATTTAACTTGGTGGAAGTTTGAGAATATTGTGCGACTTTTAAGGGGTGAAAGGTGATGGCTGATGTGAACAAGCCGAATGACCCAATTGAGAATCTCGCCATAGGGAAATTGATAGAGGTCGATGGGACCCGTATTACGGCGGAGCTTGACCCGAACATTAAGGAGTTATCGCGGATTTTCGGCGGAGAGGCTTATCCTATCGGGCAGTTTGGATCGATTGTAAAGGTTCATTTTGGCAGGCGGATAATATATGGCTACGTTGGCAGATTGCGGATGAAGGCGGATTACGAAAGGGAACGGGGAGTAGTGCCGGCGAGTGGGCCGAATTCGCGGGTAGTGGAGGCGGATTTGTTCGGCGAGGGCGAGTGGATATACAAAGAACTGGGCGAGTGGGAATTGGAATTCGAGCGTGGGGTCTCGACGTTTCCGCTTCCACAGCAGGTTCTCTATTTGACGCCGACGAATGAGTTGAGATTTATCTACGGGCACGGCGGAGGAGCTACGATCGAGATTGGTGAGCATGTAGGGACAGGGGGCACTCCATGTCATGCGGATTTGAACGAATTAGTAGGAAAGCACACGGCAGTTTTGGGGTCGACGGGAGCAGGGAAGTCAGGGGCTGTTGCGGTGATATTGCACGCCCTGCTTAATCGCGGAGAAGAAAATGGATATGCGAAGTGGCAGCCAAGAATTGTAGTCTTAGACCCACACAATGAGTATGGGACTGCATTTTCCGAAAATGCACACGCGCATTTATCGACAGATGAAGGGACATTGTCGTTGCCGTATTGGCTTCTGAACTTCCAAGAAACTTTGTCGTTGATTATTGGTAAAACGGAGTTTGTGGCAACATCTCAGGCTAACATAATTAAGAAAGCGCTGCTGAACGCGCGGCAAGAGGGTGCTGATAGTCTGGAGCTTGAGAGAGATAAGATAAACGTGGATTCGCCAGTTCCTTACGCATGGGCAAAGTTTAAGCAGAAAATTGAAGATGACAAGCCGTCACAGCCCAGCAAGCAGGAATCGCACAACTCGATCTTGAATAAGATAGAGGTGCTGGAGAATGACGGACGCATGAAGTTCTTGATGAAACCTTGGAATGAAGGGAAGGGCGGGGATTCGTCAGGGAAGGAAGAAAAGGCGGTGGATCCGTTTGGGAAGGTTGTAGGGCAGTTGTTGGGTACGGAGAAGCCAATGCAGATTGTCGATCTGTCGGGGGTGCCGAACGAGGTAGCAGGGATTGCCAGTGCCGTTATTGCAAGAACACTGTTCAGCTATAAGGTCTGGGAGACGCGCGAGGAACGAGAGGCGGGCCCTATATTGTTAGTGTGTGAGGAGGCGCATCGGTATGTGCCAAATAGAGGGGAAGCGCAATATGAGGCGGCACAGGAGGCGATTCGGCGCATTGCGAAAGAGGGGCGGAAGTACGGGTTAGGATTGATTCTCGTCTCGCAACGGCCTAGTGAGGTGGAGGCAACTGTCTTGTCGCAATGCAATTCTTGGATAATCCTGCGACTGACGAATGATAAGGATCGGGAGCATGTACGGTCGATTCTTCCGGATTCTTTAGCAGGTTTGACCAAGTTGCTTTCTGGTCTGAGGAGGAGAGAAGCGATAGTTGTGGGGCAGGCCATCATGTTACCTTCGCGCGTAATGATGAGGAAACTGACAAAACAAGAGTTGCCGCGGTCATACGACATAAACTATGATGAGGGTTGGCAAAGCGATGCTCCGACAGAGAAGGAGATCACGGAGATAGGCAACAGGTGGCGGTATCAGAAGCGGCGTTAGAAGCTGGCAAAAGAAAATAAAAGTGTGCGGAGAGGGGTAAGTTTTAAATGTTGAGTTACGGTTGAAGTCGCGGGCGAATTGCGGAGGTTTCATTATAAGGCGTTTCAGATGAAGCAATGCTTTCGATTGTACACATGGCAACTTCCCAATTGGGATATTACCAAGGAAAAACGCGATCCTTCCAAGGGTTCCCAAAGATGGGGAGAGGATACATGGAAACAACTACAACAGCTCTATATGAAATTAGAGGAGAAAGTAGGAACTCTTGATATTCTTTGGTGCTTTGCAGAGTATGAACATTGGAATGACAGTGTATTAGTTAAACTTTGGGAACTCGATGTACCCAGTGCCGAGATATTCCAATTCTTAGATTCTGATATTTGGGAAGCGATGGTTCAGAATGTCCTAAACAATGAGCAACCTGAGGAAAGGTGTTGGGATCAGTTAATCGTAGAAAGAAATGAAGGAATAAGAAGACTATCTGGTGGAAATAAAGGTAATATTACGCCACTGGTACATGTACCACTTTCATCCTCCATACAGGTTGTCAATAATAGCAAATTTAACAAAGGAATTGCTTATACCAACGCGCCATATGAAGATTTGCCTACTTCTGAGACTGAGGCAATGAAATGTCGAGAGGAGGGCCATAAAGGGAAGAATAGGAAGACTGCTAAACGTAACCCGCGCAATAAGTTGGTTGGGTAAATATGGTCGGGGTAAGGTACGGCGATATTGGGTGATAAAGAGAACCCACCAATAAATTGGTGGGCTAAATACGCCTGGCGAAGGAGGCCGGGTTATGGGTGACCCCCACCACGCGGGGTGGGCAAAAATTCACCCCACCCCAGGGGTGGTGTCTATATAAAAGTCGCCGTAAGGAACGTCGATATTGGGGGCCCCCCCCAACGCTGCCTTATAGGTCCGCCACGGGCGGATCTGCGACAAGCGGGGCGAAGGAAAGTAAAAAGTTAAAAGTAAAAAGGCAAAATAATTTCGTATTGCGTTGTGCGTGAAGCGTATTGCGGGACAAAAAGTGACCCCCATCACTGCCTTATAGGTCCGCCACGGGCGGATCTGCGACAAGCGGGGCGAAGGAAAGTAAAAAGTAAAAAGTAAAAAGGCAAAATAATTTCGTATTGCGTTGTGCGTGAAGCGTATTGCGGGACAAAAAGTGACCCCCATCACTGCCTTATAGGCAGGTAAGATCATGGGGTGGGGGCTAAGTGGCAACGCCTTGACGACGGGCATTGATATGGTAACCCCCCAACGCCCTTCGGGGTAGAGGGGCTAAACAAACGCCATGTGTGACGTGGCGTTGAAAAGGGTAGTAGGTACGATGGCGAAGAGGAGAGGAAGGGAATATCGAATGTCTCCACAGGACGCCTTACGGCGGAACAAGGAATAACGAATTCGCCGCGGCGAACCTGCGGCGTTGAAGAGAACCCACCAATAAGTTGGTGGGCAATTTTCGTATCTCGTGAATCGTGAATAGTATTGCGCAGATGAGTAGATGCGTTAATGCGTGGATGAGTAAATGAGGGGAATTTCGATTCCCTTGGGGATAAGTTCAGATTTTTGGAAAACTTGACAATGTGAGCGGGGATTGGTAAAAAGCGGGTTGAAATCGGCCGATATAATGAAGGAAGAGTATTGGATGGGTCCTCGCTGTTGAGGTTTTTGGGCTCAGGCCGGTGGGGACGGCAATTAGATTAGGAGTGAGATATTATGATTGGGATAATAGGTGCCAAGGCGGTTAGGGGGGTCAACAGCGTAGGGCAGTTTGGCAGGTTTGCATGGCAGGCTTTCGGTGCGTGTTTGTGGAGCAGTTTGAGGACCGGGACATATCCTTTGATATGGGCGCAAATGAATATCATCGGTGTCAAGAGTGTACCGGTTATAATGATTACCGGAGCGTTCGTCGGTATGACACTTGCGGTCCAGGCATACGGCCAATTAGCGGGGATGGGTCTGGAAGAGCATCTTGGAGTATTGATTAACATCTCGGTGGTGAAGGAATTAGGGCCTGTGCTTGCGGCGGTCATGTTGGCGGGGCGAGTTGGCGGGGCCTTGACGGCGGAGTTAGGGACGATGAACGTTACCGAGCAGATCGACGCGGTCAAGAGTATGGGGACGGACCCGATACGGTACTTAGTTGCTCCTCGTGTTCTGGCGTGTCTTCTGCTTACTCCGTTTCTGATTATCTATGCGGACCTGCTTGGTATCATCGGCGGAGCTTTTGTGAGTATTGTTCAATTAGGTATTAACGGCAGGGCGTATTGGGAATTCAGCGCATCCGGGGTGGAGCTTTGGGATGTTACCGTGGGGGTCATGAAGGGATTTTTCTTCGGAGCGGCGATTGCGGTTATCAGTTGTTATAAGGGCTTTACGTGCAAGGAAGGCGCACAGGGAGTTGGTCAGGCTTGCACGGAGGCTTTTGTGGCGAGTTTTATAACGATACTGGCGCTGGATTTTGCGCTTGTGGTTATATTCAAAGCTATTTACGATACATTTTGGCCTTTCAAGAGCCTTGTGGCGTGAGGACTTGGGGTTCAGGATAGAGAATAGCCTGAAGAAGCAGAGTTGAACGTGGCAGAATCAGAGGATAAAAAACAGGAGCAAGGGGGGCAGTCCGATGGCGTGCTCGAGATTAAGAACGTTACGAAGAGGTTCGGTCCGCATGTTGTTCTGGACGATGTTTCTCTTACGATAGAAAAGGGCAAGACGACGGTAGTGATTGGGCCGAGCGGGTGCGGTAAGACGGTATTGATAAAACATTTGATAGTTTTGCTCAGGCCGAATGCGGGGGAGGTTTATTTTAAGAAACAGCGGATAGACCATCTGAGTGAAAGTGAATTGAGCAAGATTCGCACCCATTACGGTTTTCTATTCCAGGGAGGTGCGCTTTTCGACAGTCTGAGCGTTGCAGAGAATATAATGTTTCCTATCAGGCAGCATTACAAGATAACGAACTGGAGTGAGGCGGAGGAGGTTGTCAAGACGAAGCTGGCGATGGTCGGGCTTGACGGATTTCAGAATTATTATCCGGCGAACCTTTCGGGGGGACAGCGCAAGAGGGTGGCGCTGGCACGAGCGGTTGCTCTGAATCCGGAAGTTATTTTGTATGATGAGCCGACGACAGGGCTGGACCCGATTCGTTCAGATGTTATCAATGAGCTTGTGCTGAAGCTGCAAAGAGAACTCGGGGTGACAACGGTAGTTGTAACGCACGATATGACAAGCGCGTACAAGATAGCGGACCGTATCATAATGCTGCATAACGGCAAAATAGTTGCCGACGGCGATGCCGAACATATTCGCGACCATCCCCATCCTGTCGTTCAACAGTTCATCAATGGACAGGTGGGCGAAGACGACCTTGCGGTCCTGCGGATGAGCGGAACCATTTCCCAGGCCCAGTTCCTGCCTCGTGATTTTGAGTAGTTCTTTCAGATGTCATAGGACAGATGTCATAGGACAGATAACAGAAGGGAATTATGGGCAAGGAAGTGGAGCAGATTTCGGCTGAGTTTAGGGAGGCTGTGCGAGGAGATGTTTTTGGAGATGTCCTTCACAGGGCCGCCTACAGTACCGATGCGAGCAATTACAGGATAGTTCCGAGGTGCGTTGTTGCGCCTCGTGATAAGAGCGATGTAGTTGTGGTTGTGAAATACGCCGCCGCCAAGGGTGTTCCGGTAGTGGCTCGTGGGGGCGGGAGCGGGCTTGCGGGTGAGTGCTTAGGCAGCGGGATAGTTTTCGATATGACGCGGTATATGAACAGGATTATCCGCGTTGAGGACGATGGGAAGAGTGTGGTTTGTGAGCCGGGCGTGGTGCTGGGGGAATTGAATAGCTGCCTTGCCGGGTACGGCAGGAAGATAGGGCCTGACCCATCGAGCGCGAATTGGGCGACGGTGGGGGGGTGCGTTGCGAATAATTCGGCAGGGGCGCATTCGCTCGAATACGGCTATATCTCTGGTTACGTGGAGAGTATCGAGACGGTTTTGGCAGACGGCAGTTTGGTTGAATTTAAGAATGATTTCGACCCGGAGCAGGCGGCGGACTTGAAGGCGGCGTCCATTGCAAGAGAATGTCTGTCAATTCTTGCGGGTAAAGAGGGGGCAATCAAAAAGGCGATGCCGAAATCGAAGCGAAATCGGTGCGGATATGCAATCGAGGGGATTTGTCATGACGGGAGGGTAGATTTGGGGCTGCTGCTGGCGGGCTCGGAGGGGACATTAGGGATTTTTACGGAGATTACGCTGAGGACGGTTGCGCTGCCTGCGGCGAAGGGGCTGCTTCAGCTTGAGTTCGAGAGCCTTGAGAAGATGGCGCGGGCGGTGCCGATTATCGTTGAAAGCGGGGCGGCGGCGTGCGAGCTGATGGACAAGACTTTGATAGATATGGCGTTAGATGCTCTACCTGAATATCGTGACATACTTCCGGCGGGTGCGACGGCGGTGCTTTTGATTGAGCATACGGGACGGTCGCAGGAGCAGGTGAAGGAGAAAATAGAGAAGACCGATTCTGCGGTCGGGGCGATGGCGAGCGGGCGGAGTGTGTTTTTAGAGGCCGAAGCTCAGGAGCGATTGTGGAAATCGCGTAAGGACGCTGGGCCGCTGCTTTTTCGAAGGAAGAGCAGGAAACACCCGACGGAGTTTATGGAGGACACCGGCGTCGAAATAGGTAAACTCTGGGAGTATATATCGGGGCTGCTGGAGATTGGGAAACGGTACGGGCTTGAGCTGCCTTTTTACGGGCATGCAGGTGACGGGGAGCTGCACGTGCGGCCATATCTGGATTTGGGCGAGGCGGCGGACGTGGAGAAGATGCGGAAAGTGGCGGATGAAGTTTTTTCGCTTGTGTGGTCGCTGGGGGGGACAATCAGCGGTGAACATGCGGACGGGCTGGTGAGGTCGGCGTTTGTGCGGCGGCAATATGGCGACGAAGTTTATGAGCTGATGTGCCGGATAAAAAAACTGTTCGACCCCGATGGGGTGATGAATCCGGGCAAAATCATCAACGACGACGCAGATGTTATGGTCAAGAACCTGCGGGCGGAGCATAAGTTTTTGCCGGAAAGGCTGAAGACGGAATTGCTGTTCGAGGAAGATGAGCTTGCGCTTGAGTTGGGGCAGTGCTACGGGTGCGGACTTTGCCTGAGCAGGGAGTCTGGCTTGCGGATGTGTCCGGTGTTCAGGGCGATGGGCGGAGAGCTGAGCAGTTCGCGGGGGAAAGCAAATATCCTTGGTTTCTGGGCGACGGGGCAGTTGAGCGAGAGAGACTTTGAGTCGGCTCAGTTCAGGAAGTTTCTGGATTTGTGCATTAACTGCGAGGTTTGCCGGGTGGACTGTCCGTCGGGGGTGGATATTTCGAAGGTGATGTGCGCCGCACGTGCTCAGTACGTTCGGCGAAAAGGGCTGCGAGGTGCGGAGATGATGTTGGGTAATAATCGGTATCTTATGAAGCTGGGCAGTTTGTTTGCGCCTGTTTCGAGTTTTGTAATGCGGCTTGGCGTTTTCAAGTGGCTGCTGGAGAAGATTGGGGGGGTGGATAGCCGGCGAAGTATGCCGCGTATAAGCCGGGGGACGTTTCTTGCGGCGGGACGGAAATACTTAGCGGCCTGCGAGCCGATTGTGCAGCGCGTTGACAAGGTCGCGTATTTTGTGGATACATACGCGAATTATAACGACCACGAATTAGGCTTTGCAGTACTGGATGTGCTGCGGGCCAATGGTATTGAGGTGATTTTGCCGAAGCAGGCGCCGGCGCCGCTGCCGGCGATTGCATATGGCGATGTCAAACGGGCGAAGAAGGATTTGTCGTATAATGTCAGGCATCTGGCTAAGCCGGCCGGAGAAGGGTATAAAATAGTTTGCTCAGAGCCGAGCGCGGCGAAGTGTTTGAAGGAGCAACTTCGGCATTTTGTTGTGGGGGCTGATGCGAGGCTTGTTTCGGAAAATACATACGAATTGATGAGTTATCTTTTGGGGTTATACAGGGAGGGTAAATTGAAGGGCCGAAACGATAGCGTAAAACGCGAGGCTAAATGTAAGAATGGCGGCGAAAGGCAGTTCGTTTATCATCTGCCGTGCCATTTGTATGCTGTCGGAGGGAAGGGAGCGAGTATGGAGCTTCTGCAGGAAATATGCGGCGTGAGAATTGTTGACCTTGATGCGGGGTGCTGCGGGTTAGCGGGAACGTTCGGGATGCAGAAGAAGAACTATGAGCTTTCCTCGCAGATAGCTGCGAGATTAAAAGAGGCGCTCGAATCGGCGGGGACAAAAAATGTATTGACCGAGTGCTCAGCCTGCAAGATGCAGATAGAACATATAAGCGATTGTGTAGTCAGGCACCCGATTAAGCTGCTGGCGGAAGCATACGAAGGAAGATGTCAGAGGACAGATGTCAGATGTCAGAGGACAGATAACGGAAGGGAATTATGGGCAAGGAAATGGCTCAGCGTCTCTTTACACCGCCGGCAAGTCAAGGAGGTTAATAATGCCTATGCCTTTTAATGCAGATGAAGTTTTTGAGATGGCTGAACAGCTCGAAAGAAACGGGGCGAAGTTCTATCGTGCCGCGGCGGAAAAGTTCGCAGAGGCCCGTCAGGTTCTGCTTGACCTTGCGGCTATGGAAGATGAGCACGAGAAGACCTTTGCAGCTATGCGGGCGGAGCTCTCCGGAGCAGAAGTGCAGCCGCCTGTTTTCGACCCCGATAGTGAAGCGCAGATGTATTTGCGCGTGCTGGCGGATGGTCACGTCTTTGACATTAAAGCCGACCTTGTCGAACAGTTAGCGGACAAGAATACCCCGGAGGATGTTCTGAAAATGGCTATCGGTGCGGAGAAAGACTCCATTGTTTTTTACGCCGGCTTGAAAGAGTGTGTCTCTCGCAAGGCCGGAAAAGACAAGGTCGAGGCGATAATCAAAGAAGAGCTCGACCATATTGCTACCTTAAATGAGAAGCTGGAGGCCTTGAAATAGCCAGGCACACCGTTGTATAGGGCAATTATCGAGAAGCAGACGGAGTCCAGGTATATGTAGAACCCGCATCCACTGTTTACGCTAATTTGTGTAACGTATATAGTCGGCTCGGAAAGGAAGAACAATGACAACTACATTAAATGCGTTTGAAGTGTTTGAAATTGCCGAGCAAATTGAACGCAACGGCGCGAAGTTTTATCGAAGAGCGGCAAAAATCAGCGGCGAACCCGGCATTAGAAATATGTTTCTTGGACTGGTCGAGTGGGAGTGTCGGCACGAACAGGTTTTCGCCCGTATGAGAAAGTCCCTTTCCAAACAGAGCCGGGAGCTCAGGACTTTCAAACCTGAGCAGATGCCGCCTGATACGAAGGCGATGGCCGGGCTTGCGGTGTTCGGCATAAGACCGAACCCGGCCGATGAGCTGACCGGCAGGGAAGGCGCGGCGGATATCCTTAGAAAAGCCATCGAGAAGGAAAAGGACTCCATCGTTTTCTATAACGGCTTAAAGGAATTCGTTTCTGCCAGGGCCGGCAGAGACAAAATTGACGATATTATCAGAGAAGAGATGCACCACATCAGGATTCTTGGCCAATCATTGGAACAGAGAGAGTAGTCCGGCCGCCTATGAAAATCGAACCCTTTATAAAGAACAGCGGCGAAAGGCGGCTGTCAGGAGCCAAATCGGCTCGGGAGACATCGATGTTGGAGCTGGAATCCTTATTCAAACTAAGCTATCCGATGTGCATAATCTGCTCGAAGAAAGCCGGCAGATTCAATGGCTGCATCGTCAATACCGTATTTCAGATTGTGCCTGAGCCGCCGATGGTAGCGGTAAGTGTCAACCGACAATGTTTAACCCACGAATATATTGCCGACAGCAAAGTTTTTACTGTCTCCATTCTATCACAGAAAACACCGATGTCTTTTATTGGCAGATTCGGATTCAGGTCCGGCAGAGATATAGACAAGTTCAAGCGGATAAAATACGAGATAGGCCGGACCGGCGTGCCGATAATTCTGGATAACACGGCAGGTTTCCTTGAAGCTGAAGTTACCGAAGCAATTGATGTTGAAACACACACGCTCTTTATCGGCAAGATTATAGCCTGTGTAACTCTTGACGACGGCAAAATACCGATGACATATACTTACTACCGGGACGTGAAAGGCGGCAGGACGCCGCGGACGGCGGCAACTTATATCAAAAAGAAAACAAAACCGGAACAAGGAGCTAAAGAAATGAAAAAGTACAAATGTATTGTATGCGGATATATTTACGACCCGGCTGTGGGCGACCCCGACAATGACGTAGAAGCCGGGACCGCCTTTGAAGATGTGCCGGACGATTGGGTCTGTCCGGACTGCGGAGCCGGCAAAAACGAATTTGAGCCAACAGAAAATTAGCATAAAATCGCAGGGCATGCACTGTGCGAGAAGTAGGTTTATCTATAACGGCGAAGGATATCGCCTGCGCCGAAACGGCTGCTGGGCCGAACGGCCTTGTAGTCTTCGGGGCCTCCGGAGACCTTGTCCGCAGGAAGCTGCTGATAAGTCTGTTCCGGATATATAAACGTGGTTTGCTTGGCGAACAGTTCTATCTACTGGGAGCGGGAAGAAAAAAACTTCTCAGCCGGCAGTTCAGACAAAACACACAACGGGCAATACAGGAAAGCTCCGGCGATATATCAATAAAAGAGTTGGAGTCTTTTGTCAGCCGGCTTTACTATATAAGTGGAGATTACAGCGACCTCTCATTTTACGATAGTATCAGGGCCAAAGCTGCTGAGTTAGACAAAAAGCACAAAGCCGGTGGCGGCGTGATATTCTACCTGGCCGTGCCGCCTTTTTTGTACAGCACAATAGTAGAGCGACTCGGCTCAACAGGGCTGTCCTGTCGTGATGAGCCTGATTCGAGGCGGCGGGTCAGATTGGTTGTGGAAAAACCCTTTGGTAGAGATTTGCAAAGCGCTGTCGAATTGAATAATAAAATCCACCAATGTTTCGACGAATCTCAGGTTTATCGTATCGACCACTACCTCGGCAAAGATACCGTTCAGAATATATTGATGTTTCGCTTTGCAAACGCAATTTTCGAACCCATCTGGAACCGCAATTATATCGACCACATCCAGGTTACGATAGCCGAATCGATGGGCGTCGAGCATCGCGGTGGCTACTATGACACTGCCGGTGCTCTGCGGGATATATTCCAGAACCACATGCTTCAAATGCTTGCTCTGGTCGCAATGGAACCGCCGACATCTTTCGAGGCAGACCACATTCGGGATGAAAAGGTCAAGCTCTTGCGCTCGATTCGCCCATTTAAGCTGGACGAGCCGGACAAATTTATCGTGCGGGGTCAATATGGCCCCGGCTTGACAAATGGCGCAGGGGCGGTCCGCGAACCGCCACTACTTGGTTATCGAGCAGAACCCGGCGTAAATCCTCAGTCCAAGACCGAGACTTTCGTTGCTGCAAAGTTGTTTATCGATAATTGGCGTTGGAAAGACGTTCCTTTTTATCTGCGTACCGGTAAAAGACTTGCGAAAAAGAATACGGAGATTGCAATCACTTTCAAAAAAGTTCCGCATTCGATGTTTATACCAGCCGGCCTCGGCGATATGCCGCCCAATATCCTCGTATTACAGATACAACCGGAGGAAGGTATCTTCTTAAGCTTTCAGGCGAAACAGCCAGGCTCAAAGATTTGTATGAGCACCCTGAATATGAATTTTAATTACCGCAGTGTCTTTGGGGGTGATATGCCCGAAGCATACCAGAGATTACTTCTCGATTGTATGAGCGGCGACCAGACGCTTTTTGCAAGGCAGGATGGGGTTGAAGTGGCCTGGCAATTAGTAACGCCAATACTGCGGGCCTGGGAAGGTGATGATTCTAACCCCTACGAATATCCGACCGGGGCTGAGAGTTTCCCGGAAGCTGATTGTCTTATTGAATCCGATGGCCGAAAGTGGAGACAACTTTCCAAGATTGCAGACTTAAACAAATAAACATGGTTTGAAACCAATTTTACTCATCACAAACAATCGAACTCAAACTAAAGCTGTCCTCTAAAAAGGCCCCGGCAGATAGACCTGGGGTACTTTAAAGTTGTCCCCCCTCTTGCCCGGGGGAGCGGATTTTCGAAAGAAAGCGGGGACTATACCGTATCAATCGGAGCAGGCCCCGAAGTTATACAAATCCTCATGTTGTTACCGTATACACAGACTACTAATACGGAAACACTTGGGAATCAAAGAAGTGCTGCATTAGAACAGCGAAGTCCTCAAAGTTAATTGAACCGTCCGTAGCTACATCCACTACCGGCTCCGGCAGCGATACGTAAATCATAGTCCCAACGGACTCCTTTGCAATATCACCCGAGGTCTCATCGAGTTTGTACCACAATAACGGACTGTCGTCAGGCAGTTTTGTATCGTTGTAAATGTCCGAAACCTCAGTGCTCGAGAGTACATAGTCGAAGACGAGCACCTCGTCGAGCACGCCGTTATAGTATCGCTGCTCACTACCCGGCCGGCCAAAACGGAATACGGCTGAGAAGGGGAAGTTCTTGCCGGTATGGGCCACGGTTACAGGTGTATCCGCATCGACGTACAGCTTCGCCTCACCGTTTATGTCCCAGGTGGCCGCGATATGGGTGCCAGGCATCGTCGTTCACCACCAACGCGGAGTCTATCATACAATCTTCCGTTATCCACAGGCGCACTTTGCCGTCGTCACGCATGTTGACGTGCAATTCGTTGGCGCTGCCGCCGCCATTGGCCCCGGTCACATCAGAGCCGTAGAAGATGTGGCCTTGAGCGGCCTGCGTGGTCTTTATCCAGAAGGACGCCGAGCCGATATCAGAGCCCAGAAGACCTGTGGGCAACTCAACATACCCATCGATATCGTTGAAATCCAGCGCATTGGCCTTATTGCCGTCCACCCACTGTGAATCATCACTCGGGAAGTCTATTAATGTACCGTGGGCGGGGATGTTGTAATCGTTAAGCAGCCAGCTATTCAGCATCAAGTCAAGCTCTAAGTAGTTAATCTTACAGTCATCGTCAACATAATCGGCCTTGGCGAAATCGGCTGAACGCTTCGAAAGAACGCATGTGGCCGGATACAGCCTGATTTCATCGAAGTACACGATACCTGAACCATTCGGTTCATCGGCGCCGTCGCCGATGATAATCGCGATGCTGTTGACATCGGTCAGGTTCACAGGAGTATCGCCGTCGTTGAAGTCCTGCAGGGCAATATTCCACTGGCGCCACGATGCATCATTGATGTCATTCACATCTTCGTCTATATCGCCGCCATACGCTACCGTCGCCTTGCCGCCGCTGCTGTCTGTCAGCTCCACAAACATCGGCTCCCGGATATTGTTCGGGTCACCGTGGAAGTACAGCCGCAGTGCCTTGGCGCCGCCTAAAGTCCAATCCGGGCCGATTCCCGACGGCAAATCCTTTCTCTCTGCTTTGGCCTTCGAATATAAAAAGTCTCTGGCCTCTTCCACAGGGTTGCCTTCTATCACGCTACAGGGATTTAAAACCATACCGTCGTTGTCGTAATCGAACTTCATCGCTTTGCTACCGCCGGCATCAAATTGTGTTTGGCACCACAGATTAGCGCCGCTGCCGTTGCCGGGGCCGCCCTCGCACGCCCAATCACCAAGACCGTCTTTGAACACGTAGAATATCCAACTGGCGTCTACATCTGCATTGTCGTTGGTGTTGTAGCTCTCCATATCGTCGATGACACGGTAATCGGTTTCCTCGATAAAGACATACGCCTCGTCGCGAATCTCGAAATTATCGAAGCTGCCGTAAGCGACACCGAACAATCCGGCTAATTCGAGCTCATTGCCGCTGGCCCAGTCATCCAGGATGTCATAGTTCCAGAACCCAAGCTCGCCGTCGATCCAGAGGTCGGCCGCGTCGTCGGCCAGGTCCTCTCCTGTTCCCAAATAGTCGGTCAACTCCGCACCGCTGCGGTTGACCACGTAATCAACGTGATACCATTGATCAAACGCCAAACCTTTGGTGACGCTTGTGTCTTCGCCTTCTTCGTCTCTCGTATTGAACCTCCAGTCGGTGCCGTCATCTTCCATGACCAGCTCGAGCATCCTGTCGCCCGCGCTCTTGCTGAAGCCCCCCCTGCCCAACAGCAGCTTAATGTCAGGCATCTCGGTCATCCGGACGTCGAAACTGAAGGTCCACACATCGCCGTCACCCATGTACCCTGAGACGCCGCTGATATCCCAATAGGCGTCAGCATCGCCATCCTGGTCGGCTTCCTGGTTGACCGTATCCAACGAAAACGCCCCAAATTCGACTGTCCAATCCTCGTCGCCAAGCGTGCTGCTGCTGAAATCTGACGATTTGACGACTGCGGCGTTGGCGTCCTGCACTGAGACAACAAGGCCCAGCAATAAACCCAAACAAACTAAGTAAATCACTCTTTTAGACATAATAGTCCTCCTAAAAAATGAACTACGATTGTTGTTTTCTTCCGCTGCCATCAGATATCCCGGTGAATCGGAACTCTGTTCGGCTTGCCTTTACCTCCTGCCTTCAAAACCTCCGTGCGAACGGTCAATATTGAGATGCAATAATCCCAACTTCAAAGCACAGAGTTCTTACCGCACCTCTGCACTTCATATAGCAGCACCTTTTTTACTGCAAAAAAAGACAAATTACAAAGCTCTTATCTTTAGCGCTGCTATATACATTTTTATCAAATGGCCGCCTTTAAGTCGAGCAAAACTTCCAAATCCCCCGCTTGTTGTGTGGTTCTTCTGGGCCGATTCACAAGAAAATCCGCTAATCCATACTGCCCGTCCAGTTTTCTGCAAAAATCGCAAAATCAAACAGATTTATTATCCCATCGGCCTGATGACCGGGGCTGCCAATATCTACAGAAGGCTCAGGCTGGTCGGTGAGCCAGAAACTCGTGAGCCGGGCCAAATCAGCGAAATCGACATCGCCGTCCGGCTCGAAATCGCCCGGCGAAATCGGCTGCAGCTCGGGCAGGCCGTTATCCCAGTTGTCCGCATCAGTCCAGTTGCCGGTCGATGTGCCGTTAGTCCAGTTCGTGTCCGCATGGGCGTTTCCCAGGGTCGCTGCCACAACCAGCATTAACAGAACACTTCTCATGGCTGTTTGCTCCCCCCGAGGATCAGATGCAGAATCGCAGTTGGCATGTCACGCCTCCAACACGTACACTCAACCAAAATAACAAGACACTTCACACTTGCTATTGTACCAAATATCTCCTCAAATTGCAATATCGTCCCCGCATGCAATGGCTTAGCGGCGGTATTTTCCGTATCGTCGGGATAATGCCGGTGGATTGCGGGAAATGCAAATTGAGCAGGAAATTCTTTGCCCCACAGGTTGCCGCGGCATTCCGTTGAAATAAACGGACTTGGTGGCTATAAAAGATATGTCAGATGCGTGCGACTATTTTATTTGGCCGTCAGGCGGTCCTCATTGAGAATCACACCGTCAACGCTGTAATGCCGAAAGGTCAGTGTTGGCTTGCCCTGCGGGCGGTCGATTGCAACCGCGAGGAATCCGCCGGTTACATTCAGGTACTGATGCTCGGGGAATCTCTTGTCATTGCTCCAGCCGCCGGCATGTTCGTTGCTGGCCGGCCCGCAGGAGTATTCCCGCACTCCGGTTTTTGCATCCACCGATACGTATTGCCAGTGACGGTCTCCGCATATAACGTACATATTTTGTTGTTTTGAGATAAACTCCCTCAACTCATTACCTTCATGTGTAAATCCTGCGTTCGCATGGTTATCGTTCTTGCTTGTTCTATCTGGCCCGACAAGCGGAGTGGGGCTTATCAGAATACGAAATGTGGCGTCTGATTGCTGAACAGTGCGTTTGAACCATGCCTTCTGTTTGTCACCCCAGATTGTCTTATCAGGGCCATCGGGCATCGTATTTGGACTGCGGAAATCACGCCCTTCTACCAGCCAGAGCTGCAGGTCCCTGCCCCATCGAAAGGTCCGCCAGGTTCGCTTGCCCATTGGCACCTGCTCCAGGAATACAGCTTGCCCCTGTTCGAACGTAAAATCCCCCATAAAATTATTTTGCATGCTTGGCCAGCAATCGTTCCTCCACGTGTCGTGGTCGTCCTTGATGAAATAGCTGCCTACCTGGCGGTGGAACTCAACATTTGTGCCGAGGCTGTACATTCTTTGCCAATGCCATCGGGCCAGCTCTATCGTCTTGGCCAGCTTGTCGTAGTAGAGTATGTCGCCGGTATGGACGAAGAATCTCGGGTCAAGCTTGAGCATCTCCGGATATATTTTGTAACCACCACCGGGAGCATCCTGGTCCGGATAGGCCTGACCGGTTGAAACGGTAAAAAGAACCCCTTCAGCCTGGTCGGCACGTGGCGCCGTGCGAAATCCGCCGTCTATGACCTGCCCCTTCTTTCCTCCACTACTGCGTGTTTCCACGCGCACCCGGCACTTCGCGTTAGGTTCGAGATTGGTCAGCTTGAACTGCGCAGTGTAATCGCGCTGAGGGTCGGCTCTCTGCCAATCGGTGGCTTTGAAGTCGGGAGCTCCTTCGGTTTTGTAAAGGACCCTTATTTCTCCCGGCGCTCCGGGTACGGCCCCTTCGATGGTGTTAATCGTCGAGCCATCTGGATACTCGACGACCGGTGGCGAATTGGGTCTTGATTTGTCTTTCTTCTTGAACAGTTCGCCGGCTTTGGAATCACGATACTGGACGTTGGGCATGGGAGCATCCGAGCCGACGCGTTGGGGATTTCGCGTCAGGCGCGTCCAGACTATTGCCGTATTGTCCGTTACCTCGCCAATCCTGATGCCGGTCGCCTGGTAAGGCCCATCTGAAATACTATTACTACAGCCATAGACTGCAAAAGTGAGGCTTATTAGAATCAGTGTTTTAACAGACTTCAAAATCATGACAATATCCTTTCTCAATAAAAAAACTCGAAATGAATCGTTCATATCATTAATACTTCAATTTAACGACTTCTCAACATTACGTCACGAAAAATATTGCCGTTATCCATTGATATTTACGTGTCGACCGGATGCAGATTTTCCCTGGGCAGCTTCACGACAATGATTATGTCTATTCCCTGCCGTCCCATAGGAATGCGGTTCCATCGGCATTACTGTCTTACCATCCGTAAAACAGGATTATATCCCCGGTAATTCCTCCGCCACTGCGCGACACGGATTTGATATTCTGATATTTATACCCATTTACGGGGGTGATATCCTTACTCAGTTTCCAGTTCTCGCCGATATCTGATGCTGATGTCGTCGCGCACTTAACTTGGCCGGATAGTTCTCAATCTGAATGACCCACCATACACCCAGCCACATGCGACGGTTAATACCAATGTGCAGAAAAGATTTTACACTACCAGACACTCCTGTTACTTTCACTATTTGCTGTCTCCTGCATCCGGCTTGTTATGTTTGTGTTGTCCAATCGGCTTGCTGGTTATCAGGCCAATGCCTCTGCCCTTGTTGCCAACCGCATTATAGAACATGTAGTAGGTTTCGTTCTCAGGGTTCCAGACGAGAGAGATCTTATGGGCATGTTGACTGTCCAGGCCAGACGGATTGCCACCTCTCTTGTATATTGGGTCGGGGTCAACAGTCCAGTGGTACAGATCACGAGAGAAGGCGGTCATGATGTGCGCGCCACCACGGCCCACGCCGAAGAAGAAATTGACCCAGTGGTCCTTGTCCCAAAATACCTTTCCATCAGAACTGAATTTTTCGTTATAAGTACCTTTTGGGCCATTGGGTATCACGGGGTTTTGTTTGTACCGTCGCCACTCAAGAATATCATCAGAAAGAGCCAGCCCCATCTGTTCGATGCTCCCGTTGGCTGCATTGTAGAAATTGTAGAACTTACCCTCGTACTCCAGAAGCCACGGCTGATAGATGCAATCCTTTTCCCATGTAGCACAGTCTGTTTGATGCACCGAGAGGATGGGTTCCTGTTTTGCCCGTTGCCAAGTCGCGCCATCTTCGCTTGAGGCTACTCCTTCGTAACCCGGCCGCAGTTCGTAGCCTCCTTGCCTGGGATAGGCACCGTAAAGTGAAAAGTACTTGCCTTTGTGCTTCTTGAGAATCCGTGGCGCCTTGATATCGTAATCCTCGTATAAGAAGGCTCCCAGTACAACGCCACCGTAATCGAAAGAACCTTTCGGTCCGTAGCCCATAGCAAGACGCATGTTTGTCCAGTGAATAAGATCATCGCTTTCGGCTACAAACGATTGATACCCCTTGCCGTCGAAACCAATGAAAGTCACGTACCATTTCTTGTCACCCGGCAGTTGGAAGACAGTAGGGACATCGGTCTTATGGACCTTTTCGAATCCTTTGATGTTTGGTTTTCCGGAGATCACATGGTCAGGGTAGTAATGCCAGTTTCGATATGGCGCTGACCACTGCTTGACAGTGTTGGTGTCAATAATCATGGATTCTTCAGCGTCTTGAGCTGACATAGTTCCACATGCCAGAAACACCAAGACGGATCCAAGAATGATCGAATTTGATTGATGTTTCTTTGTCACTCTTTTCCTTTCATCTGAGATTTCTCATTTAACTTCATAAACAACGTTTCTGCACGCTTTGATACTCTTCTTGAGACACTGTTGTACACCTGAATCGCTCGTTATCTTGGTTCTGTGAAATTCGAGCTTCAATCTGCGGTCAAAATCGAGCTTAAGAGTGTTCTTGTGTGCTTCACCCATTGGGTTCTCCCGTATTAGATGGTCGAAACTGGCTTGAATGGTCTCCATAAACTCTATACTATCAGAATAATACCGATTTGTCACGGTTTACTTGGGAAATCCGGGTGAAGACCAAGCGTATGCTTTGACACATTTTCTTAATCATCTCTTGCCCTTTCTGAAGAGTGTTATCCGCGGCATTGTTCCGATATTGCCCCAAGATCATTTCGTTGAAGCACATAGGAGAATACGGCCGAAGGGCCGAGCTTCCCCGCGAGACTATTCTACTGCATATGTTTTCCTCTCTTCCAGATATTGAATCCGGCGCTAATTTTTTTTATAAACAACTGTTATTACAGGGCTTATGGGATGGCCATTTTTGCAGAATTGGCAGATAACGGGTTGTACGGTTGTAGTAATGGTTGGCGGAAAATATCTTGTATAATCTTATCCGTATAGTATAGTGCACGCTTAGTCACAAAACCAAAACAGTACTTTAAATGAGGAGTGTAACATGGTCAGGAAATGTATGATGCGATGGTCCACCGTGTGCGTGGTATTGACGGTAGTCACGTTCTGCCGGGCCGTTGTGGGCGCACAGGTCAGCGGGGAACTTAAGAAGTGGCACAAAGTGACGCTGACTTTCGATGGTCCCAGGACAAGCGAGACGGCTGAGCCGAATCCGTTTCTGTGTTACCGTCTTAACGTCAGCTTCACACATCAAAACAGCGGCAAATCATATCTTGTCCCGGGTTATTTTGCAGCCGACGGCGACGCGGCCAATACCGGTGCCGAGGGCGGCGATAAATGGCGAGTTCACTTCGCACCGGATGAAGTCGGCACCTGGAAGTACAGCGTTTCGTTTAGAAAGGGCGAGAATGTAGCAGTCAGCGATGACAAGGCCGCCGGCGAAAGCGCGGGCTTTATGTACGGTCAAAGCGGCTCATTCGAAATCGCTGACACTGACAAGAGGGGTCGGGACTTTCGAGGAAAAGGTGTGCTGCAATACGTCGGCAAGGGCCACCTGCGTTTTGCCGAGACGGGGGAATACTTCCTCAAATGCGGCGCCGATGCCCCGGAGAACTTCTTGGCTTACAAGGACTTTGACGGCGATTTCAAGACCGACGGCCACAAAGACCACTTCATCAAGGATTGGGCCCCGCACGTCAAGGACTGGAAACCAGGCGACCCCACCTGGCAAAACGGAAAGGGCAAGGGCATCATCGGCGCAATCAACTATCTGGCTTCGAAAGGTATGAATGTATTCTCGTTTCTGCCGCTTAATATCAAAGGTGATGACCAGAACGTTTTTCCCTACACCACCTACGACGAGCGTCTGCGAATGGATATATCGCGGCTTGATCAGTGGGAGGTCGTGTTTGAACACGCCGATAAGCTCGGTATGTACCTGCACTTCAAGACGCTGGAGACTGAGAATGAGCTGCTGCTGGACAAGGGCGACCTGGGCGTCGAACGAAAACTCTACTATCGAGAGCTAATCGCGCGCTTCAGTCACCACCTGGCTTTGAACTGGAATCTCGGCGAAGAGATTAACAACGCCTCCACGGCGCAAAAGGCGGCCTGGGCGGACTACTTCTGGACACACGACCCCTATCAACACCATATAGTCATTCATAACGGCGCCAACCATTACGACTTGCTCGGAAGCGCATCGAAGCTGACCGGCTTTTCTCTGCAAACCAACAAGCCGGATTTTAGCCGGGTTCACAGCCAGACCAGGAACTACATCGACAGGTCGGTCGCCGCCGGCAAGCCATGGGTTGTGGCTTGCGACGAGCCGGGTGATGCCAGCCACGCACTGATTACCGACGCCGAAGACCCTACCCGCGACAACGCCCGCAAAAACGGCCTGTGGGGCAACATCATGGCTGGCGGAGCAGGTCTCGAATGGTACTTCGGCTACAAGCATTCCCACAGCGACCTGACCTGCCAGGATTATCGCACCAGGGGAAAAATGTGGGACCAGTGCCGTTATGCCCTCGAGTTCTTCAAAAAATATGAAATTCCGTTCTGGGATATGAAATGCGGCGACGAGCTGACCGCCAACAGCGACGATTATGTCTTTTATAAGCCTGGCGAGATATATTTGATTTACCTCAAGCACGGCGGGAAGGTCCGGCTCGAAGTAGCCGCAGGCAAGTTTACTTATGGCTGGTTTAATCCCCGTACGGGTGACGGTCTCGACGGCCTGCTCAAGACCGGCTCGGCTGATGCCGGCCGAAAGCTCGAAGTTGCCGCACCCGACAACAACGATTGGCTGCTGGTGATAAGAGGTAAAGGCATAAAGGCAGGGCAATCAAGTTTTTCATTAGAATGACCTCTCTACGTCCGGCCGGTAAATCCAACTTGAATAATATTTTATCAGAAATCCGATAGGTATGCAAGGAAAATTAAAAATTAAAATGCAAAAAGTAAAATGACAGATTAAAAATCAAAAAGATATGGATTCCGCATCAAGTGCGGAATGACAGTATCAAGTGCGGAATGACAGTGTTGTAGGTTGCCCAGCTTGGTGGATTTGTGGGCTTTTGGTGTTTATTGGGATTTTAGGGCGGACAGTTTAGTTTTGATTTGTTCGTAGAGTTCGTTTGTCCAGGGCGGGAGGGGGTCGGTCGCGTCGGGTAATTGGGTTGTTCTAAAATCGACGGGTGTGAGTATTACCGTTATATTTTTGATGCCGGTCCGGGCTGCGAGGATGAAGAGGTCTTCGGCGGCCCGGTCGCCCATAGCCAAGCAGCCGATAGATGCGTTTGAGCCGTGGAGCATAATGTCGCCACCGAGGTTTGTTCGGCCCTGGCGCTTGGCCTGGCGGCGGTCGAAATCGTTGGGATAGTTGATTCGCAGGGCGAGGTGGTATCTGCTGTTGGGATTTAGCGACTCGATTTTGTAGATTCCTTCGGGGACCTGGCGGTCGCCTTCTTTTAGTTTTGGGCCGAGGCGGCCGCTTGCGGCGAGAATCGGGTAGGTGCGGATGAGCTTAAATGGGCTATCGGGGCCGGACGCCCAGAGCTGGAGAAGCTTTTGGTCTTTGAGGGCGACGAGGGTGATTTTGTGCGGCGGATAGGGAACGCTCGCGGACTGGAAATATGGAAGTAATCTTTGCCTGACGGCCGGGCCGAACTGCTCGAGACGGTCGGCGACGGTTTTCGTGTTCCGGGCAACCTGCGGGACCGTTACGCTGTTGCGGCGAATGTACAGCAGGCAGGCAAAGGCCGCAATTGCCAGAGCGAGGACTAACAAATTGGTCCGCCATCTATTCATCATAATCAGGAGCGCCTGCATATTGGATTAGTCATGTCTCAAGTATATTCCAGCGGCAGTTCATAACAATAGAATCATCGGTTAGTTTTTACAAACAATTTACAAAGCGTTGAGAAATTTCGGCCGGTGCGGTTTTTACACACTATTTACAAAACATGAGGGCGTTTTTGTGCTATATTTAATAGAAGACAGAAACAAAGGCAAAAGTAAAAAGGCAAAAGTGAGTCCACTCTAAAAACACGCCTTTAGGCGGCTTGTCTGAAATACTGTTGAGGCTCAAGCCAACAGCGGCTTTTGTCTCGAATAATTATTTTTCGAAGCTCATTTCGGCTACTCTTGGCAAACAAGCAGGGCAAAATGCCGCAAAGTAAGTTTGACAATGCAAAGAAGTCCGGATTCTCGGCCA
>JAUWPZ010000172.1 GCA_030611315.1 Sedimentisphaerales bacterium
GAGCCGAAGAACATGGCTTTGGGTGGAATGGCCGGTATCGCGGTGCTGTTGGAAAAGGCCGAACAGAACAATTTGCCGCAGGATTTACGTTGTGCCGACTGGCGGAAACTGGACGATTCAGAAATTGAGGGGATTCTCAAATGGCTCTGGAAAGGCCAAGAGTCCCAATATGCTGAGCAGCTTATTCGATATGTCCAGAACGCCAGGCGAGATTTGATGAGCTTAATCGAATAACAATCAGTTTGGGCCATTGTATAATCTTTCCCGCTTGACGGCGGGATTTATCCGGTCTATAATGACAGCGTTCATTTTTGAAAGGGATTATTATGGATACTGAGCAGAATGGTAATATTTCAGGGGCACTGCCGGAACAGGGGACGACAATGTCAACGACCGTAAAAGGCGGCGGCTGGAGGATTTTCTGGGGCATTGTTTTGACGCTGTCGATTATGGCAAACATCGGATTACTTATAATGCTGATGGGTATGGCCGCGATTTTTGCGACAGGACCAATAAGCGGCCTTAACGAAGAAGTTATCCGAAAGGGCCCGCGAAGCAGTAAAATTGCGGTGATTAACGTGCAGGGTGTGATATACAGCGAACTGGCGAAAGATGTAAAGAAGCAGTTAAAGGCGGCACGGCAGGACAAACGGGTGAAGGGTTTGATTGTTCGAGTTAATTCACCGGGCGGAACGATTTCGGGCAGCGACCAAATCTATAAGGAAATCCGAAAGTACAGAGAGGAGGAAGGCAAACCGGTCATTGCATTTATGCAGGGCGTTGCCGCTTCGGGCGGGTATTATACGTCGGTCGCATGTGAGAAAATCATAGCCGAGCCGACTACGATTACCGGCTCTATCGGAGTGATAAGCTTCTACTTCGTCGTCCAGGAACTGCTGGAAAACAAGCTCGGTGTTTTGCCGGTAACAGTTAAGTCGGGCGAGAGAAAAGACTGGCCCAGCTCCTTCAGGAAACCAGCCGAGGAAGAGCTTGAATATATGCGTCAGAAACTAATTACGCCTGCTTATAAAAGATTTTTGGAAATAGTCGCAGAAGGCAGAGAAGGAACGCTCTCGCCGGATAAGATCAAGGAACTAGCTGACGGGAGTATCTACGGCGCCAAGGAAGCGCTCGAAGAAAAGCTGATAGATAAAATCGGCTATCTGGATGAGGCAATAGAAATGGTCAAATCAATGGCAAAGATTAAAGATGCCCAGGTAGTGGAATATCGCAAGCCATTCTCCTTTGCCAGTTTCCTGAGCTACCGCAGCCAAAACATTCTGACAATCAACAAGGAGACGCTGTTCGAACTTGGGACACCGCAGATATTATATCTCTGGAGCGTGTATTAATAAACGATAGATGAGCAGCCAAAAGCCTAATATAGTCTTTGTCCATGTTGACCAATTACACCATAAAGCCATCTCGGCTTATGGCTGCAAATATGTTCAGACTCCGAACATCGACAGAATAATCCGCCAAGGCTACTCCTTTATGGAGTCATACTGTGCTATGCCTCAATGCTGCCCTGCGCGGGCAAGCTGGTTCACCGGTAGAATGTCCAAAGAACACGGTGTGGTGGTCAATAGCTATCCTATCGACCCCAAAATTCCGGATTTAGGCCAATGGCTGAAGAAGGTAGGCTACGAAACAGTGCATACCGGCAAATGGCACGTCAGCGGCCGCAATGTGGCCGATAGCTTTAAGGTTCTGCACCGGGGCTCGGGCCACGGAGAACTTGGCGATTCGTCTGTTGCCAGGTCGGCGGTGGCATATTTGAAAAACCGCACCGGCAAGGAGCCTTTCTTTTTATCCGTGGGTTTTCTCAATCCTCACGATTGCTGTTTCCCCGCATCAATTGACGGCGGGCCCGGCAAATTTGCGTTTGCTCCTAAAATCAAAGAGAAATTGCCGCCTCTGCCGGAGAACTTCGATAACGATTATAGAAAAACAGGGATGTCGAAAATCCGTAATTGGAGTCTTGAGGATTGGCGCTATTATATCTACGGCTACTATCGGATGGTCGAAATGGTCGATGCCGAAGTCGGGCGCGTTTATGACGCCATCCGCAACGGACCATACGCCGACAACACGTTATTCATACTGACATCCGACCACGGAGACGGGCTTGGTTTTCACGCAAAAGTGAGCAAGGGCTACCTCGAGGAAGAGGCAAGCCGGGTGCCTGCGATTGTATGTTGGCCCGGCAAAATCAAACAAAATGTACAGGATACGCAACACCTGGTTTCAGGAGTGGATTTCGCGGCCACAATCTGCGATTACGCCGGTGCGCCGCCGCTGCCAAAAACAACCATCGCTCGAAGCTGGCGTCCCCTTCTTGAGGGCAAAGAGAACAAGTGGCGTGACTATATCGTCTGCGAAACTTCGATTGGGCAACTGTCGGTCTGCGTCAGAGACTTGCGCTTCAAAAGCATCATTTACAAAGACAGTACCAGACTATTCGACATCAGGAACGACCCTTTGGAGATGAAGGACCTTGCAGGCGACCCAAAATACGCGGCGGTAATAAGGCGGCATCGCGAAAATTTCAGAGAGTACCTTTCGCGGATTGAGATCTACCCGGGCCCACCCGATTTTGCAAAACATATCACTCGCCCAGGGATACAGGGCCGGAACAGAGCTAATATCCGAGCACGCAACCCTCAGAACAATCTGTATGAAGAATATGTCAATTGGTACGCGAAAGTGAAAGCAGAAAGCTGAATTAATGCAGACAGTCTCAATGAATAGAAGACAATTTCTAAAGAGCAGCATTATCGCAGCGACCTTGGCCGCCAACGGCAGGCTGCCGCTGTTAGCAGCCGAAACAGGTAGTGGTTTAAGTATCGATGCCTCAACAGGACCATACGCTCTAAAACCAATTCGTGACTATTTATCTCGATTTTCACCGGCCGAGCCTCATCAGGACAAATGGCAGCAATATACTTTAACCTATGATATCATTCACTGGAGTTGGGCCAAAGGCAAACGCGGCACATATGCCAATTCCGTCATCGGACAGGTAGTTATCAAGCGCAAGAGCAAGAACGACCGGGTCATGTATAATATCAGCCAACAGACCCAAATTGGAGGCGTCAATAACGTTATCGACGCGCAGATTATCAGCAATGCGGATGATTTAAGCTCGCTGCGAAGCTGGCGGCTTAGAAGTTACGAGCGGGGCCTCAATAGCGAGAAAGACCGGCTTTCCGAATTAACCGAGCAGGGCACTTGCCAGGGTGGGAATATCCACATCGAGAGCGGTAATTACCTTTACGAGTACGAAGCCCGTAATCACGTTGTAAGCCAATGGACGATTCCGGATATTCTCATTCAGAAAGCAAGCCCTAAATTAGATACAAAATTCGACCTTCTCCAGGACCTGTCGCTGTTTAAGCCCAATCAACATCTCGTTTATGACGGCCAAACTGTTGTGAAGTGTAAAGGCGGACAGAGAGTGACACTACAAACATTCGCGCAAATCGGCCAGGCTATTCTGCCGATACACTATCTGATTGATGCGCAAGGACGTCCACAGCTTATTACGAGCAGCATTCTTTCGCTGGCACTGTCCGGACAGACAAATGCAATGTAGATTGCGACTGTGGATAGTAGCGGCAAGGCTGGGCTGCAAGTGAAGTCCAGCCAAAGAAAGCTCAGACTCTTTGTGACCAGTGGCAGAAGAATGTTGCGACTGGAACAGATGGAAAAAACCTGGCGGAGAACTTGCCGTTTTCAAGCGGCCGACGAACTGAAGACACCTGGGGCAGTGATGACGACAGTGATCACAGCATATAATTATTCATAACAGACGGGGTGTTAGTCTTCCGTTTGTTTTTTCAATTTCGCTGATTCAACTGACAGGCGTAACAAGCGAATCCCCTATTATCCAAACCGTGCAAATCCATAACAATAACATAAAGCTATTCCCTATCTTGTTGCCAGGGGTCGGAAGGACCGGCTTTCGGAGTAGCGCCGGTCAGCGGCATGGTTACTTCGATTTGAGCGGGTGAACGCACAGCATCAGCCAGGTCTTTTTCCCTGGTTTGAACTGGTTCTACGACAAATTCAGGAACAGTGTAGGTCTTAAGAAATGAATCGTAAAAATCCGGATCTTTTTGAGGCAGCAGCAGTGGCTTATATACCTTACCATCCTCATCTACGTAGCTGATGTAACTGCGTATGAAAACTCCGTCACGCCTTTTACTGCTGAAAACTACCCACCGTCCGTTGCTCGACCAACAATGCCATGACTCGCTCCGATCACTATTGACCTCCAGGCGACGGTAAGTAAAATTGCCCGTTTGTCGGGCGGCCTGCAAATCCATTATGTATAAATCACTACTGAGTTGATAGATGGGAAAGCAGCCGTAATCGCACATACAAAACATCAGAAATCGGCCGTCCGGCGAGATTCGGGGCAGCAGAATACTTTTGCCTGTCTGGCTGGCGGAAAGAACTGTTTCAAGCCGGCCCCAGCTATCCGTGTCAATATCATAGCTGATTCGCATAAGATCGTAGCGTATTTTTTCAAAGTTTTTCGGCGGCACCACATTCCGATCAGACCACAAGATCGGTGCGCTGCAGAAATACAGATAATCCCCATCCGGCGACCAGGTGGGATAGGTTTCCAACCGAAATTTGTCGGCCAGTTGTGGGGTAACCTTGATTGTCTTCGACTTGAGATCATAGTACGCCAAAGCGGAATCGAGATCAACCACATTTCTGATCTCTACTCCTGTCATGTGGAAGAATTGCTGCACCTTGTTCATCGAATACATGATTATCCGACCGCTGGGGTGCCAGGCGGTATAACCGAACTTGACGTCCATCTCGCTCACTTTGCCGTTTTGGGACAACAGCGTAGAAACACCATAATTCCAGTCCCGGACGCCGATCGTCATCTTATCTGTTCGATTATTACAAAACGCATGGCAGCTAACGCAACCTCCTTCGCTTTGTTGTCTGAAGCTTCGACCGCGCAAAACCGGTAACTGATCGTAGTTGACCAGATGACGCTGGTAAATACCTGTGTCAAACCAGTTACCGTACAATGGCTTGATGAGCCGATAAACCAAATATTCGTCGGTATCGGCCGGAGCGATCGTGTTGGTAACAGAGGCGAACCGCTGCCATTGACCATTTTCATCTTCGAAGCAAACATCAAAATACAATTTATTCTTTCGGTTGAGATGCAATAGCTCTCTCCATGGTTTCAGGGGGATCACTATCTGCGGTTTCTTGCTGTAGATGTTAATGTCTTTGCCCTGCTTTGAGTATATCCTGACATAATATCGCCTGCCAGGCTCGTTCACTATGAAATTCAGCGGTGCGATGTTCGGGGGAATGGCCGTGTTCGTGTAGTCAGGGCGAATTCGGGGAGATCGGTTAATTAAAGTGGCGTTGTGGATAGGTTGGTCCGCAGCAGACAGAATATAATAGAGCGAAACAATAGCCAATATGGCAACGGTAATCGGCAAAAGCAGATAGCGGCGATATTTATTCATTTTACCAAACCTTAACTTTCGCAGTTTTCTTGACCCAACTTTGCGTATAAGCAACACACAAGAAAAAGTGCGAAATCGCACCAAACCTAAATCACCAGATTATTCGAAACTATAATAGTAGAAATATGTGTCAGAAAAACCCCTTCTCCTCACCTCTTTTTTCGCGGTTTCTTGGGCATTCTGGTAAGTCGCACAGATTCGCGAAAAATCACGAAACCGTCGTATTGTCTCAGGTTTGATCTTGCGATTTCCAAGGTCAACCGTTTTATTACTCAACATAGTGTAAATCAGAATCGCTTCTTCATAATGGCGGGGAATATCCGGATAGTCAAAATCGTCCAGACGATGAAGTTGGCCCAGGAACATCTCAAGCCGCCTGTTCAACAAATGATCGGCCATCAGATATTCAAATGCCATTTTATTTTTCCCATTGTGCCGCAGCAACCTCTGGAGCTGCCAATTGAGAATATTGGCCGGTTTGAGCGGTTCACCAATCGTTCGCAATGTGCTGATACGACGCATCCGCTCGTCTTCTGAGAGCAGCGGATCGGTCTCAAGACGTTTGAGACAATCGCGCGACCATCGGCCGAACATCAAATCTTTGCCCAAGGCATTAAGAAAAACGCGGGCGGCATTGGTTTGTTCTCTTGCGACATTAATCAAAGCCAATTGTTTCAGGGTTGTCGGATAGCTGCCAAAGGCTTCCAGCGACTGGTAGGCCAGGTGCGCCGCATCGTTAACTAACCCGATTTCGAAAAACTGCTCGGTGGCTACGAAGTGACGACGTCCCTGGTAGATAGCCCCAAAAGCATCCGGACTTTGTGGATATGAAAACATCTCACAACCAAGCTTTCCGGTATGAAAGAGCGCTCTATTAACGTAATGAACAAGAAAAATATTATACTCTTCGGCTGGTATCCCACGCGCCTGGCGTAAAAGCTCAGGCCACATTCGGTAGTAGCCATAATAGGTTATTTGCGACTGGTACCTTTTAACGCGATTTAACGAGAAAAAGATCGTTACAGCCATGGCGGACAGAACAAACACGCGGAAAACCAACCGCAGTTTAGCGGTATGAGAAGAGCTGCCTTCGCCGACCATGGCAGTCTTGTTGCTCTTTACGTCGGATGTTTGCCGGCGCGGCCAAAAAGTCAACACCACAGCCACTAAAGCAAAAACCAGATAAGACCAGACCGCAACTTTTGCTATTCTGGGATCCTCAAGCGTTTGCTCCTCTGGAAAAATCAACCACATTTTGCTCAAAATGCTGTCGAGAAAATAATTGGCCAATATATACGCCGCTACCGTAGCGGAGACAAAACACCACAGGGCGGTTATGAAGTTGCGGCGCCGAATTTCAAATAGTCCGCAAAACCAGGCAAAAAGCAAACCACCAGTACCAGCCCCGCAATAAAGTAAAACAGACAGCAGCAAAAAAACCGTCCACCGCATCCAGGCACGGCGCAACGGCATCTTGATATAAACCAACGCAAACAACAACGCCAGCAATATCTTGATGCTTCCTTCCAGACAGTGAATGTAT